>JAFLUE010000123.1 GCA_022508945.1 Oscillospiraceae bacterium
CCGCTCCTGCCGGCAATGACCTCAAGACCATTGTTTACAGCGTAAACGAAAATACACTTACCAAGGACGACACCATCATCTCCGCAGCATCCTGCACCACCAACTGCCTTGCTCCCATGGCTAAGGCTCTCAACGATTACGCTCCCATCCAGAGCGGCATCATGTCCACCATCCACGCTTACACAGGCGACCAGATGATCCTTGACGGTCCTCACAGAAAGGGCGACCTCAGAAGAGCAAGAGCGGGCGCTGCTAATATCGTTCCCAATTCTACGGGTGCTGCAAAGGCTATCGGTCTTGTTATCCCCGAGCTTAACGGAAAGCTCATCGGTTCCGCACAGCGTGTTCCTGTTCCCACAGGTTCTACTACTATCCTTACCGCTGTTGTTAAGGGCGCAGATGTAACAAAGGACGGCATCAATGCTGCTATGAAGGCTGCTGCTTCGGAGTCCTACGGCTATAACGAGGATCAGATCGTATCCTCCGACGTTATCGGTATGACTTACGGTTCTTTGTTTGACGCTACACAGACAATGGTTTCAAAGATCGGCGACGATCTTTACCAGGTTCAGGTTGTTTCTTGGTATGATAACGAGAACTCCTACACCTCTCAGATGGTAAGAACTATAAAGTACTTCGCTGAGCTTTAATTAAAGATCAAATAAACATTCGGGCGGTATTCTGAAAAGAATACCGCCTTTTTATGCAATGCGGGGGTTTTGTTAATTTTCCATAATTGTTAGCTAATCAGCAAAATTTCTGTTCGGTGGATAATATTCGTCATTGACAAGCGTCTGAAATTTTGGTATAATAAACACATAGTGCAAACTGTGAAATATATGCAGTGTTGTATTGTAGTTAAATTTAGAAAGGAGGAGAAGCAATGAACGAAACTCAGAACAATGATTACAATGTGAACGATCAGACTTATGAGGGCGGCGTTGTTACCGAAAATGCTGTGCAGTCCGAAATTAACGCCATTAGCAGTCAGACCACCGAGCTTGACCAAAAGGAGAAGCAGCTTCTCGACGCGCTTGATGAAATACTGGAAAAGCGCTCGAAAAAATACATGAACTCCGAAAGCTTAAAACGTCCGCTAAGTTCATCGGAACGCTTAGCCAAGGGAATTGTACGAAAAGGCGTGGGAATTATTTCTCTTGCGCTTGTATTGATCCTATTCGGCATAGTTATGATCTGCTGTCTGTTTTCGCCGGCGCCGGATTATCTTCTTCCGCTGAAGTTCTCGCCTGTTGCGGCAATTTTACTTGGAATTGAAATTATTGTTACATTGCTTATCACTCACGGGCATTTAAAAATCAACCTTATAAGCGTTATAATTTCAGCCATACTGGTTGGGGGCTGCTGTACAATGGGAGTTGTACTAAACCGCTCGTATAATATGGATAAAATTGAGTACAACAATCGTACAATTGCCGCCGAAATTTACGACAGAAGCTATAAAGAGCTTCGTTATTTAGCCGACATTGAGACTATGAGCATAGAGGTTGATCTGAATCCCGACGGAACGGGAGTTACAAAGGGGATCGACGCGCTTTCGGCAGGGGACAGGGTCGTTATAAATGTAGAATTTGGCGGTGTTTATGCTTCGCCGAAGACCTTTGCGGCTGACTGCAAAAAGATTATTGACGGTTTCAGAATAATGGGGATCGATATTACGGATTTTCATTTTGCAAATCAAAGCTCTTTCCACAGCTACAAGCTCGATATTACCGGAAAATATTTGCAGGATTATCCTGAAAGCCGCCTTTCTGAGTTGGTAACTCATATTTATATTGAAGATACGGATTATCTTGAAGATCTTGAAGATTTAGAAAATTCAGAAGATTTAACAAACTCTGATTAAACTTAGTAGGAGAATAATATTGAATAATGAAGAAAAATTACAGCTTTACAGTTGTATAAAAAGACAGTTTACTGACCCCGGGCTATATAAGTCGTCAAGAATTTACGAGTGGATGTATACAAACGGGTATTCATTGGAAAAGTTGGGATATGATTCATTTGAAGAACTTTGCCGTGATTTTCCAGAGGTCTTTGTGTTTCAGGACATTCCAAACAGTGAATTTGTTCTTATAAAAAGCTGGCAGAACGGGGACAGTAATATTTCCGATAGAGGTTTACACCCTGCCGATAATTTTTTCGGTACAAAAAACATCATTTTAAACGACGATATCATTGAGATGACACAGCAGTCGCTTTATGCGCTGACAAAAATACTCAACAGCAGCATAACAGTACAGCAGATGAAGCAGGAAGTTTTCAATAGCTTTGAGGAGGCAAAACAGTCAAATAAGCTTGATTTTTTGGGTGAAAAATATGTTTTTCCGATAGATTATTGCCCTGACGGACAATTAGTAAACGGTATCATTACGAAGAATCTCAATGCCTATGGAAAAAGTCTGTATTTCTCTTTTGAAAAAACACGTATCTCGCGAGGTGTTATTGAAAGAAAACAGCCTATAGCGATACCCGCGGAGATCCCCGAGGAAGAGAAAATGCATATATACTCTCTTTTGATCGGAAACTTTCCTCTTAATCATCAGCTTCACATGGCGGCGATAAGCAAATATCTGACAGACCGCGGCGTTGACAGAACAAAATTCGGTTTCTACAAGATGAAGGATTTTCTTGCTCAGCTTAATTATCTTGAATTAAAGGAAATTGTTCTTGGCGGAGTGCCTCAGATTTTGGTCACAATTAAAGATTTGTATTCCGAGAAGGGCGCTGTAAATTCTACGGTTAATTTTCCGTTATATAACAGGGATAATAATCGTAAAGCTTCTGATTATATTGGGCATAATATTGCGAATAAAATTCCTGTGGGACAGCTTGGTGACTTTTGCAATCTTCCCGAAAAACCAATGGCTATCCTCGAAAAATTTGTTGAGGAAAGCGGAAGGCAGATCGATTATTACGATTTGACCGATGCTATTGCGGAGGATTTTGACGATGCGCGCAGAAACGGAACTGTTCGGTTTTACGGTGAAAAGCTGATCTTTCCATGCAGATTCAAAAAGAACGACGGCTCGAACGTTGAGCTTACTCTTAAACCCAGCACCTATGAGGGAAAAGAGTGGTTTTTGTATTATGTTGATACTCTCGTACACGAAAACAAAATTTCGGCGGTCAGTCCCGTAAAACAGCTCGAAAGCTTCGCGTATTTGGGAAATTGGCAGATAATGTTGAGCGGGCTTGCGTCTTTGGCGGCTGAAGAGGAATGGGACTTTGAGAACAGCAGTCATAAAAGCTTTCAGATCTTAAACCAGTATTTAAAGTTTACTTTCAGCAGGATACTGCGTGAAAAGAAGCTCTGCATCTCTCCGAATAATGAGTTTGCCGCTTTTAATACAGGTCTTGTTGATAAACATTATGACGATATATATGCGTGTTTTGTTCCGAATGACGGCGGTGGATCCGAATGGAAGCTTGTTGGATTCTGTACCGCTTTTTCAAGTGTTCTCGGGAAAAGCCTTACAGATATATTCAATCCCTTACCGATAGCGCCCGAATATTTCACGCGATATGATGATATGTTCTTTGACTTCAATAAATATCTGCATATTGACTATGAGCATTTGCTTTTAGATAATATATGCCGTTTTCCTCTTAGCTTTTTGTATGAACAGCTTTTTGACAACCAGCAGGCAAGAGAGATCCTTGACAGGCTTCGCTCCGTATATGAAAAATCGGAGCGTATAAGGCTTTTTGAGCAAATAAAGAAAATTATTGCTTCAAACAGTCGCTTGTCCTTAAGATTACAAAACTCCTTGAAAAGCTCTGTTGAGCTTGCAAAAAAGCGTGTCAGACATAATTATAAAACCGCTGTTCCGTCATATTTTCCCAAACACGACTCCATAGCGCTTATGCTTCCGTTGGCGCTGGATGACGAAAAAACGCCCGATGTGGCTCTTGTTTTGGAGATAACACGATTAGGAAGCTATCAGGCTCAGACAATTCTTACACTTTCACAGGCGTATATCGACGCGAGATTGGTAAGCTGTATGTCAGCAGAGTGGCTCTTTGCATCTCAAATAAACAGCTTACAGACTTCGCCGGAATTTTCCACGGACGAAGATATTTCAGCAATAAACTAAATTCAAAGCGGCTTGATAATAAAGTCAAGCCGCTTGTATTTTATTTGCTGATGCTTATTTCCCCCGAAGATAAAGTGTCCTCGTTTCCGTTATCATAGCGCACCCTAAGCGCACAGTTTTCGTCCGTCCCAAGCAAAACAGCAGGAGTTTCGGTTTTTCCGTCTGTTCCTGAGAGGATAACGATCCGCTCTCCCTGCCACATCAGCCGCTTTCTGTATTCGTCAAGATAAACGCATTCGGGAAGTTTTCCGTAAAGCTCCATAAAATTCCCGTAGATCTCAGCAGCCAACCTGTTTCGTATATTTACATCTGTCGTGCGTTCGTTTATAAGCGCACCCGCAATATCAGAAAGTTCGTACGGAAAACCGTTTTTCGGTTTATAAACGTTTATCCCTATGCCCATAACAGTATAATCAAGCAGTCCGTTTTCAATATTCAAAACTGCCTCAGTTAAAATTCCCGCTGTCTTTTTTCCGTTTACATATATATCATTTACCCATTTTATGTTCGTAGTTATACCTATGACCTTTTCAATTGCATTACAGACCGATACAGCGCCTGCCGCTGTAATTTTTACGGCGTCCTGTGCGGAAAAATTCGGACGCAGCAAAATGCTCATATAAAGACCCGTATCGGGAGGAGAGAAGAAGCTTCTTTTTCGTCTTCCGTATCCGTCCGTCTGTTCGCCCGATACAACTAAAGTTCCTTCTTCAGCACCCTCTTGAGCCAGCTCGCGCAGGTATTTGTTTGTCGAGGTTGTGGTTTTAAGCACAATTATACCGCGATTGTTGCTCAAATAACGTTTGATTCCCGCTTCACTTAATATATCGCTGCCTTCATTAAGACAGTATCCGCGGTTTGTGACCGCAGATATTTCAAAGCCCTCTTCTTTGAGTGCTTTGATTGCTTTCCAGACTGCTCCGCGCGTGCAGTAAAGCTGTTTGGCGATATCCTCTCCCGATATGAATTTACCTCGGTTTTCCTCAAGAATACCGTAAAGCTGATCTTTTATAGTCAATGCTGCATACCTCTTTTATTTTAATTTGTATACAATTATACCATTAAATAAAAAAATTGTCAACCGTTTAATACTGATTTCCCATTAAAATTGAACCAAAAGCACATTAAGTGAAGCTTTTGCTCGATTATCGTTTTTCGCTAAGCGTATAATGCAGCGTTTTCCCGAATATTACGTACTTTAGATTAGGAATTAAGTATAAAAGCCGTGATTTTAAAGTCACGGCTTTTTAGTTCATGATTAAGCTTCATTAGCCATAAGCCTTACCATTACAGCCTTTTGGGCATGCAGGCGGTTTTCAGCCTCGTCAAAGATCTCGTTTGCGTGCTGTTCAAATACCTTTGCGGTTATCTCTTCCTCACGGTGCGCCGGCAGGCAGTGCATAACGATCGCATCGGGCTTTGCGGATGCCATTACGCTGTCGTTTATCTGGTAGCCCTTAAACGCGATTTGGCGCTTTTCGGCCTCGTCCTCCATTCCCATGGAAGCCCATACGTCGGTGTAAAGGACATCGGCGTCTGCAGCCGCTTCAACGGGATTGCTTACGAGCTTGAAGTTTACATAATCCCTTGTAAAATCAAGGATCTGTTTGTCGGGATAGTATCCCTCAGGGCAGGCAAGTGTCACGTTCATTCCGACTTTAAGACATCCTACGGTAAGCGAGTTTGCCATATTGTTTCCATCGCCGATATAGCAGAAGTTCAGACCCTCGAGCTTGTTTTTGTATTCACGTATCGTCTGAAGATCAGCAAGAACCTGACATGGATGAGCGAAATCCGTCAGACCATTGATGATCGGGATAGAGCCGTATTCCGCAAGGTTTTCGACCTCGGACTGCTCAAATGTTCTTATCATAATTCCGTTAAGATACCGAG
>JAFLUE010000124.1 GCA_022508945.1 Oscillospiraceae bacterium
ATCGGTCAAAACAACGTAGTATCAAAGAACGAATTTCAAAAAGCAAGAAATTTTTCTATGAAAAATTTCTTGCGGTTCTCACTATGAGGCAGCTCTGCTGCCTCATAGTGATGAATTTTGAAATTCTATTAAAATAATTGACAAAAATGACAATATGTAGTATAATAAAAATAAGTTTTAAACAGCAGGGAAGTGAAAAAATGCCGAAGGAAAAAACCGTTTTCGTATGTCGGGAATGCGGACAGGAATATCCGAAATGGAACGGAAAATGTATATCCTGCGGCGCTTGGAACAGCCTTGAGGAATCGGCTCCGCTTATGGTCGCGGGAGTAAAAGCGGCTTCGGCGGCCGAGCTTAAATTCAGCAGAATGTCGGAGGTGTCGTTTGATGACGAGATCCGATATGATACGGGTATATCCGAGCTTGACAGAGTTCTCGGAGGGGGCTTGGTAAAAGGCTCGCTGGTGCTTATAGGCGGAGACCCGGGCATAGGCAAATCTACGCTTCTGCTTCAGATATGCGGGAAAATGGGCGACGAGCATACTATTCTTTACGTTTCGGGAGAGGAAAGCGAAAGGCAGATAAAAATGCGCGCGGGGCGGCTTGGGATAACGAGTGAGAATCTGTTTTTGGCTTCAAACAACAGTTGTGAAAGCATCATAAGAGCGGTCGCGGAAAACAAGCCCGAGATCGTTATTATCGACTCGATACAGACTATTACATCAAGTTCGGTCTCAAGCTCCGCGGGAAGCATAGTACAGGTTCGAGAATGCACGAACGCGTTTATGCGAATGGCGAAAAGCGAGGAGATACCCGTGTTTATCGTTTCCCACGTCAATAAGGACGGAGGGATAGCGGGTCCGAAGATCATGGAGCATATTGTGGATACGGTGCTTTATTTTGAGGGCGATAAACAGCTTTCCTACCGTATCTTAAGGGCAATAAAAAACCGATTTGGCTCCACAAACGAGATCGGCGTTTTCAGTATGAATGACGATGGGCTGTCCGAGGTCGTAAATCCGTCGGAGATGATGCTTTCGGGAAGACCCGCGGGAGTTTCGGGAAGCACGGTGGTGTGTGCTGTTGAGGGAAGCAGACCGATCTTGGCGGAGGTTCAGGCGCTTGTGTCGAAATCGAGTTTTTCGGCTCCGAGGAGAACTGCCACGGGCGTGGATTACAACAGGCTGTATATGCTTATAGCGGTGCTTGAAAAGCGATTGGGGTTCGCGTTCGGCGGACTTGACGTTTATGTAAACATTGTCGGAGGGCTTAGGATAGACGAGCCGGCGGCGGATCTGGCTATAGCGGCGGCTTTATATTCGGGACTTTGCGACAAGCCCGTGTCCGAGGATATGATAATGTTCGGAGAGGTGGGGCTTGGCGGAGAGATACGCGCTGTGAGCCGCGTAAGAGAGCGCGTTAAGGAAGCGGCAAGGCTTGGGTTCAAGACCTGTATAATCCCCGCGAATTCTCTTTCAAAAAACGAGGAGCTTGGGATAAGGACTGTTTCGGTAAGAGATCTCGGACAAGCCTTCAGGGAAATATTGTCATTAGAAAAATAACACTTTGGAAATAACAGGGAGCAAAGATAATGCCGATTAGAAGACTTATTTTCGGATTCTGGACTATAATCCTGCTCTTTGCGGAAATTATGATAGGAATTTTCGCGAAAGGATTTGTAAGGGATTATGTCGGAGACGTTTTGGTAGTCATATGTCTGTATATGCTTGCGAGAGTGTTTCTTCCGCAAAAACCGCAGTTTATGTCGGTCATCGTGTTTTTGGCGGCGGTCGCCGCGGAGTTTTTGCAGCTTACTCCGCTGCACAGTTTTTTGAGCGAAAAGTCGGAGATACTCGCGGCGATAGCGGGCGGTACGTTTGACTACAGAGATCTGATATGTTATTTAATAGGCGGGCTGGTCTGTGCCGCGATCGACATTTTCATTATCGGAAAATCAAAGAAAATAAGCGGATGAACAATTAAACGGAGATAGTATATGGATTTCAGAAAATTGCTTGAAAATGACGAATATATTGTGCTTGACGGAGCAATGGGAACAATGCTTCAGAAAAGGGGACTTAAGATAGGAGGAATACCCGAAGAGCTTAACTTTACAGACCCCGACATTATTGAAGCTATACACCGCGAGTATATCGCGGCGGGAGCGAGAGCCGTCTACGCAAATACCTTCGGAGCAAATCGGATAAAGCTTTCACAAAGCCATTACTCGGTGGAGGAAGCCGTGAAGAAGGGCATTGAGACAGCGAAAAGAGCGTGTGCGGAGTCGGGCGCGTTTGTGGGACTGGACGTAGGTTCGCTCGGAAGAATGCTAAAGCCTTTGGGGGATTTGCCTGTGGAAGAGGCTTATGATATGTTCAGCGAGATAATGAAAGCGGGGAAGGACGCGGATTTTATCGTTCTTGAAACAATGACAGATCTTATGGAGATCAAAACCGCGCTTCTTGCGGCAAAGGAAAACACCGATCTGCCGGTTATATGTACGATGACCTTTGAGAAAAATATGCGTACATTTACGGGTTGTTCCGTGGCGTCGATGGTCCTGACGCTTCAGGGAATGGGCGCGGACGCGGTAGGAATGAACTGCTCGCTTGGACCAAGAGACGCGCTTTCTATCGCGGAAGAGCTTCTGAAATGGTCGGAGGTCCCTGTGCTTATCCGCGCGAACGCGGGGCTTCCGAACCCTGTTACAAATGAGTACGATATATCTCCGATTGAATATGCCGAGCTTGCCGAGAAAACGGCTAAAATGGGCGTAAAGCTTATCGGGGGCTGCTGCGGTACAAGTCCCGAGTTTATTTCCGAGATATCAAAGCGGATAAGCGGAAGGAAGTTTACGAAAATAACGCGTGAAATCCCCGCGGCGGTATGCTGCGCGCAAAAAACGGTAGTAATAGACACCGTCCGCGTTATCGGCGAAAGAATAAACCCCACGGGAAAGAAGCTGTTTAAAGAGGCTCTCAAGCGCGGGGATATCGATTATATCATGAAGCAGGCGGCGGAGCAGGTCGACGCGGGAGCTGAAATTCTTGACGTGAATGTCGGACTTCCCGAAATTGATGAGCGGGAAATGATGAAAAAGGCTGTTGACGCTGTTCAGAGCGTTGTTGATGTGCCGCTTCAGATCGACACGACCGAGCCTGATGTTCTCGAGGCGGCGCTTAGGAGAGTTTCGGGAAAGCCGATCGTAAACTCTGTAAACGGCGAGGACGAAAAGCTGGAAACTGTTCTCCCTCTTGTAAAAAAGTACGGGGCGGCTGTCGTCGGACTTACGCTCGACAAGGACGGGATACCCAAAACCGCCGAAAAGCGTTTTGAAATAGCGTTGAAAATTCTCAAAAAAGCGGAAGAATACGGGATACCTAAGCGCGACGTTTATATCGACTGTCTTACGCTTACGGCCTCCGCGGAGCAGGACGGCGCGGCTCAGACGCTTGAGGCGATGAGAAGGATACACGATGAACTGGGGCTTAAAACCGTGCTGGGTGTGTCGAATATCTCCTTCGGACTTCCGAACAGAGAGCTTGTAAACTCAACGTTTCTGACAATGGCTATGAACAGCGGACTTGATCTGCCGATAATGAACCCGAATTCCGCGGCGATGTCGGGCGCTGTCGCGGCATACAGACTGCTTTCGGGATACGACCGCGGCGGCGCGGAATTCATCGCGAACGCCGAGAGATTCGCGTATACATCGCCGAAGGCTCCCGCAAAAGTAAGCGGAGGCGTCCGGCCGAGCGCAGATCCTGAAGCAGGCTCTGAGCTGTCGAAAGCGGTAATAAACGGCTTGAAGTCGGAGTGCGCGCAGACAGCAAAAAGGCTGCTTAGTGAAGGCAAAGATCCGATGGCGATAATAAACGAGCTTCTCATACCCGCGCTTGACGAGGCGGGAAGCAGGTTTGAAAAAGGCATGATCTTTCTTCCGCAGCTTATCCAGGCGGCGGGCGCGGCACAGGCGGCGTTTGACGAGGTGAAAGCCGCTATTGCCTCAAAGGGCGGCGAAAACAGCTCGCGCGGAAGGGTCGTGCTTGCGACGGTCAAGGGTGATGTTCACGATATCGGAAAGAACATTGTAAAAACGCTGCTTGAAAATTACGGATTTGAGGTCATGGATTTAGGAAAGGACGTTGAATGCGAAGCGGTCGCCGAGGCTGCCGAAAAGTCGGGAGCAAGGCTTATAGGGCTTTCGGCGCTTATGACAACGACCCTCAAAAGCATGGAAAACACAATACGGCTTATCCGCGAGCGAAATATCGACTGTAAGATAGTAGTCGGAGGCGCGGTTTTGACTCCCGAATATTCGGCGAAGATCGGTGCGGATTTCTACGCGAAGGACGCAAAAGAAACGGTAGACATAGCGAAAAGGGTCTACGAATAATTTTTCCGGACCCCTTTTCCAAAACCTTTTGTAATTTGTCAATATTTTAAAGCACTTTGAATTTCATATTGTAATCAGGCTGTCGGCTTATCGGCAGCCTGAATTTTATTTTACCAGAATTTTCTCCTTTCGTTTGTAAGCCCCGCGATATAATCCAGTGAAACATTATAAAACCGTGCCAATTTGATATAAACCCGCATGGGCATTTCCCTAAAGCCCCTCTCATATTCGCTGTATTGCTGTTGTTTCATTCCGAGTATCTCGGCAAGCTGGGTCTGGTTCATGTCCCTGTCCTCCCGCAGATCCTTAAGCCTTTCATGAATTTGCACAAAAATGCACCTCCGTAATTATTCTACATATAGGATTATATCTTACAAAGGATTTATTGTATCGGCTTTACAAAATATATTTTGTAAATTACTCCTGTTTGCACTTTGCGTTGTATAATACTGTTGTTTGCATAGTACATTGCAAAACAAAGTAGTATTTTATACAAGCCAGTAAAAAGGAGGACAAAAATGAAAGTCTACATCTATTCGGAAATGCAGAGTTCTATTGAGAAAAGCGGGGTCGGACGCGCCATCTACCATCAGAAAAACGCTCTTGGGCGGGTAGGCATAGAGCTTGCGGATAACTTTGAGGAGGCGGATGTTGTACATATAAACACCGTGCTTCCGAATTCCTATCGTATGGCGAAAAAGCTGAGAAGGCTCGGGATACCGCTGGTATATCACGCACACTCGACGCGCGAGGATTTTCGAAATTCCTATATAGGCGCAAATCTTGTTTCGGGCATTTTCAAGCGCTGGATAATCGGCTGTTATACACAGGGGAATGTTATCGTAACGCCAAGCGAATATTCGAGAGCATTGCTTCGGAGCTACGGCATCAAAAACGAGATCTTCGTTATATCCAACGGCATCGACCTTGAGGATTATCAGCGAAACGAGCAGGCAGGCAAAGAATTCCGCCGTAAATACGGATTTTCCGATTCGGACAAGGTAGTTGTATCGGCGGGGCTGATTATGAAGCGAAAGGGGGTACATGACTTCGCAGAGCTCGCGAGGCGTTGTCCCGAGTATAAATTCATCTGGTTCGGAGATTCAAACCTGAATCTTGCGGGTAAAGAGGTTCGGCACGCGGTAAAGACCGCGCCGCCTAATCTTACATTCGCGGGGTATGTACCAAAGGAGAGCATAAAGGCGGCACTTTCGGGAAGCGATCTGTTTTTGTTTCCGTCATATGAGGAGACAGAAGGGATAATCGTACTTGAGGCGCTGGCGATGAAGATACCGGTTTTACTGAGGGATATACCGGTTTACGGCGATTGGATAGAGGTCGGAAAAAACGCGTATACGGCAAAGGATAATGATGGATTTGAGCGGCGGCTGAGGGATATTCTCGAGGGAAGAGCGCCCGATCTTACGGAGAAGGGCTATGAAACGGCGGTCAATAAGAGTATTGAGAACACGGGAAAAAAGCTTGTTGAGGCTTACAGGCGCGCTATAGCATTATCGCAGAAAAGTGAAAGTGTAAAATCTCTGTAGGGAAGCATACAAAAAGTCTTTGAAAGGGAGTCTGAGGGCGCAATATCCGCCATAAGCG
>JAFLUE010000125.1 GCA_022508945.1 Oscillospiraceae bacterium
AGATACTTGTCCGCCTTCATCATGGCGTTTGCGGTATCGCGTGAGGTATCCTCCACAAGCTGGATACAGTCCGCGGGAATATTGAAATCCGCTATAGTCCGCCGCATCAGATCGACCAGATACTTATTTGAATTAAACGCGTCCGAGCCGCCGCGCAGAATGACGGCGCTTCCTGCCTTGAAGCAGAGCGCCGCCGCGTCGAGCGTAACATTCGGGCGGCTTTCATATATGATCCCGATAACTCCCATCGGAACACGCTTTTGCGTTACGACAAGACCGTTTGGCAGCGTTTTTTGGGAAATGATCTCTCCTATTGGGTCGGGAAGTCCGCATACCTGCATGACGCCCTCAGTCATTCCGGCGATGCGCTTTTCATTCAGCGTCAGTCTGTCTATAAGCGCCTCGGACATACCGTTTTTGCGCCCGTTTTCAATGTCGAGCCTGTTTGCTTCGATAAGTCCCGCGGGGTTTTCGTTTAAGCGCCTTGCGACCTCGCCCATAGCACAGCATTTTGTTGTATCGTCACAGCCCGCCAGAAACGGAGCCGCCGCCTTTGCCTTTTTGCCAAGCTCTTCGATGTATTCCATGATCAGCGCTCCTGTCCTTTAAAGAATGTACATTTTACGTCGTCGCTCTCAAAAAGCCTGTAAATAAGCTGCGGGTCTTTGTTTCCGATAATAACGGTGTCTATCCCCGCTTCTGTCGCTATCTGCGCTGCTTCGATCTTTGTCAGCATTCCGCCCGAGCCTAAGATCCCGCCCGCGCCCTGCGCCATGGAGATTATCTCGGAGTTTATCTGCTTTACCTCGGGGATAAGCTTTGATCCGGGAAGCGAGGGATCGCCGTCATAAAGCCCGTCAACATCGGTCAGAATAACCAGCAGATCCGCCTTGCAGAGTGTCGCGACGATAGCGGAAAGCGTATCGTTCTCATCGAAATCAAGCTGTTTTATCGAAACAACATCGTTTGCATTTATAATAGGAATAATATTCAGCTCAAAGAGCTTGTTAAAGGTATTTATAACGTTCGTGCGGCGGGTCTCGTTGCTTATAACGTCCCTTGTAAGCAAAAGCTGGGCTACATTATGGTTATATCGCTCGAAGTTCTCGGAATAGAACTTCATAAGCTCGCTCTGTCCTATAGCTGCGCATGCCTGCTTTGAGGGGGTATCCTTCGGCTTTTCGAGAAAGCCGCCCTTTGCCGCTCCAACACATTGAGCGCCGCTTGTTACGAAAATGATCTCCCTGCCCGAGTTTTTCAGATCCGCAAGGACCTCCACAAGCTCACGGCTCTTTCGTATGTTCAGGTTTCCTGTTTCGGGATAAGCCAGCGTACTGCTTCCTATTTTTATCACAACTCTTTTTTTGTCCGCAAAGCAGGGCATAGCATATACCTCGTTTCTGAGAATAAAATATCATACGTCATTTATTATAACAAAATCCGCCGAAAATTTCAACACATTCTGAACAATTATCATGAATTTTTTATCTTAAAGATAAAAACTGAAACAAACGTGTTGAAATTTTATATAAAATAGATAAAAAATTGTTTGAAATTAATAAAAAAGTACTTGAATATTGAAAAAAAATATGTTACAATAATTCAGTGAATGAGTTTTGGGAGAGATTTAATGGATAATATTTGTGAACAGATCGTCGTCAAATCGAGAACAAATTCCGACAAAGCGAAGGCAGCGCTTATTATTGTTGGCATGGCGGTCATAGCGGCGGCTTTGTTGTATTTATCTTTGATAATAAACTTTTATGTGCTGCTGCTGGCGGTAGGGGCGGTTGCCGGAGGAATATACCTGCTCAACGGTCTGAGCGTCGAATATGAGTATATTATTACAAATAACGAGCTTGATATAGATAAAATCATCGGCAGAAGAAAAAGAAAGCGTATGATAACCGTTGATCTGTCACGAGCGGAGGATTTTTGCCGTTATCCAATGCAGGAGGAGCCGGAAACGGACACTACGGTATACGCATCAACGGGTCTTGAAAAAGACGCTTGCTATCTTTTTGTATCCCACAAGGACTATGGAAAGGTGGGCGTTATTTTCAACCCCAACAAAATAACAAGGGAGGCAATCGTGCGCGAGTTTCCGAACGCTTTGCGCGCGAGATTGGACGACAATGTCAAGTAGTACTTATATCAGAACGGGAACAGCAATAATTGAAGTTGAACGAATCAGAAAAAGCCAGAATAACAAGCGCTTTTTGTCAAACTTTTTTTCGGCTGATGAGATAAGATTTTTTGTCCAGCATAAGCTGAATCCGAAGCTTATGGCTGAGAATTATTGCGTAAAGATCGCGGTCGCGAAGGCTATCGGAACGGGAATGAGAGTTATACGCGCGAGGGATATTTCGGTGCTTCGCGACAGACTTGGGTCGCCTGTTATTATACTGGATGGGATCGCGAAACAGCTTGAACAGCGCGAGGGCTTTGAGATCGATATATCCGTGGCGAGCTGCCGCGATTATGCCACAGCGAGCGTGGTAATACATAAATAGTAAGGCTGTCGGGGGCTGTGCTTTCAGCGACGGGGGTTTGTGTTTGAAACAGATAAGCGGTTGGGAATTGCGTTTTGCGGCAATTCCCAATTTTTTGGGATGATAATAAGTCGGATAAGCGGGGGAGTGGTTTTGTGAAGCGATTGGTCATAAGCATGGCGGCGCACGTTGACGCGGGCAAAACGACGCTTTCCGAAGCGCTTTTGTTTGAGGCGGGAGAGATCAGAAAACAGGGCAGAGTAGATAACGGCGACGCTTTTTTGGATAACAACTCCCAGGAGCGCGAAAGAGGGATAACGATTTTTTCAAAGCAGGCGCTTTTGCGGCTGAACGGAGCGGAATTTACACTTATCGACACTCCGGGTCACGCGGATTTTGCAGCGGACGCGGAAAGGGCGTTTGCGGTGTCGGACTGCGCGGTGCTTGTTATAAGCGGCATTGACGGCGTTCAAAGCAGAACGCGGACGATACTCGGGCTGCTTGAAAGAGCGGAGCTTCCCGTGTTTACCTTTGTAAATAAAATGGATATCGCCCGCAGAACAAAAACAGAGCTTATGGACGAGCTGTGTTCATTGGACAGGCGATTTGCCGATTTTTCGGAGAATATTGAAGAAACGTCCGCGGAGTTTGACGAGGACTGTATGAACTGCCTTTTAGACAGCGGAGAGGTTCCCGACGAAAAAATAGCGACGGCGATAAAAAGACGGAAAATATTTCCGGTAATGTTCGGCTCGGCGCTTAAAAACAAGAGCGTCGGGGAATTTGGTGAGCTTCTCGTGAAATTTGCCGAGCCTAAAGAGGTTTACGGCGGCTTTGCGGCACAGGTCTTCAAGATATCCGCGGATAAAAACGGCGTGCGCGAAACATTTATCAAAATAAACGGCGGAGAGATACGCGTAAGACAAGAGCTGGACGGGGAAAAAATAAGCCGCCTCGGAATTTATAACGGCGCGAAATTTATTCCTGCCGAAGCCGCGGAGGCGGGACAGCTCTGCGCGGTCACGGGTCTTTCTCGGACATTCGCGGGACAGTGCTTCGGAGAGCAGAAGCCGCCGCGTGAGCCGTCGGTACGCGCCGCGCTCAGCTATAAGGTGATGTTTGACAGCCGCGTAAATACGGCGGAAGCCTATTCAAAACTTAAAATACTTGAACAGGAGGATCCTCAGCTTCGCTTTTCGCTTTCTCAGGGAGAAATTCAGGCGGAGGTAATGGGCGAGATACAGTGCGAGATTCTGCAAAATATCATAAAAGAGCGCTTCGGTCTTTTCGCGGCATTCGGCGAGGGCAGAATTTCCTATAAGGAGACCATAACCGAGCGCGTCGAGGGCGTGGGTCATTTCGAGCCGCTTCGGCACTACGCCGAGGTTCATCTGCTTATCGAACCGTTGCCGAGAGGAAGCGGCGTTGTTTTTTCACGCGACTGCCGAGATCTTGACGAAAACTGGCAAAGGCTGATAATGTCTCACCTTCGCGAAAGGCGGCATATCGGCGTTCTTACAGGCTCGCCGATAACCGACGTAAAAATAACGCTCAGATCGGGGAAAGCACACCTTAAGCATACCGAGGGCGGAGATTTCCGCGAGGCGACCTACCGCGCCGTAAGACAGGGTCTTGCTTCGGCAAGCTCTCAGCTTCTGGAGCCGTTTTATGAGTTTTCGCTTGAGATCCCGCAGAGCTGTGTCGGAAGAGCGCTTACCGATCTGCAGAGAATGGGTGCGGAGTTTTCCTCGCCGCAGACTGTCGGAGAGTCCGCGCTTATCGAGGGGATTTGTCCCGTATCGGAGATGCAGGGCTATCAAAGGGACGTAATTGGATATACGCGCGGCGAGGGCAGGCTTTCGTGTGGGATAAAGGGATATTTTCCGTGTCATAACGCCGAGGATGTCATCGAAAAAATCGGCTATGATTTCAACGCGGATGTTGAAAACACAGCTGACAGCGTGTTCTGTTCGCATGGCGCGGGTCATTTGGTGAAATGGGACGAGGTCCCCGAAAAAATGCACCTTGAAAGCATACTTTCAAAGCCGCGTGAAACAACCGAAGCCGAGATCAATTCTTACAAAAGCCGCGCCGCAACCGACAAAGAGCTTATGGAGATATTCGAGCGGACATATGGGAAAATAAAAAGGAAAACAGGCGAAAAATCCGAAGTAACGGCAATGCGCCGCGACAAACAGATCGAGAACTCGGGGGAAAGCCATAAGCAAAAAAACAAGCCGCTTGGAGAAGAATATCTGCTGGTTGACGGATATAATATCATTTTCGCGTGGGACGAGCTGAAGGAGATCGCGGCGCGGAATCTTGACAGCGCGCGCGTTAAGCTGATAAGTATTATGTGCAACTATCAGGCGTTTCGCAGATGCAATTTGATCTTGGTTTTCGACGCATACCGCGTGAAAAGCGACAGGGAGATTGAAACTGTCGGCGGGATAACCGTTGTGTATACGAAAGAAGCCGAAACAGCCGACGCGTTTATTGAAAAAACGGCGCATTATCTCGGAAAGTCCGAAAAGGACAACCGAGTAAGAGTTGCGACAAACGACGGGCTTGAACAGCTTATCATAATCGGCGGCGGAGCGCAGCGCGTTTCCGCGGAGATTTTGCGTCTTGAAGTAGACGAGGTCGAAAAATCGATTCGGAAGATTCTCGAAAAACATCATAAATAGACGTTCTTGGGAGTGTTCGAGGAGGTCAAACAGAGGTTGTTATGGATATTGAGCCAATTGCGCGGATAGAAAACGATTTTACGGAAAAATTCGGGATACCTCGGCAGAGCGGGATATGCACGCTGCGATCGAGGATAGTTTTCGAGCCGAAATTCCGTGATATAAACGCGCTTCGCGGACTTGAGGATTTTACACATATATGGCTTATATGGGGATTTTCCGAGGCGGTCTGCGGAGATTTTTCGCCGACGGTACGTCCGCCGCGTCTTGGGGGAAATGTCAGAAAGGGCGTTTTTGCGACGCGTTCGCCGTTTCGCCCGAACGCACTCGGGCTGAGCGCGGTGAAGCTTGAGGAGATACGCGGGGATTGTACGCTTGTTGTAAGCGGAGCGGATCTTATGAACTCAACGCCTATTTATGACATAAAGCCGTATCTGCCGTATGCTGACAGCATACGGGACGCGTCGAACGGCTGGGCGGAGGAGTTTATCGGGAAAACGCTTTGTGTGGAGTTTCCGGAGGAATTGCTCGGAAAGATCCCCGAAAACAAGCGGGAAGGGCTTTTGCAGATACTTGCCGAAGACCCTCGTCCGCAGTATCAGAACTCGCCCGAGCGGCTTTATACGATGTCGTTCGGAGAGTTTCAGATAAGTTTTCATGTTTGCGGCGAGCTGCTTACGGTAACGAACGTAGTTATTTAAATAGAAATTTAACTCGTTGTTTTGGGCGGATTGTCTAAACAACGTTGTTTCAAGCGGATTGTTTAAATAACGTTGACGCGAGAGGATTGATTTAAAAAGAATTTCAAAAT
>JAFLUE010000126.1 GCA_022508945.1 Oscillospiraceae bacterium
TCTAAGCCCGGTCTTAGAATTTACTCAAACTGCAAGGATATGCCGAAGGTTATGAGAGGTCTCGGAATTGCGATCATTTCCACTTCCAAGGGCATCATGACCGACAAAAAAGCTCGCGAGATGAATGTCGGCGGCGAAGTCCTCGCGTTCGTATGGTAAGAGGAGGAATAGTAATATGTCAAGAATAGGAAAAATGCCTGTTGCTGTTCCCGCGGGCGTCGATGTTAAGATCGACGGCTCGGTCGTTACCGTAAAGGGACCCAAGGGCACTATCACAAAAGAATTCAATCACATTATGAAGATAACTCACGACGGCGGCTTTATTACCGTAGAGCGCCCCAATGAGGAAAACCTTTCAAAATCTCTTCACGGTCTTACAAGAACGCTTATACACAATATGGTTGTAGGCGTTACGGAAGGCTTCAAGAAGGAGCTTGAGATAAACGGCGTCGGCTTCCGCTGTGAAAAGCAGGGAAAGAACGTTGTAATGAACCTCGGATATTCTCACAAGGTCATTGTTTCGGACACCGACGACTGCAAGCTTGAAGTACCTTCACCGAACAAGATTATCGTTACGGGAATAGATAAGCAGAAGGTTGGACAGTGTGCGGCGGAGATCCGCTCAAAGCGTCCTCCCGAGCCTTATAAGGGCAAGGGCATAAAGTATGCAGAAGAGCATATTCGCCGTAAGGAAGGTAAAGCAGGCAAGGGCAAGAAGTAATTGAAAGGACAGTATCAATAATGGTTAAAACGATTGATAAAAACAAAAGCAGAATGCGCCGTCATAAGCGCGTTCGCGGTAAAATCAGCGGCACTCCCGAGTGTCCCAGACTCTGTGTTTTCCGTTCTTCAATGCACATTTACGCGCAGTTAATCGACGACGTAAACGGAAAGACCCTTGCGGCAGCGTCTTCTGCCGAAAAGGGCTTCGGAATGTACGGCGGAAACGTTGAGGCAGCGAAGAAGGTTGGACAGATGATAGCCGAGAAGGCTAAAAAAGCAGGCATAACCGACGTCGTTTTTGACAGAGGCGGTTATGTTTATCATGGCAGAGTTGCTGCTCTTGCGGACGGCGCAAGAGAGGGCGGACTTAATTTCTGATAAGGAGGGAACAAGACTTTGGCTAAATTTGAACACGAGCAGCAGGCAGAAGAGCTGTCTGAAAAGGTAGTCGCTATTAACCGCGTATCTAAGACAGTTAAGGGCGGCCGTATCATGAAATTCTCAGCACTTGTCGTTGTTGGCGACGGAAAAGGCACTGTAGGATTCGGAATGGGTAAGTCCAACGAAGTTCCCGACGCTATCCGCAAGGGAATTGAGGACGCAAAGAAGAATCTTCACAAGATCGCTCTTAAGGGAACAACGATCCCCCACGAGATAACGGGTAAATTCGGCGCAGGCGCGGTTCTTATGCGTCCCGCTCCCGAGGGTACCGGCGTTATCGCCGGCGGTCCCGTTCGTGCGGTAATAGAAATGGCGGGTATCAAGAACATTCGTACAAAGTCCCTGCGTTCCAACAACCCCTGCAACGTTGTAAGAGCGACAATGGCGGGTCTTACCGCGCTCAGGACAGCGGAAGAGGTTGCGGCGCTCAGAGGCAAGTCGGTTAAAGATCTTTGATCAAAGAGCATAGGAGGTAATTGTAATGGCTAATTTAAAAATTACTCTTGTACGCTCTTTAAACAGCTGCAAGAAAAACCAGATTGCCACGGCTAATTCTCTTGGACTTCGCAAGCTGAATTCCTCGACGATCCAGCCCGACAACGAGGCTACAAAGGGAAAAATCAAGGTTATTTCTCACCTTGTTAAGGTTGAAGAAGCATAATTTACACAGTACAGGCGGCAGACAGCTTATGTTTGCTGACCGGAAGAAATGGGGTGCAATAATATGAAGCTACACGAATTGGCTCCCGCGGCAGGCTCCACAAAGGAAGTCAAGCGCATCGGCAGAGGTCACGGTTCCGGAAACGGAAAGACCGCCGGCAAGGGACACAAGGGTCAGAAGGCTCGTTCGGGCGGTTCTATCAGACCGGGCTTCGAGGGCGGACAGATGCCGCTTCAGAGAAGAATTCCGAAGCGCGGCTTTACAAATATTTTCGCAAAGGAATTTGCGGAGGTTAATGTTTCCGAGCTTGAAAAGCGTTTTGAGGACGGCGCGGTCGTTGACGCCGAGGCTCTTATTGAATCGGGCGCTATCAAGAACGCGAAAGACGGCATAAAGATCTTAGGAAACGGCGAGCTTTCCAAAAAGCTTACCGTAAAGGCTGCCAAGTTTACGGCGGCTGCTCAGGAAAAAATTGAAAAGGCAGGCGGAAAGGCTGAGGTGATGTAATGAACGGAATGATTACAGTCTTACGCAACGCTTGGGTCGATACCCAGCTTCGCAAAAAGATTTTGTACACACTGTTTATCATCGTCCTATTCCGCTTAGGTTCGTGCATTTTTGTTCCTTTTCTCGACAATAACGCGATCTCGAATCTGATCTCTGGTGCGTCGCTTTTGAGTTATCTCGATACGATGACGGGCGGCGCGCTTGGAAAGGGAACACTTCTGGCAATGTCAATAACGCCCTACATCAACGCGTCGATCATCATACAGCTTCTGACAGTTGCGATACCGCCGCTTGAAAAGCTCTCAAAAGAGGGCGAGCCGGGGCGCAAGAAGATCAACAAGATAACAAAGCTTGTTGCTTTGGGAATTGCGATCATGCAGGCAACAGCGTTCTACTTCTCGCTCAGAAACGCAAGGAATACCTCCGGATACAGTCTGGGAATTCTTAAATACGGCGATAAGGCGGATATGTTCTCGCAGATCTTGTCGGCGGTAACGATCGTTGCTTGCTTTGTCGCGGGTGCTTGTATGATCATCTGGCTTGGCGACAGGATCAACGAAAAGGGAATAGGAAACGGCATCTCGATGCTCCTGTTTGCGGGTATCGTGGCGCGCTTCCCCGATCAGATCCAGACCTTTATAAGACTGTGCGAGCAGGATATGAAAAATCTGATCTTCGTTGCTATTGTATTGGTTATGTACGCGGTTATGATCTGGTTCGTTATATTTATGACGAACGCGGAGCGCAGGATACCCGTTCAGTACGCAAAGCGCGTCGTAGGACGCAAAATGTACGGCGGACAGTCCACTCATATCCCGATAAAGGTCGCAATGAGCGGTGTTATGCCGATCATCTTCGCAATGTCGATCATGTCGCTTCCGCAGACGATATTGTTCTTCTTCGGAATAACAGGCGACGGAACAAGCGGGCATGACTTCTGGGAGGGCTTTGTGAGATTTTTCAGCCAAAGCTCGGTCGGCTACGCTATACTTTACTTCGTACTGATAATCGCGTTCAACTATTTCTATGTTGCGATTTCGTACAATCCCATCGAAATAGCGAACAACCTGAAGAAAAACAACGGTGCTATACCGGGCTATCGTCCGGGAAAGCCCACGTCGGACTTCATTTACAATTCGCTTAACAAAATTACTCTTTTCGGCGCTATCTTCCTTGGCATAATCGCGATCCTGCCGATAATCCTCTCGTGGATAAACCCGAACTTCTCGGGAATTTCGCTCGGCGGAACAACGTTGCTGATTATCGTCGGCGTTGCGCTCGAAACAGTTCGTTCGCTTGAAAGCCAGATCACGATGCGTCATCATCCCGGCTTTTTGGATTAAATCGTCAGTTCTCGGTTCGGCTTGAAGCCCGTTTTCGGGCATTAAGCCGAGCTGAAAGATGAGTAAGTCAGGAGAGTAACTTATGAATATGATATTCCTTGGCGCACCCGGCGCCGGCAAAGGCACACAGGCAGAGGTCGTATGCAAGGAGCTTAATATTCCCGCGATCTCTACGGGAAATATGCTTCGCGAGGCAGTTAAAAATTCGACAGAAGCGGGACTCAAGGCAAAGAGCTATATGGACGCCGGAGAGCTTGTTCCCGACGAGGTCGTAATCGGAATCCTCAAGGACAGGATCGCACAGCCCGACGCACAGAACGGTTTTATTTTAGACGGTTTCCCGAGAACAGTCGAGCAGGCGGAGGCTCTCGAAAAAATGGGCGTTGAAATTGACAAGGTTGTCGAGATCGACGTTTCGGACGAGGCTATAACTGCTCGTATGAGCGGAAGAAGAGTCTGCGAGGGCTGCGGAAATTCGTATCATATCGAATATAAGCCCACAAAGGTCGAAGGCATATGCGACGCCTGCGGAGCAAAGGTCGTACAGAGAATCGACGATAAGCCCGAGACCGTACAGGCTCGTTTAAAAACTTATCATGAGAAAACCGCTCCTCTTAAGGACTATTACGCAAAGAGAGGAAAACTCGTGACGGTTCAGGGTCAGAATGAAATTGCCGAAACATCGCGTCTTACGCTTGCGGCGATCAAGGGCTGAAAAAAATGATCTCAATTAAAAATCCGACCGAGCTTAAGGGAATGATGAAGGCGGGAGAGCTTGCGGCGCAGGCTCTGGCTCTTGCGGGAAAGAACGCGGTCGCGGGAATTTCCACATGGGAGCTTGACAAGATCGTCAACGACTATATCGTTTCCCACGGCGGTCATTCTCCCTGTAAGGGATACGGCGGATTTCCGGGGCATAACTGCTTTTCCGTAAACGAAGAGCTTATCCACGGGATCCCAAGCAAAAAAAAGATCCTTAAAGAAGGCGACATATTATCTTGTGATATCGTCGCCGAGCTTGACGGATATATGGGCGACAACACCAAGACCTTCGCCGTCGGAAATGTTTCCGATGAGGCGAAGCGGCTTATGAAGTTTACCGAAGAGGCGCTTTATAAGGGCATCGAAATGGCGGTTGCGGGAAACCGCATAGGCGATATATCAAACGCTATTGAAACTCACGTCAAAAGCGGGGGATATGCCGTTGCGGAGAAGTTTATCGGACACGGTATCGGTCGCGAGATGCATGAAGACCCGGAGGTCCCCAACGAAGGAAGAGCGGGTCACGGTCCGCGGTTAATGCCCGGAATGACTATCGCTATTGAGCCGATGGTAAACTCGCATTTTCGGAATGTGAAAATTTTAGGCGACAAATGGACGGTCGTTACGACCGATAACAGTCTTTCGTGCCACTTTGAGCATACCGTCGCGATAACAAGCGGCGAGGCTGTTATACTGACTTTGGAGCATCACTGAAATGGACATTAAAGCGGGAAGCGTTGTTTTGAGCCTTGCGGGTCACGATAAGGGCAGGGCTATGGTTGTCACCAAGGTCGACGGCGGGAATGTTTTCGTCGCCGACGGCAAAGAGCGAAGGCTCGATAAGCCGAAAAAAAAGAACAGAAAACACGTTCGTATAACTCACTATGCCATTGAGCTTACAGAGCTTACGGACAAAAGGCTGAGGCGAACATTAAGAGAAATGTTTGAGCGCACAGAGGAGTGAATATCTTGTCTAAAGAGGACGTAATTGAGGTTGAGGGAACGATTCTTGAGGCTTTGCCGAACGCTCAGTTCAAGGTGGAGCTTGTAAACGGACACCAGATCCTGGCACATATCAGCGGAAAGCTCAGAATGAATTATATCCGCATTTTGCCGGGAGATAAGGTAACTGTGGAAATGTCGCCCTACGACCTTACCAAGGGCAGAATCACCTGGCGCGCAAAATAATCCGCGTCAGCAGGTATTAAGTTGAATTAGGAGGGCATTACGATGAAAGTCAGACCTTCGGTTAAGCCCATTTGCGATAAGTGTAAGGTAATAAAGCGCAAGGGCAAGGTTATGGTTATTTGTGTTGAACCCAAACACAAACAAAGACAGGGTTAAGGAGGATAAATTATGGCAAGAATTGCAGGTGTGGATTTGCCAAAGGAAAAGCGCGTAGAGATCGGTCTTACCTATGTATACGGCATTGGCAGAAAATCCGCAAATGATATTCTGGCAAA
>JAFLUE010000127.1 GCA_022508945.1 Oscillospiraceae bacterium
CACCAAAGTTGAACAGCTTGACAGCGCGATCTCCGAAAAGCAAAACGCTCTCGCTAAAACGGATGCTGCGCTTGACGAAAAGAAAGCTATCCTGTACGAGAACGCACATAAGGTTTCAAAAATCAAACATATTGACAACATCGAAACGGGTAAAACGATGTTTGGCGGCAAGGTTACAGTTGCTCCGGAGGATTACGATAGGCTGACAGACCTCGCCAAAAAGCAGATCGCCGCCGAGAGCAAAGAGGGCGAGCTGACTGCCGAGGTCACAAAGCTGAAAAAAGAAAACGAGGAGCTGACTACCGAGAACAACAACCTCCGAGAGCAAGCTCAAGCTGCGCGGTCGCTTAAATTTTCTCTTTCAAACTTGCAGCGGGAGCTTGACACTTGGAAACAAAAATATAATCGCGTGATGGAGTTCATCGAAAGTCTTAACCTAAAGGAAAGGCTGGAGAAATTCTTGCACCCTGTCACGCACATAAAGAGAGGACGGTAAGATTATGAGAAATTGGAGTTTAGCAGTAGGGATTTTCCTTGCGGCGTTCGCGGTAACGGCGGTTTGCCAACGGAAGAAGCGTTCTGATCGGGCGATGTCGTTCTACGAGCTTTACAAAGACAACGATGTGGAATTGGGGGAGCTGATAAATGGCTAAACAAATTCAGATCGACAAGGAGCTTTTCGATGACCTCATCGACTATTTTTGGAGCGAGGATTTCCCAGAGGGTTGGCTTGCCGATGAGATACGCGGCAAGCTGAACTCGAAGCTCGACAAAATGCTTGCGCGGGAGCTGTTCTCGCAATACAAGCGTTCTCCCACGGGCGCGGAGAGAGAACAAGTGCGCAAAGCCTACCTCGATCACAAGGGGATCACCGCTTCGTTCCGAACAGATACTGAGTGGCACGATGAGCTGCCCAACTGATTTTTCTTTTTCAGCTCTGTATAATAGAATTGACCGCGCCGTGTACATAGCGCGGTCTTTGTCGTTTATAAAGGTAAAATCTGAAAAAAATCTTGTAAATCCTTGACTTTTAAGGTGATTTTGATGTATAATAAAAATATAAAAATTAACTGACAAAGGAAGGTTATTGTAATGAGCAAAAGTAAAGTTCAGTCCGTCGAGCCGAATATTGCCGATTTAGCCAATGGTTGGATGAAGGAATATAATTTAGATTACAAATTAGAACAGGAGTCCTTAAACTCTGAAATAGATAAAGCACTTGAAGAATACTTTTCAAAAAATGGTGGCGAGGGCGGAAATAGACCTGATGCAAAACTACTACTTCGCGATGAAAAATCATTGACCTATTTCCCTATTCTGATAGAATATAAGGGCTATAAAGACAAATTAGTTAAAGTCGATTCTGATGGAAAAGTTGCAAATAAGACTGATAAGAATGATCCGGATTTTAAGACAATAAATTCATATGCTGTTAATGGAGCGGTTCATTACGCTAATGCGGTACTTCATTACACAAGCTATACTGAGATCATCGCTATTGGTATGACAGGGTATAAAAGCAGTTCGGGCGAATTGAAATATGAGATAGGGGTTTACTATGTTTCAAAGCAAAACTTTGGTATCGGTCAAAGGGTAGATACATATACGGATTTTTCCTTTTTAAAGCCAGATAACTTTAGTGATTTCATTGAAAAAATCCATTCGTTGCAGTTATCTCAAGAAGAAATTGAAAGATTAAGGGAAAAAAGAGAAGCTGAAATAACAGCTAGCCTTGTTAAGCTCAATAATGACATATATCATAACGAAAAAGGTCTTAGTGAAAGCGATCGTGTCTATCTTGTGGCAGCTTCCATAATAGCAACTCTTGGTGTACCTGGCAAAGTGTCCGCACTTGAAAAATCCGATTTGAAATCGAAAACAGAAGATGGGGAACGCGATGGGGACATTATTCTTCGGAAGATTAAAGCATTCCTAAAAGAAAAAGATCTTCCTAATGAAAAACGTGAAATGATAATCCGAACTTATCAAAATGTTCTAACAACTGATAATATCAACAGTGTTGAGAACGGAGAAAGTCAGTTAAAAAGATTATTCTCTAAAATTGTTGATGATTTAGGCATTTACTACAAAATAGGGCTTACAACAGATTTCACCGGTAAACTGTTTACCGAAATGTATAGTTGGCTCGGCTTTACCCAAGATAAATTGAATGATGTTGTGCTTACTCCTTCATACGTAGCAACACTGCTTGCAAAACTGGCAAGAGTACATAAAGGTTCATATGTTTGGGATTTTGCGACAGGTTCAGCAGGCTTGCTCGTTGCGGCAATGAATGAAATGCTCAATGATGCAAAGGAAACTATCAAATCTCCCGATGAATTAGCTAGAACATCTGCTGAAATCAAAGCAGAACACTTGTTAGGATTGGAAATATTACCAAGCGTTTATATGCTTGCTATTCTTAATATGATTCTAATGGGTGATGGCAGCTCTCAAATTCTAAACAGAGATTCCTTGAAAGATTTTGACGGCAATTACGTTATAAAAGATAAAATGGTAGGGTTTCCTGCAGATGCACTTGTACTTAATCCTCCTTATTCGGTAGAGGGGAATGGAATGGTTTTTGTTGATAAGGCTCTCTCTATGATGAGCAAAGGTTACGCCGCAATTATCATACAAAATTCAGCAGGTTCTGGTCAAGCAGTAGAGTATAACAAAAACATCTTGAAACATAACACACTATTAGCAAGCATAAGAATGCCAATAGACTTATTTATTGGGAGATCAAGTGTTCAAACAAACATCTATGTCTTTCGTGTGGGAGAAAAACATCAGAAAGATGATATAGTTAAGTTCATTGATTTCTCAAATGACGGCTATTCAAGGGCAAATCGAAAAAAAGCTAAAAACAACTTGAAAGACACTGATCATGCTAAAGAACGTTATCAAGAGCTTGTCGATTTAGTGAGATTTGGTAGAAGCAAGCTGCAATACTTTACCGATAAAGAATACTATGAGGGAACTATTGACCCTGAGAATGGCGCGGATTGGAATCAATCGGCACCCATTGATAAAACTCCCACATTTGATGATTTTAAGAAAACTATTAGCGACTATCTCGCTTGGGAGGTTTCGACGCTGCTTAAAAACCAGCAAAGTGAGGACGAACGCCTGGGAAAATAGATGCCTCACTTGATAAAATGATGCACAATGTCAAGTGGGGCGAATATAAAATAGATCAGTTGTTTCAACCTGTTACGGTTAGAAGAAAACTTAAAAATGATGATACGTCATTATGTGGTATCTTTCCAGCTTATTCATCATGCAGCGAAAATGGTGGTATTGTTGGATATTATGAAGAACCAGAATTTAAATGCGATACCAATAATCCAATATATGTTCTATTCGGCGACCATACTAGGACAATTTATATTGCACAAAAAAGTTTTTCGGTTCTTGATAATGTAAAAGTCTTAACACCTACTGTTAGTAACGTAGATGCTTTATTGTTTATTTGTTCTATATGGAAGAAACAAATCCCCAATCTTGGATATAAACGCCATTGGGGAATTGCCAAAAATTGTGTGCTTAAACTTCCAGTCAAGAATGATAAACTGGATATAAAGTTTATGGAATCTTTTATTGAGAAAATAAAAGATATACAATTTAAAAAAATGGACGATTTATTTGTTCAAAGTGGTTTGAATTCTAGCGTATTAAATGATGCTGAACTATCTGCATTAAAACGATTTAAGGCTCTTGGCAATAGTGAATGGGTCGAATATCGAGTAGGCGATATGTTTGAAAAAATAACCACAAAAAAATTGCCATACAAAGCCGAGGATCTTCCAAAGCGAGCTACAGGTGAATACATATTACCTTGTCTTACCTCCAGTTTTCAAAATCAGGGCTTGAATTACTTTGCGCCAAAAGATGGAGCAACAATTTTGAAAGGTGTTATATCAATTCCATCAAATAGCGATGTATATAGAGCGTATTATCAATCCGGGGAGTTCACCGTGTTATCAGATGCGTATGCAATACAGTGGAAATCAAAGGCAACAGAATTAACGCCTAATCAATATCTGTTTATGGTTATGTGCATTAACAAAGTAACTGATCTTCCTATTTATTCCTATAAAAATAAGATGGGAGGTTGGAAAACTGTTAAAGATAAGCACATTCAATTACCCGTAAAAGATAATAATATTGACTTTGATTTAATGGAAAACTTCATATCAGCACTCAAAAAGCTGCTTATAAAAGATGTGGTGCTATATGTTGAGAAACACGGTAAATAACCAAGAAAAACTCTCCATTTAAATTGTCTTGACCCCGCCGTGTCCACGGCGAGGTCAAATTCTATTAAAAGACAAACAGTGCATATACCGAAGCCGCAACAACGCACGAAATGGGTTATTGTTCTATGTACTCAATCTGTACTCATTGTAGCCACTTGATAGCCAAAATGTTGCCACAACATCGGCGCGTAATGCGGCTGATAATGCGAGTTCACGCAATACCTACTTTCATTCTTCGGAGATGAAATCAGTATCAAAACGGTATCAATCGCAAGATTGAATCCCGCCAAACAGCACTGTTATGCGGAATTTTGAGTGCCGTTTACTATTCCCACTCAATCGTCGCCGGAGGCTTGCTTGTTATATCGTACACGACTCTGTTTATATTTTTGACTTCGTTTACTATGCGAATAGAGACTTTTTCGAGGACATCATAGGGGATACGTGAGAAATCCGCGGTCATGAAATCCGAGGTCGATACGCCGCGGAGCGCGAGGGTATAGTCGTACGTCCTGCCGTCGCCCATAACGCCGACAGAGCGCATATTAGTGAGTACCGCGAAGTACTGGTTTATCGAACGGTCAAGACCCGCGTTCGCTATCTCCTCGCGGAAAATCGCGTCCGCGTCCTGAAGCGTAGCTACCTTTTCGGGGGTGATGTCGCCAATAATGCGTATCGCAAGTCCCGGACCCGGGAACGGCTGCCGCCATACAAGCTTTTCATCAAGTCCGAGAGCAGTACCGAGCTTTCTTACCTCGTCCTTAAACAGCAGTCTGAGCGGCTCAATGATCTCCTTAAAATCAACGTAATCGGGAAGTCCGCCAACGTTGTGGTGGCTCTTTATCACCGCCGCGTCGCCTGTTCCGCTTTCAATGACATCGGGGTAGATCGTACCCTGAACAAGATAGTCCACCGTGCCGATCTTTTTCGCTTCCTCCTCGAATACACGAATGAATTCCTCGCCAATTATCTTGCGCTTCTTTTCAGGCTCGGATACGCCCGCGAGCTTTCCGAGAAAACGCTCGCCCGCGTTTACCCGCACGAAATTCACGCCGCTGTCCGCGAACGCCGCCTCGACTTCATCGCCCTCGTTTTTACGCATAAGTCCGTGATCGACAAAAATGCAGGTGAGCTGGCTTCCGATTGCCTTTGCCATAAGCTTGCACGCGACCGAGCTGTCCACGCCTCCCGACAGCGCCAACAGCGCCTTTTTGTCGCCTACCTTTTCGCGTATCTCGTTTATCGCCGTCTGAGCGTAGCTTTCCATAGTCCAGTCGCCCTTACAGCCGCATACGTTCTTCAGGAAGTTTCCGAGCATTTCAAAGCCCTGCTCTGTGTGGTTTACTTCGGGATGGAACTGTGTGCCGTAAAATTTGCGCTCAGCATTTTCAATCGCCCCATATGGGCATTTATCGCTGTGACAAATCGCGCGAAAGCCCTCGGGGAGCGTTTCGATATGATCGTTATGGCTCATCCACACGACCGACTTTTCCTTTAAGCCTTTGAACAACAATGAATCGT
>JAFLUE010000128.1 GCA_022508945.1 Oscillospiraceae bacterium
TGTCGCACTGCTTGAAGATCTCCTTCATGATGTTGTGGAGCTTCTCGTCGACCTCCTCGAATGTCCAACTGTAACGAACGGAGTTCTGGCTCATCTCAAGACCCGAGGTAGCTACGCCGCCCGCGTTTGCAGCCTTAGCGGGACCGTAAAGCATCTTGTTTGCGAAATAAACCTCGATAGCCTCGGGAGTAGAAGGCATATTCGCGCCCTCCGCAACCGCATAGCAGCCGTTCTTTGCGAGAGCCTCCGCGCTTTCCTTGTCGATCTCGTTCTGAGTAGCGCAGGGAAGCGCGATATCGCACTTGATGGTCCAGATGCCCTTGCAGCCTTCGGTATAGGTAGCGTTCTTGTGGGAGGTACGAGCAACATATTCCTTGATGCGTCCGCGCTCAACTTCCTTTATCTGCTGAACGAGCGGAAGCTCAATTCCGTCGGGATCATAGATATAGCCGTTGGAATCGGAGAGCGCAACTACCTTTCCGCCAAGCTCGGTAGCCTTCTTTGTAGCGTAGATAGCAACATTTCCCGAACCCGAGATAACGACCGTCTGACCGCTGAAGCTCTTTCCGTTTGCCTTGAGCATCTCATCGGTATAGTAGCAAAGACCGAAGCCCGTAGCCTCTGTTCTCGCGAGAGAACCGCCGTAGGTAAGTCCCTTGCCGGTGAGAACGCCGCTGAACTCGTCTCTTATTCTCTTATACTGACCGAACATAAAGCCGATCTCGCGTCCGCCCGTTCCGATATCGCCCGCGGGAACGTCGCAGTCGGGTCCGATATGTCTGCAAAGCTCTGTCATAAAGCTCTGGCAGAAACGCATAACCTCTCCGTCGGACTTGCCCTTCGGGTCGAAGTCCGAACCGCCCTTGCCGCCGCCCATGGGGAGCGTAGTAAGCGAGTTCTTGAAGATCTGCTCGAAGCCGAGGAACTTAATAATACCGCTGTATACCGAGGGGTGGAGTCTGATACCGCCCTTATACGGACCGATAGCGGAGTTGAACTGAATACGGAAACCGCGGTTTACCTGAACCTTGCCATTGTCGTCTACCCACGGAACGCGGAAGATGATCTGTCTTTCAGGCTCTACGATCCTGTCGAAAACACCCGCCTCAACGAGATCGGGGCGCTTTTCAGCAACAGGCTGAAGCGTTTCAAAAACCTCTGTTACAGCCTGAATGAACTCAGGCTCGCCGGGATTTCTTTTCTTTACTGTTTCAAGCAAATCCGCAAGATACTTATTTGTTAATGCCATTGGAATAATCCTCCCTTAAAAAATTTATTGCGTTTTAATTATACAACAGACGGAAAAATTTTGCAAGATTCTTTTTCAAATTTTTCAAAACATTTGACGGATTTTGTATATTATTACAATTTACCTTTGAATTATTATTCACTTTCCACAAAAAGTAAACATTTCCGACAATTATCCATGAAATTACTTTTTTATTTTTCTGCAATCACGAATTTTTTCGGTTATTTTTTCAGCATTAATTTTCATATACTTTTCATATAAACAGCACTTGACATTTTATGGAGAATAATGTATAATAAATATGTATATTGGAAGCTTTTGGGGATTTTGAGAGTTCGTTTCGATGAGCTTAGCAAAAAAGGGGGAATAAAAATGTCTTTTAAAAAGCGAATGATGACGGCGGCAAAAATATGCTCGTCATTTTTAGCGGCGGTATTGCTTTTTGCCGTACCGAACATGGCGGTCTCCGTAAACGGCACTGCCTCGGGAAGCTCGAACATAGACGATATTCAGGCGCAGATAGATAAAATAAAGAGCGAAAACGAAGCGCGCAAAAAGCAGATCGCGGGGATTACAGGCGACATAAACAAAAATCAGGAAGCGATAAAGCTTATAAACGCGCAGATCGACGGCGTTACTCTCGAGATAGAAAAATACGGCGAGCTTATCATAACTCAGAAACAAAACATAGAAGACAAACAGCTCGAGATCGAGAACGTCGAAAATGAGGTCGCGAACAGGGAGCTTGAGATCGAGAAGAAAAAGGCACATATCGCGGAGCTTGAGGCGCAGAACAAGAAAAATCTCGAACGCTTCGCGGAGCTTGCACGCCTTTTGTACATAAACGACGTTTCGGATACGATACCGATATTAAGCGGCTCGGACGACTGGTATCAGTATTTTGTATACTCCGATGTCATAAAAAACATAAGCAGTCAGAACCTGGAATTTATGAAAAGGCTTCTTGATTCGATAAAAGACCAGGAGAAAATGATAGAAGGTCTGGAGGAGGAAATAAATAAGCTCGAAGCGGACAAGCTCGCCTTACAGAATCAAAAAAGCGTACTTGACAGCGAAATGGCGGAGCTTCAGACAGAAAAGACGTCGCTCGAAAAATATGCCGCGGAGCAGAAAAACTATCTTTACGGTCTTGCCGCAAAAAACAAGTCTTTGAAGGATAAGATCGATGGGCTTGAATATGACATCGAAGCGTCGAGAAAGAAGATGGAGGAGCTTGACAAGGAGCTTCAGGAGCTTATAAGAAAGGCTCAGCAGAATGGGAATCAGGAGGATCACAGCAGCGGCTTCAGGTGGCCTCTTGATCCGCAGTTCCACAAGCTGACGACCTATTTCGGCTGGGAGGATGCCTTTGGCGGAAGGAACCACGGCGGTATCGATATTGTGGGCGCAAGCGCCTCGGTTTCGAGTCAGAACATCTACACGGTCCAATCGGGAACGGTGATAAAGGTTTACAACGGCTGTAAGCACGATAATCCGAAGTGGTATTCCTGCGGCTGCGGCGGAGGCTGGGGCAATTACATAGTTATTGACCACGGCGGAAAAATCTCCACGCTTTACGCTCACTGCCGAAAGATTTTTGTAAGCGAGGGACAGAAGGTCACAAAGGGCGATGTGATAGGGCTTGTCGGAACGACGGGCTGGTCTACGGGCGAACATCTCCACTTTGAGGTACGTGTGGACGGTATCCGCGTAGACCCGCTCAATTACACATATCACGATGTATATTAAATTATTTGCGGGGAAACTGAGGTTTCCCCGTTCGGCTTGCAGAAAAAATTCATTTTAGGACTAATTTAAAGCCGCTTTGTTTAGTGGGGAAAACCTTTCTGAAGAAAGGTTTTCCCCACACCCCTTTCAAAAGACTTTTTGTACGCTCTCCTGTGACTTTTTTATACAATAGCCCTTGACAAAAAATCAAGAATTTGTTATAATAAAGGGAACGTTAATTTTTTACAGAGATCATAACAGATATTACAATTGTTTTTTTGGAGTGTGGACAATGCAGAGAATGACCGTTGCGAAAGCAATGACAGAATGCCTCAAGGCCGAGGGGATAACGGATATATTCGGCTATCCCGGCGCGGCTATCTGCCCGTTTTATGACGAGCTGAACAATACCGACATAAACCACGTTTTGGTGCGCCACGAGGTAAACGCGGGACACGCGGCTTCGGGCTACGCGAGACTTACGGGAAAGCCCGCCGTTTGTGTTGCTACGAGCGGCCCCGGCGCGCTCAACCTTATTACCGCTATCGCGACAGCGTATATGGATTCGGTGCCGATGGTCATTATTACAGGTCAGGTAAATTCCGACCAGATAGGGCGCGACGTTTTCCAGGAAGCCGATATAACAGGCTCAGCAGAGCCTTTTGTAAAGCACAGCTATCTGCTGAAAAGACCGGAGGATACCGCAGAGGTCTTCAAAAAGGCGTTTTATATCGCAGGCACGGGCAGACGCGGTCCGGTGCTTATAGATGTTCCGTGCGATGTTCAGAAAGCCGAGATAGACTTTGAATACCCTGAAACAGTTGACATAAGAAGCTACCGCCCAAGCTCAAAGGGAAACGGACATCAGATAAAGCGAGCGGTAAGCACGATACTTGAAGCAAAAAAGCCGCTTATTGTCGCGGGGGGCGGATTGTTTTCCGGAAACGCCGCGGAGCTTATGAGAAAGCTTTCGGAAAAGCTCGATATTCCCGTAATTTCCACGCTTATGGGTCTTGGAGCAATGCCTACAAACAACGAGCGTTATTTCGGAATGCTCGGTATGCATGGCTGTGAGAGCGCGAAATGCGCGGTAAACAACTGCGATACGCTTATCCTTTTGGGAGCGCGTCTGAGCGACAGAACGACCGCTCCGATAATGCTAAAAAAAGAGCTTACGGTTATTCATATAGATATCGACCCGGCAGAGATCGGAAAGAGCGTAGCGGCAAATATCCCGATCGTCGGAGATATAAGCCTTGTTTTGGGTCAGCTTCTGGAACAGCTAAGTATGCTTCCCGAAAGCAACATCCAAAAGCACGAAGAGTGGATACAAATGCTCGAAAGCAGCCGCTCGGACAAGGGCATAAAGCCTGTCGAAAAGGGATTTGTAAACCCGAAATGGTTTATCAGAGAGCTTAACAATTATCTTCCGAACCGCTCGATAGTCGTAGCGGACGTTGGAGAAAACCAATTCTGGACGGCGCTTAATATCGAGCTTAAAAACGGACGTTTTCTTACCTCGGGCGGTATGGGAACAATGGGCTATTCCCTGCCCGCGGCTATCGGCGCGAAAATGGCGGAGCCGAACGCGGAGGTAATCGCGGTATGCGGAGACGGCTCTTTTCAGATGGAGCTTCCGGAGCTTGCGACCTGCGTTCAGCATGACATCGCGGTAAAGGTCATTGTAATGAGAAACCGATATCTCGGAATGGTAAGAGAATTTCAGACGAACCACTACGGAAACAGGCTGTGCGCTGTTTCCCTTGACGGAAGCCCGAGTTATACGAAGATCGCCGATGCATACGGAATCGAGAATATGCTTGTGGACAGCGAGGAAACCGCGAGAGAGGGCATTAAAAAACTCACGGGATCAAAAAAGCCGTTTTTGCTCGAGGTCGCCGTTCCCGAGCTTCTCGAAACCATACTTTAACGGAGGCAGCAGAATATGAAGCATACAATTTCCGTTTTGGTTGAAAATCACGCGGGTGTTCTGGCGAGAGTCGCGGGACTTTTCGCCCGCAGAGGATTTAATATCGACAGCCTCGCGGTCGGCGTTACGGACGACGTAAATGTGTCGAGGATCACGATAGTCGCCGACGGCAGCGACTATACTCTCGAACAGATCGAAAAACAGCTTAACAAGCTGATCGATGTAATAAAAGTAAAGACCCTTGCTCCGGAAAACATGGTATCAAGAGAGCTTATACTCATAAAGGTAAGCTGTTCTCCTAAGCAGCGTCCCGAAATAATCAGTATTTGTGAGCTTGCTCACGGGAAAATTTCGGATATCTCCGCAAATTCTATTACGATAGAAATTTCCGACAGCGCAAACGCACTTAACAATTTTGAGGAGCTTTTGCGTCCGTATGGCATAAAGGAGATCGTCCGCACGGGAACAATAGCGATACAAAAGGGTGAGGCGGCGGTTTCTTTAAGGAATTAAACGCCCTGATATTGTCAACAACGCTTAAAAGAAAAGCGCTTAAAATTATATTTTTTAAAAGGAGATTTTAAAATGGCTAAACTCTATCATCTCGAAGACTGTAATCTGTCCTTACTGGACGGAAAGACCGTTGCTATCATCGGTTACGGCTCACAGGGTCACGCTCATGCCCTTAACCTCAAGGACAGCGGCGTGAAGGTTATTATCGGTCTTTATGAAGGTTCCAAGAGCTGGAAGAAGGCTGAGGCAGCGGGTTTTGAGGTTTACACGGCTGCCGAAGCGGCAAAGAAGGCCGACATCATCATGATTCTCATCAATGATGAGCTTCAGGCTAAGCTCTACAAGGAGAGCATCGA
>JAFLUE010000129.1:0-2351 GCA_022508945.1 Oscillospiraceae bacterium
GGGTTAATGGTCTTTGCTGTCCTCAGAGCGTCAAGTATCCTTCCGGGCATTGCACCGACATAGGTCTTTCTGTGACCGCGTATCTCCGCCTCATCCCGTACGCCGCCGAGCGAAATTCTCGCGTATTTGCGTCCGAGCGCCTTTGCTATTGACTTTCCGATCGAGGTTTTTCCGACTCCGGGAGGTCCGTAAAGACATATGATCTGCCCCTTTACGTCAGGGGCGAGTGCCCTTACCGCGATCGTTTCGAGAATGCGCTCCTTTACCTTTTTCATCCCATAGTGATCCTTGTCGAGCTGTTTTTCGACCGCGTCAAGGCTCAGCTTATCCTTTGTGCGCTTATTGAAGGGAATGGACAAAACCGTGTCGAGGTAGGTGCGAATGACCGCCGCCTCCTGAGAAGAACCCGACATCCTCCCGAGCTTTTCTGCTTCTTTTATAAGCTTTTCCTCAGATTGTTCCGAAAGCCCGAGGGAGAAAATTTTATCTATGTAGTTCTGCTGTTCCTCAAAGGGATCATCGTCGTTTCCGAGCTGGCGGGAAATTGCCCTCATCTGTTCGCGAAGGTAGTATTCGCGCTGGTTTTTATCGACCTGTTCGCGTACCTGTTCGCTTATCTCGATCTCGGTCTGCATGATCTCGATCTCATTTTTCAGCATTGAGATAAGCATTGTCACGCGCTTTGTTATGCTGTTTGTTTCGAGAAGACGCTGTTTTTCCTCGACCTTAAGCACGACATTGAACACAACCTTGTCGAAAAGCCGTGTAAGGTTATCCTCAGACATGATGCTGTCGTAGAGGTCACGCGGCATTTTCGGCGAAACCATGGCGTATTCCTCAAAGGTCATCGAAAGCGAACGCACAAGCGCCGTTTTTGTTTTTTCCGATAGCTGGGCTTGTTTGGCGGGTATCTTTGCTACCTCGTATTTCAGATATTCCGCACATGAAATTTGGTTTACGATCTTCGCCTTGTACAGTCCCTCTACAAGAACCCTCGTAAGTCCGTCGGGGGTTGTGAGAAGCTGTCGTATTTCCGCAACGACTCCTATGCTGAAAATATCGTTTATATCAGGCTCCATATCGCCCGCGTTTTTCTGTGATACGAGGAAAATGTGTCCGTCTCCCGCAAGCGCGGCTTTAAGCGCCGCCACGGAGCGTTCTCTTCCGACGTCAAAGTGTAATACCATCGACGGAAATACCACAAGCCCCCTCAGCGAAATAGCGGGCATAATTGAATTCTTGTTCATATTCGTTCCCCTTTCTTTTTACTCATTATACAACAATATAATCAAATTTGCAACTCTTAAATGCTTCCGTTTTTATTTCACATTAACGGAAAATAAGTGAAAAAATGAGATAAATAATGGGCTGGTGGAGCATATATATCCAGATCGTATAGCGTCCGACCGTTGCGAGCCACTTTATATGTACGGGGTAGAAGAATTTCGGCAGGACGCCTTCCTTTGCCCATACTCCGAAATAGCTCCCCGCAATGAACAAAAACAGCCACGGCAAAAGCGGGAAATAGTCAAGCGACGAAAACGAATCGTTGTAAAAGCCAAACGGAAACAAAACGCCCACGCTGTACAGCTTTTCTGGAAGCGCCCATTCAAAAAGCCCGCTTATGCCGATAAAGCCGCTTCTAACATCCCACGTCACCGCAAACAAAAGCCCGAAAACTATGATCCCCACCAACGCGGGCAGATAATCGAAAATTTTTTCGATAAGCCCGAAGATCATCATCGCGATTCCCAAAAAATGTAAAATACCAAAATATATCGTATATTCATTAAAAAACGGAGTTATAAACGTAAGCAGCATTCCGAAGAAAAAGCATTGGACTCCGCGCTTCAGATTGTTTTTGGAATAACGGCAGACCGTACCCGAAATGAAGATAAAAAGCCCCGCGAAGATCGACTGAATGACGTCAAACCAACTGTCGAAGAAAATAGGAACCTTTACCCCGAAAATGAAGTTTAAGTCATACATCGCGTGATATACGACCATACATATTATAGCAAATCCGCGAAGCTCGTCAAGCAGCCCCACGCGTTCACCCTTCTTTTTATCCGCAGCCATTCGATTTCTCCCCAAATATGTATCTTTTCTGTTACCGCCTATACATTGTATCACATTTCACGAAAAAAAACAATAACCTCTTGAAAAAAAGTTTGATTTATGTTAATATAAAAGAGCAAATCAACGCGGATTTGCTAAGATAATGTGAAATTTTTGTGAAAATTTTTATAAATGGTTAAAGACTACGCGATATCCAAGAGCCAAATAATCCAAGACTACGCGATATCCAAGAGCCAGATAATCCAAGACCACGCGATATTTAAGAACCAAAT
>JAFLUE010000129.1:2451-5775 GCA_022508945.1 Oscillospiraceae bacterium
AGAGTATTGCGAATTTCAAAAAGCGTGAAATTTTTTCACAAGAAAAAATTTCACGAGGTTCTGACTTTGCGTCAGCTTCGCTGACGCAAAGTCATGAATTTTGAAATTCAAATTTAAATAAGAGGAACATTTTGTGGAATATATCAGGATAGGAAATAGTAAAATTGAGAAAACGGCGGCTCTTGCGCCAATGGCAAGCGTCGCGGACAGAGCATATCGTCTTATGGCAAAGGAATTCGGCGCGGCGTATTGCGTGGCTGAAATGGCAAGCGTAAAGGGCTTGTGCTATTCCGACAAGAAGACCGCCGAGCTTTTGTGCTTGTCCGAGGGCGAGCGGCCAGCGGCTGTTCAGCTTTTCGGTGCTGAACCAGAGTTTTTTGCGAGGGCGGTAAAAATTGCCGAAGAGTATAAGCCCGATATAATCGACATAAACGCGGGCTGTCCCATGCCGAAGATAGTAAACGGCGGGGCAGGGGCGGCGCTTATGAAAACTCCGAGGCTTTTAGGCGAGATAGTGCGCGCGGCTGCAGAAGCGACCGACATTCCCATAACGGTAAAATTTAGGAGCGGCTGGGACGAAAACACGATAAATGCCGTGGAGATCGCGAAAATTGCCGAGGAAAACGGCGCGGCGGCGGTCACGGTGCATTCCAGAACCAAGAATCAGCTATATACGGGTAAAGCAGACCGAAGCGTTATAAAAGCGGTAAAAGAGGCTGTGAATATCCCTGTTATAGCGAGCGGCGATGTGGTGAGCGTTGAGGACTGCGTGGAAATGTACGAGCAGACGGGCTGTGATCTTGTGATGATAGGAAGGGGATCATACGGCAGACCGTGGTTATTCGGACAGATACGCGATCATTTCGAGGGTAAGCAGGTGAGGAAAGAACCCGATATTGACGAAAAGCTTGATATAATGCGCCGTCATATCTCGCTTTTAGTTGAGGACAAGGGCGAATATGTCGGGATAAAGGAAGCCAGACGCCAGGCGGCGTGGTATATAAAGGGCATAAGCGGCGCGGCGAAGCTGCGCGATGATTTTTCGAGAATGAACACGCTCGATGATTTCGAGCGATTGACAGAAAAAATAAGGGAGAGCGGTCAAAATGGACTTAACTAAAATGCGGTCGTTCTGCGCGTTTAATATAAAGGGCGACGCGCTTGTCAGGGCATTGAACAAGTGTTCGGAAAACGACGCTTCGGCGGTCGAAAATTATTCGGAGATCGTGAATATTCTGCTGGTAAAAGGGCAGACTCTCGGAGAGTATTTCCACGAGCTTCTGCTATACTCGGATTCGCCGCTTGTCGGAGAATGTGCGAAATATCCCACCGATCTGAGAATAAAGGCAATTGAATACGATCTGGGCGTTGTTCGAGAGGTGGTTTCGGTAAACGCCGAGCGGCTTAAGCTCGAAATTGCCGAGAATACAGGCAATAAGGCGATTTTCGTAATGCCCGATTATGAAAACGGAAGCTTTGATTATGACGCGGAATATTTCCTCGATAATATCCGCAAAAACGGAAGCGGGATATTCGCGAAATACAGAGCTTTCACGTTCAACGGAAAGCTGAAGCCGATAGAAAATCCCGACCCGATATCGCTCGGCGACCTGAAGAACTACGAGGTACAGCGAAGGCAGGTGGTTGAAAACACGCTCTGCTTTTTAAACGACAAGCCCGCGCAAAACGTTCTTCTGTACGGCGACAGGGGAGCGGGGAAGTCATCTACGGTCAAGGCTGTATTTAACGAGTATAAAGCGCTCAGAATGGTCGAAATAGCGAAGGAGGATATAAGGCTTCTGCCCGAGCTGTTTGAAATATTAGGCAAAACAGGGCTTAAATTCATCGTTATGATCGACGATCTGTCGTTTGCCGAGGCGGACGACCGCTTTGCGGCGCTGAAGGCGGCGCTCGACGGTTCGCTTTCGGCAAAGCCCGAGAATATCCTCATCTACGCTACTACCAACCGCCGCAAGATAATCCGTGAAACGGTAGCCGAGCGCGAGATCGGAGCCGCGGACGCGATCGATGAAAGTATGTCGCTTTCTGACAGATTCGGACTGTTCATCACATTTTCAAAGCCCGATAAGCTGCTGTATCTTGACATTGTACACAAGCTTTGCGCCGACAAGGGGATAAATGTTGAGCAAACGCGCGTTGATGAAGCGGCGGAGCGGTTTGCGACGCGCCACAGCGGACGTTCTCCGCGTACTGCGAGGCAGTTTGTCGAGTGGCTGTACAGCAGGATTGAGCTTAACCTGGAGTATTGATATGAGTTTTAAAAAATTACTTTGTATTATATTATTAACATCATTTATAATTACGCTCTGCGGGTGTGAGGACACGGAGTATCTTCCGTCGGAGGTAGTGGTTTCAAACAGCGAGCAAAACGAAGAAGCAATAAAGCCGTTTCCCGCGGAGTGCTGCGGAGTGACGCTTGAAAAAGCGGTTGAGAAGGCGGTCTCGCTGTCTCCGGCAATGACCGAGATCATCTGCGAGCTTGGCTTTAAAGGCAAATTAGCTGCGGTCAGCAGCTATTGCGATTATCCCGAAGACCTTGGTCTGAAAACAGTCGGAAGCACCGAAAATCCCGATATCGACGCGATAATCGAGCTTAAACCCGACGCGGTCTTCACGCTCTCGCTGCTTTCCGAAAGAGATATTTATACCCTTAGCCGAGCGGGGATCGCGGTTATTACGCCGAAAAATCCCGAGAGCATTGAGGATTATTACAAATTGTACAAGGAGATCTCCGCGGCATTTTACGGCAAAGAGATCGCAGACGTCGACAAGGGTAAGCTGAAGACTGTCGAGATAGCAAATAAGGCGCGGCTGGGGCTTGAAAACGCGGCGGGAAAGGTAGAGCTTGAAAGCTTCGTATATGTGACCGAAATGCTGACGCTTGCGGGAGAGGACACATTCGCGGGCGCTGTTTTGGGACTTTCCGGCGAGAATTTATGCAGCGAGAGCGGATATACTTTTGCGGAAGCCAGCAAGGGGAAAACTCCGAAGTATATTATTGCCGATGATAAGCTTTCAAAAACGAAAATCAGTACCGACACAACTCTGGCGGCAATGCTGAACGGCGGCGCAAAGCTGATCTACGTAAGCTCGTCATATTTCGAGCGTCCGACCGCGAGAACAGCGGAGGTTTTCTCTCAGATCGCGAAGCAGCTTGCAGAAGAATAAACAATTCGTTCAAAACAACTCTTTTGGGTTTTTATACAAGCTTATGGGACTCTTTAAAAGAGTCCCATAAGTCTCAGGCAGTATATAAAGTTGTCTATCCCGAATTTATTTAAATTTGAAATTTCAAAACCGCGC
>JAFLUE010000013.1:0-20352 GCA_022508945.1 Oscillospiraceae bacterium
CTCGGTCCGAGAGGTCTTATGCCTAACCCCAAGGCGGGTACTGTTACTCCCGATGTGGCTAAGGCTGTTCAGGAGGCTAAGGCAGGTAAGATCGAATACCGTCTTGATAAGTCCAACATTATCCACTGCCCGATAGGCAAGGCTTCGTTCGGCAAGGAGAAGCTCGAGGAGAACTTCACTGCGCTCATGGAAGCTGTAGCTAAGGCAAAGCCCGCCGCGACGAAGGGTCAGTATATCAAGAGCTGTACCGTTTCTTCGACCATGGGCCCCGGCGTCAAGGTAAACACCTTGCGTTTCGGTGTGTGACGGGGGATTATTGTGCATATTTCTCACCGCTCGGAGCAATCCGAGCGGCGACTTTTTAAGAAAAGATCGTTTCGGTAAAATGTGGTGAGATCATGTCCCGATTTTTATATCCGTTGAGTCGCATATTTCGGCATATTCAATCGACGATCCAAGGAGAAGGATTGAAACACTGATTGTGAGATCGAGGTATAGGATTATACAAAGGATTTGGACAATATCGGAATAATTATAAACTGCTTTGACGCTGAGCGGCGGTCAATGGGTTACGGAAAAACGCGTAAGTATATCAGTTATAAAAACCGCTGCGCGGATATACGGATAAACATTCCGGCAGAGGTCTTTCTTGCCGCTTCAAAAAGCGAGAGGGACATTATGGTGAAAAACAATATAATTGAATCGATAAGGGTTTTTGACGAACGGCTCAATAAGAAAAAAGGCTGTTCGTTTGACGGAGAACGTCTGGTTTCCTATATTGAGGGAAAAACCGCGGGTGTCATTTAGATGAATCAATAGTTAAATACAACGGCAGTTGTTTTTGCATATAATTTTTAAGGCAGAGGAGGTTGTTTTTTGGGATTTGCTAAAGGGTTTAATCAGGTCGAAGCCGCGGCGGAAAAGGCGGTCAGACCGATAGTTGAAGGACACGGCTATTCGCTCTGGGACGTGGTTTTCGTAAAAGAGGGCGCGGCGTGGTATCTGAGGATACTTATCGACAAGCCCGAGGGGATTTCAATCGACGACTGCGAAAGTATTGACGGGCTGATAAATGCGGAGATCGACAGACAGGATTTCATCGATAAGGTGGATTATCTGGAAGTCGGCTCGGCGGGGCTTGAGCGCGCAGTGAGGCGCGCAGAGCAGCTCCCGGCTTCAATTGGAAGAAAAATAACGCTCAAAACCTACAAGCTTATTGAGGGCTTTCCCGAAAAAACCGTTAAATGCAGGTTGGAGGGAGTTGACGGGGAAAAAATTACCGTCAGCGGGGATTTTGGAAATAAGGAGATCTCCATTTCGGACGTCTCTAAAATAAATTACGATGATTTCGACGATTATGACAAGCTTATGGAGGAATAACAATGGCAAGAAGAAAAACCACAAAAGGGGAAGATTACGGAGATTTTTACGAAAATCTTGCTGCGCTCGCGGAGGAAAAGGGGATCGACAGTGAGATCCTCGCGGAAAAGATCAAGTATGCGATCGAAAAGAGCCTGAAATCCAACCTTCACTTCAACCTTCGTTATGACGATGAGGAAGAGGATTTCATAAAGGTTGATATCGACATCAAGAACAAGCGCTTTGACGTTGCGATCCTTAAAGAGGTAGTAGAGGTTGCGGATAAGCTGTTCGACCCCGATACGGATATCCTTCTTGAGGAAGCACAGAAAATTGATCCGAATCTTCAGGTCGGAGACAGACTTCGCTGTCCTGTTGACACGCTGATGTTTAAGAGAATTGCCGCGAAGAATGCCAAGGATCTGATCCGTCAGGGATTTTCAAACGCCGAGCGCCAGCACCTCAGCGAGATCTGGGGACAATACGAAAACGAGGCTGTTTCGGCAGTGGTTACGAAGATCGAGCCGAAAACGCTTCACGCTACTCTTGAGATAAACAAGAACGAGGTCATTCTTCCGAGAAACGAACAGATCCCGGGCGAGATACTTGAGGTCGGTCAGGTAATAAAGGTTTATATTTCGGGCGTTTCAAAGGAATATAAAGAGGGCGAGAAAAATCAGTATCTGAGGGTGTCGAGAACAGACAAGTGGCTTATAAAGCGCCTTTTCGAGCTTGAATGTCCCGAGATATACGACGGAACGGTTGAGATAAAGGCGGTAAGCCGCGTTCCCGGAAGCAGAAGCAAAATAGCGGTCAAAAGCAACGACCCGAATGTTGACGCTTTGGGCGCCTGTATAGGTCCGCAGAAAAGCAGAATAAATGCGGTAACAAAGGAAGTAAAGGGAGAAAAGGTAGACGTTGTTTTGTACGGCGAGGACGCCGAGGAGTTTATAAAGCAGGCTCTGAAGCCCGCGGACGTTATAAAGGTAATTATCACAAATCCGAATCCCGACAAGAGATCCTGTAAGGTCATAGTGCCTGATAATCAGCTTTCGCTCGCTATCGGAAACAAGGGTCAGAACGCCTGGCTCGCGGCAAAGCTTACGGGATATAAGGTCGATATCAAGGCGGAGAGCGCGGTAAGACCGGAGGACTATGAGACGGTCCCGCTCGAAGTTCCCGAGCCTGAACCCGAGCCGGCGTCGGAAGCGGAAGGAACGGAGTGAGCTGATGGCTGAAAAAAAGATTCCTATGCGAAAGTGCGTTGCTTGCGGAGAGATGATAGGCAAAAAGGGCGCGGTCAGAATTGTCCGCACACCGAGCGGAAGCATCGTTCTTGACGAAACGGGAAAGATGAACGGAAGAGGAGCTTATCTTTGCAGGGATCTGAACTGTTTTTCAGCCGCAAAAAAAGGAAAAAAGCTTGAGCGTTCGTTTAAAGGCCCTGTCCCCGCGGAGATATACGACGATATCTTCAAGGAGCTTAAGGGCGATGAATAAAACACTTACCACAATATGCTTCTGCAGACGCGCGGGAAAGCTTGTGTTCGGATTTGACGCGGTTTGTAAGGAGCTTTCAAAAAAAGGCTTTTGCGGAGTGATCTTAGCGGCTGATGTTTCAGCTAAGACCGAAAAGGAGATCCGATTTTCGGCGGAGAAATTCGGACGAAGGGTCTTAAAAGCCGATTTTACTATGGACGAGGCGCTCAGTGCCTTGGGAAAGCGCACGGGAGTATTCCTCATAGACGATGAGGGACTTTTCGGCGCGGCAATAAAACACATAAGCGACAGGTAAATAATTAAATTTCGGGGCGTTCTGCCCAAATGTTTGGAGGAAATATACATTGCCAAGTAAACAGATCAAATACAAAGTTCAGACGGTCGCAAATGATTTGAGTATCGACAAATCAGAGCTTCTGAGGATTTTGGACGAGGTTTTTCCCGTAAAAACCCCGAGAAAAGCCGCGTCTACCATCGGCGCGGATGAGGTTGGTTATCTTCTTGAAAAATTCACAAGGGATAATGAGGTCAAGGATCTTGCGGCGGCTTTCGCGCAGACAAAGAGCATAAAAACTCCCAAGCCCGAAACAGCCGATAAGAAGGAAACAAAGAAAAAGCCGGCAAAGAAGGCGGAGACTGTAGAAGAACAGCCCGCAGAGGCGCCTGTCGAAAAGGCGCCTGAAGAAAAGGAAAAGGCTCAGCCCGCGGCTATGGCTGCGGAAAAAGCGCCGGAACCCGCGCCTGAGGATAAAAAGCCTGCTGAGGAGCCAAAGCCTGCCGTAAACAGCGAGATCAAAAACCGCGACAATCGTAACAACCGTTCGGATAAGAATGTCGCGGCAAACCGCGAAAACCGCGACGGCTTTAAGCAGAATAACCGTCAGCAGAGCGGCGCTCCAAAGCCTGCGGGAAATCAGCAAAAGCAGCTTTCAAACAATTCGCAGGAAAGAAAACCGCAGCCCACCGGCAAGCAGGGCGTAAAGCCGCCCGTAAAACAGCCTGTTTCCAAGCCCGCGATCGACAGCAGCAAGATAAAGGTAAACACTCCCCCTGTACAGCAGAAGCAGAAGGGAGAGGCTGTAAAGCACGGCGAGCAGGTTACGAAAAAGGTCGATACCCGCGGAAGCTATGTGGAGCTTGATAAATATAACGAGCGCTATGAGACAATGGCAGGCGGCAGGGGCGATAAAATGAACAGCGATAATTTCCGCAGCAAGCAGAAATTTACGCAGAAGTCCCAGCAGCGCGGCAAACAGCAGTATTCAAGCAAGCGCGAGACCGAGGCTCAGAAGCTCAGAAGACTGGAGCTTGAGCGCGCGAGAAAACAGCAGCTTAAAGTTCAGATCCCCGATGAGATAGTTGTCGGAGAGCTTGCGACCCGCCTTAAAGTAACCGCTTCAGAGGTAATAAAGAAGCTGTTCGGGCTTGGCGTAATGGCGAATATCAACGAAACTATCGACTTTGATACAGCGTCGCTTATCGCCGAGGAGTTGGGCGCGAGGGTTGAAAAGGAAATTGTAGTAACTATCGAAGAGCGTCTTTTTGAGGATATTGAGGATAAGGACGAGGATCTTCAGCCGCGTTCGCCGGTTGTTGTGGTTATGGGTCACGTTGACCACGGAAAGACCTCTATACTCGACTATATCCGCAACGCCCACGTCACATCGACCGAGGCGGGCGGAATTACCCAGCATATCGGCGCATACCGCGTTCATCTCAAGGATCGCGATATAACCTTCCTCGATACTCCGGGACACGAGGCGTTTACGGCGATGAGAGCACGCGGCGCGATGATTACGGATATCGCGATCTTGGTAGTCGCCGCCGACGACGGTATTATGCCTCAGACAGTTGAGGCGATAAACCACGCGAAAGCCGCGGGCGTTCAGATAATAGTTGCGATAAACAAAATGGATAAAGAGGGCGCAAATCCCGACAGAATAAAAGAAGAGCTTACGAAATACGACCTCGTGTGCGAGGATTGGGGCGGAAATATCATATGCGTTCCCGTATCGGCGAAAACAGGCGAGGGAATGGATAATCTGCTCGAAATGGTGGGACTTACCGCCGACGTTATGGAGCTTAAGGCAAACCCCGACAGACTTGCGAAGGGCGCGGTCATCGAAGCGCGTCTTGACAAGTCCAGAGGACCTATCGCTACGCTCCTTGTACAAAACGGTACGCTCCATACGGGCGATATCATCATCGCGGGCATGGCGGTCGGAAGAGTGCGCGTAATGCGCGACGATACCGGCAGAAGCGTAAGCGAGGCGGGACCGTCGATACCCGTTGAGATAATGGGACTTTCGGAGGTGCCTTCCGCGGGAGATACCTTTGCGGCGGTTGAGGACGAAAAGCTTGCGCGCGAGCTTGTTGAAAAGCGCAAGACCGAGGCAAAGGAAGAACAGTTCTCGGCATATAAAAAGGTTACGCTTGATAATTTGTTCAGCTCTATCGAGCAGGGCGACATCAAGGAACTTCCGATCATCGTCAAGGCAGACGTTCAAGGCTCTGTCGAAGCGGTAAGACAGTCGCTTGAGAAGATATCGAGCGACGAGGTAAACGTTCGCGTGATACACGGCGGCGTAGGCGCGGTAAACGAAAGCGACGTAAAGCTTGCTGACGCAAGCAACGCCATTATTGTCGGATTTAACGTAAGACCAAACCCGGCGGCGGAAGAGGTCGCAAAGGAAAACGGTGTTGAGATCCGCTTGTACAGAGTAATTTACGACGCGATCGAGGACATTACGACTGCTATGAAGGGTATGCTTGCTCCCAAATTCCGCGAGGTCGCTCTCGGAAAGGCTGAGGTGCGTCAGGTATACAAGATCAGCAGCGTAGGAATCGTAGCGGGTTCGTATGTTCTTGACGGAAAGATCTTGCGCAGCTCGCAGATCCGTATTGTACGCGACGGAATAATCGTCGGAGACGACAAGATCGCGGGATTACAGCGTTTCAAGGACGCTGTAAAGGAGGTTTCCTCGGGATTTGAGTGCGGAATCAGTCTTGAAAAGTTTACGGACATCAAAGAGGGCGACATTTTTGAAGCGTATGTTATGGAGGAATACAGAGAATAATTTCAGGCTGTCGATAAAGCGCCGTCTTCATCGTCAGCGCCTTGCGGCAACCCAATCGGTCAGCCGACAAGCCGCTTTCGGAAATACGGAGCTTTCCCAACAGCCCGAAGCAAAGCTTCTTAGTAATTTGTAGGTTTTAGTTGAGGAATGAATTATGCCTAATTTTAATATCAAACGGCTGAATGAGGACATTTTAAGAGAACTGTCGGCGGCAGTCGCGGGGGTAAAAGACCCGCGGGTCTCCGAGAGCTTTGTGACGGTCACGCGTACGGAGCTGTCAAACGACCTGTCATACTGCAAGGTGTGGGTCTCGTGTATGGGCGGCGAGGAGAAAACGGCTAAGGCTGTGGAAGGAATGAAGGCGGCGGGCGGTTATTTCAAGAAGGCGATAGCCGCGAGGATACGTCTGCGTAAAATGCCCGAGCTTATTTTCCTTTCGGACAATTCGCTGGATTACGCGGAGCATATCGACAAGATCATCTCCGGATTTTCAAAGGATAAGGGTGAAGAAGATGAGGATTGATGTAAAAGAAGCGGCGGAATTTCTCCGCGAAAACAACGATTATCTTATCCTCATGCACGCAAGTCCCGACGGCGATACGCTCGGCTGCGGAACGGCTCTGTGCGGGGCGCTTCAGAGGCTCGGGAAAAACGCAAAGGCTGTTTGTCCCGATGAGATACCGCATAAGTTCGATTATCTTTTTAACGCTTGTACAGAGCAGGATTTCGAGCCGAAAACGGTCGTGTGTGTAGACGTTGCGGATACAAAGCTGCTTGGAGATATGAAAGAGGTCGGTGATACGGCAAAGCTTTGCATTGACCACCATGTTTCCAATATTGATTATGCCGAAAGGACCCTGCTTGAGGCGGAAAGCGCAGCGGCGTGCGAGATAGTTTTCGATATCATAAATGAACTTGGAGTAAGGTTTGACGCGGCACTCGCAAGCTCGATATATACGGGAGTCGCGACGGACACGGGCTGTTTTAAATTCAGCAACACAACTCCGAGAACGCATAAGATCGCGGCGGAAATGATAGAACTTGGCGCGGATTTTGTGAATATAAATTATGAGATGTTCGACATGAAAACCCCCGGAAGGATCGAGCTTGAACAGGCGGCGATGAAAACCATCCGCTATTCCGCAAACGGTCATATCGCGGTTATTTATGCTCCGTTTTCAATGATAAACTCCATTGAGGGCATCGACAGCGACGATATAGGAGCGCTTGCGAGTATGCCGCGCAAAATCCAGGGTGTGGATATAGGAATATGCGTAAAGGAGAAGAAAAAGGGCGAGTATAAGGCTTCGATACGCACATCGCAGAGGATCGACTGCTCAAAGATCGCTCAGAAGTTTGGCGGAGGCGGACACGAAAGATCCTCGGGCTGTTCATTTTACGAAGGAACCATCGAGGAAGCGGCGGATCGGGTCGTAGCGGAAAGCGAAGAAGCTTTGCGAAAAGCGGGAATCATATGAACGGGATTTTGGCTGTAAATAAACCGCAGGAGTTTACTTCATTTGACGTGACGGCTATAGTCAGAAAAAAATTCGGCACGAAAAAGGTCGGACACGGCGGTACGCTCGACCCTATGGCGACGGGTGTTCTGCCTGTGTTTATAGGAAACGCGACAAAAGCGGTCGATCTTGTATCCGACAAAACCAAAAGCTATCGCGCGGGTTTTCGTCTTGGGCTGAGTTCTGATACTCTCGATATCTGGGGAGAGCTGTCCGAAGAACAAGCCGTAAATATAGAACAAAGCGCGGTTGAGGCGGTTTTGGAGAATTTTCGCGGAGAGATCGAACAAGTACCTCCGATGTATTCGGCGCTGAAGATAAACGGACAAAAGCTGTGCGATCTTGCGCGAAAGGGGATCGAGGTTGAAAGAAAGGCGCGGAAAATTACCGTAACACGGCTTAAGCTTATCGGGTTTGACGGAAAAGACGGTGTTATCGAGATCGACTGTTCCGCGGGAACATATATTCGCTCGCTTATTGACGATATAGGAAAGGCGCTCGGAACGAACGCCGTAATGACAAGCCTTGTGAGAACAAAAAGCTGCGGCTTTACGCTTTCACAGTGTGTAAGCATTGATGATATAAAAAACAAGCCCGTTGAGGAATTACTGCTTTGGTCGGTGGACACAGTGTTTTCGGGTTGTTTTTCCGTTGTTCTTGATAAAAAGCAGCAGCGGCTGTATATGAACGGCATAAGGCTGGACGCGAAAAGGCTTTGCGGTCCGAGCGGAGCTTTGACGGAATTTCCGATGGATAAGCTGCTTAAAATTTACGGAGAGTGCGGGCTGCTTGGGGTAGGAAAAATAAACGAACAGGGCGAGCTTATTTCGGTAAAGCGATTTATAAACGACTAACACGACTAACAGGTGAAAAATTTTGATTGATATAACATACGGCGCGAAGCCGGAGAAAAAAACCGCTGTCGCGCTGGGATATTTTGACGGACTGCATTTGGGTCACGTTTATGTGATAAACAAGACCCTTTCGCAGAAAGGGCTTATGCCTGCCGTTTTTACGTTCAACTGCGATACGACTCTCCCAAAGTTCACTAAGCAGGAGGACATAATCTCGTTTGAAAACAAGCGCGAAATGCTTGAAAAAATGGGCGTCGAATACCTTTACGCTCCGGATTACGCGGATGTAAGCGAGCTTAGCTATGAGCGGTTTGTAAGTGAGGTCCTCGTAAAAAAGCTGAATGTCGGGTTTGCGTGCTGCGGGGAGAGCTTCCGCTTTGGAAAGGGCGGAGAGGGAACTCCGAAGCGCCTTTCGGAGATGGCTGAGAAATACGGCTTTTCGGCGTATATTGCCGAGGATATCTGTCTTGACGGAGAGCCGGTAAGCTCGACTCGTATCCGAGAGTTTATACGCGAGGGAAAGATCGAAGAAGCGAATCGGCTTTTAGGGTATGAGCTGAGGTTTAAACTGCCTGTTGTATACGGAAACCGTATCGGGCGAAAGCTCTCTTTTCCGACAATAAACCAGATCATTCCCGATACAAACATTGTTCCGCGCTTTGGCGCGTACAAAAGCTTTGTTCAGGTTGACGGGAAAAACCTGAGGGGAGTTACGAATATCGGTATTCGCCCTACAGTCGGCAAAACAAGCGGCGTCGTAATGGAAACTCACATCATAAATTTCAGCGGTGACTTGTACGGAAGAGAAATAGCGGTATCGCTGTGCGGATTTCTGCGCGGAGAGAAGAAATTTGCCGATTTGTCGGAGCTTAAGGAGCAAATTGCAAAGGATATCAAAAATACTCTTTAATTTCATTTTCAGCTCACATATTTTTCACCCTATCCAATTAAAATTATAACATAATGACAAAACATCTGTCGGAGGACGCATAATATATGATCGAGGTCAAAAATCTATGCAAGGATTACGGCTCTAAAAAGGCTGTCCGAAATATAAGCTTTACCGCGAAGGACGGCGAGATACTCGGTTTTCTCGGACCGAACGGCGCGGGAAAATCCACGACGATGAATATACTTACCGGCTATCTTTCCGCCACAAGCGGACAAGTTCTGATAAACGGGATCGACATTCTTGAAGACCCCATAGAGGCAAGGAAAAATATCGGATACCTGCCCGAAATTCCGCCGCTTTATCTTGATATGACGGTGGATGAGTATTTGAATTTTGTGTATGATCTGAAAAAATGCAGGCTTCCGAAGCGCTCGCATTTAGGAGAAATATGTGAGCTGTCTAAAATTGAAGACGTGAGAAAGCGCGTTATCCGAAATCTCTCAAAGGGCTACCGCCAGAGAGTGGGGCTGGCGCAGTCGCTTGTGGGAAATCCGAGGGTGCTTGTTCTTGACGAGCCGACGGTAGGACTTGACCCGAAGCAGATAATCGAGATACGTTCGCTTATAAAAAAGCTCGGCAAAAACCACACGGTCATTCTTTCCTCGCATATCCTTCCGGAGGTTCAGGCGGTCTGCGACAGGATAACCGTAATCGACAACGGTCAGCTCATCGCGGACGATACCGCGGAAAACCTGTCGCGTTCACTTACTTCCGACAGAAAGCTCTGTGTGCAGATAGAAGGACCCGTAAAGGAGGTAAAATCGCTTTTGTCTTCAATTTCGGGGGCAGAGGCGGTCTATGAGGGAAAGACCGTTGAGAAAAACGTTGTGGAATATGAAATTGCCGCAAAAGAGGGGTATGATATCCGCAGGGAAATTTTTAAGCGGATGTCGGCGAGAAATTACCCGATTTTGCTTATGAGAAGCTCGGAGCTTACGCTTGAGGAGATCTTCTTAAAGCTTACAACGGGCGATTTCTACGGCGAAAACGGGGGTGAAAAATAATGCTTGCCATAATGAAGCGCGAGATAAGAGCTTATTTCACCTCGCCGCTGGGGTATGTGTTTCTTGCGGCATTCTGCGCCTTTTCGGGGCTTTTTCTGTGGCTTAACTGTTTGGCGGTAGGAAGCGCGGTAATGGGCGGAACGTTTCAGATGATGTTTTTCGTAAACATGATCCTGATCCCTGTTCTGACAATGCGTACTCTCGCGGACGATAAGCGTCAGAAAACCGATCAGCTTACGCTCACAAGCCCCGTTAGCATTTTCGGTATCGTAGCGGGAAAGTTTTTGGGAGCATTCGCGGTTTTTTTGTGCGCGAGCCTGGTCATGCTTATTTACGGAGTGTTTTTGTCAACCGCCACAGCGCAGTCGGGCGGGCAGTTTGACTGGGGTTCGTTCTGGGGATATTACGCGGGGCTTATCTTAATGGGCGCGGTGTTTATATCAATAGGAATATTCATCTCGTCGCTTACGGAAAGCCAGATGATATCCGCTGTAGGAAGTATCGGAGTTAATATCGTAGTATGTCTTTTTGACATAATATCGTCATATATCTCAAACGAAACGCTCGCGGGGATCATAAACTCGCTTTCGGTTTTCTACAAGTACAGCGAGTTTACCCAGGGGATCTTCAGCCTTAAAAACGCCGTGTTTTTTCTGAGCATCATCATTGTGTTCAATTTTCTGACAATACGCGTTATTGAACGCCGCCGTTATGCGTAAGGGGGTATTATGAGCAAAAAACACAGGAATATTCCCGAAAAAAAGCACGGCGGGAAAGTGGATACAGCCAAAGAGACCGAAAAAAATGCGGCTGAGGAAGCAGCCGAAAAAGCAGTCGAAAAAGATATAGGAACTCAATCGGACATAAAGAATGACAACAAGCGCAAAACGCTTGATCCGAGAAAAAAACACGGCATAATGTCCATTGCGTTTACGGCGATATTTATCACGGCGGTCGTTGTGCTTAATATAATTGTCGGTCTTCTGACGGACAGATTCGGGCTTCGGGCAGACCTTACGGCTTCGGGAATGTATACTCTCGACAAGCAGACCGAATATTATCTCGATTACTTTTTGAATACGGATATTTCGATCACCGTCACAAGCTCCGAAAAGCATTTTGTCGATGAAGGCGAATATTTTAAACAGATCAACGAGATACTGCAAAAGCTCAGCGCTTACAGTGAGCGTATAACGCTTGATTATCTCGAGCTTGAGCAAAATCCCGATTTCGCGGCGAGATTTTCCGGAGAAACGCTTGTGAATGATTATGTTGTCGTTGAAAACAAAAAATCGGGAAGATACAGAATAATCACGCCAATAGATTATTTCGGACTTGACGATGAAACGGCGATGTATTATTACTATTATTACGGATATATCGGAAACTCGCTTATAGAGCAGGAGGCTGTCTCGGCGATGATATATGTGTCGGACGACGATCCCGCGAAGATCGTGTTTACCGAGGGCTTCGGCGAACACGGAAGCGAGGCTCTGAGCAGGCTTTTGAGCAAAAACGGGTATGACGTTGAAACCGTAAATCTGCTTACGGGAGAGCTGCCCGAGGACGCGGACGCGGTGGTTATCTACGCTCCGTCGTCCGATCTGAACGCCGAACAGCTCGCAAAGCTCGATAAATTCCTCGACAACAACGGAAAGCTCGGCAAAAACGTTTTCTATTTCGCTTCTTCCGATCAGCCCAAAACACCGAACATTGACGGTTTTTTAAGCGACTGGGGGCTTGAGATAGGATATTCGGTCATCGGTCACACAAATCCCGACTATATGCTGAATGCACAGACGTATTATATGCATTTACAGCAGGTCGAGCTAACGGATTTCACCGAGGAGTCATACAAAAAGGGTTTCATTTTAGGCTCCGATCTGCGTCCGGTCTATACGCTGCCCGGAACATCGAACGCGTTTGACGTGCTTATGAGATCGTATGAAAAAGCGTTTTTGTATCCGCTTGATAACGAGGGCGAGTTTGATCTCGCGGGGGCTGAAACAGGAATCTTCAACGACGTCGTTATGTCAACGAAAAGATCCTCCGACAGCGTGAGCAGAGTATGCGCGGCAGGCTCGGAGACGCTTGCGGGAAATACGCTGATGTCATATGCTAACGCGGGAAATCAGACGTTCTTTCTCGGGGTTTTCGACAGCGTTTTGGGCAAAAACAAAGGAATTTCGATCACGCCAAAATCGTTTGAAACGATCTATTTCGATATGAGCGCAGGCACGGCAAATGTTTTTGCGGTTATTCTGTGTATTGTTATTCCCGTGGGTATTGTTGTTTTCGGCGTTGTGATCTATTTTCGCAGGAGGCACCGCTGATGAGCAAAAGCACAAAAACGGTCATGATCTCCGCGGCGGCGCTTGTTGTTTTGGGAGCGGTATTGGCGGTCCTGCTGATTTTTCTTCCCGTACAAGACCACGAACACTTGTCGTCGGAAGATGAAGTGATAACCGTAAACGTAACCGACAAAAACCGCGAGAATGTAACGTCGGTCTCGGTACAGAACGAGCATGGAAGCTTTTTGTTTACCCGCTCGGAAAAAACAAACGATAATAAGACCGAGTTTTACTGGTCGAGCGGCGAAATGCTCGGAGTTAAACAGAACAACACAGTTGTAAACGCTCTTATAGGCGGACTATCGGGACTCTCAAGACAGCCGCTTGTTGAACAAAACGCGGAAAATCTCGATAAATACGGGCTTGAAGACCCTCTTGCGACCGCAAAGATTACCTTTGACGACGGAACAAGCACAGTGCTGTTTTTCGGAGTAAACAACCCTTCGGACACCTCGGTTTATTTCCGTGTCGGCGACAGAAATGTCATGACGGCGGACAAGGAAACCGTTTCGGGAGTATTTTTCGATATCAGGGATTTTGCTCAGCTTACCCTTACGGAAAGCCTGAGCGATACTACCGTTGAAACAGTGAAGATAGAGCGAAAGGATCTCGAAAGCGCGGTCGAGATACGTTATATGTCCGACATTTTAGATGACGACGATTTTGTCCAAGCAACGTCAAACACCCACAAGTTCGTAAGCCCGTTTACCGCCGAGGTTGACGCAAGCGCGGGTTCTGCTGTATACAACGACCTTTGTTCGCTCAGAATGAGCAGATGTGCTTTTCTTGAACAGACCGAGGAGAATATGGAGAGCTGCGGGCTGAACGACCCGTATGCTATCGTCAGCTTTACGCTCGGAGTAAATGAATACAGGCTTCTTATAGGAGACGAGATAAGGAAAGAGCTTGACGGCGGGCTTTCCGAGGTCACGGGATATTACGCGGTCCTGGAAGGCGTAGTGGGCATTTTTGAGCTTGATAAGGAAAATGCTGTATGGCGAACTTTTGCGCCCGAAAAGCTTATTTCAAGGCGTCCGCTTTCCCCATACATTTACTATGTCAGAAGAATTGAAATAAAAACGCCGGACGGCGAGTTCGGCTTTGATATCGACAGCGTGGAAAAGAGGTTTTTCTTCGGCGAAAAAGAGCTTGATACAAGCATTTTCCGAAGCTATTATCAACAGCTTATCGGTTCCTACGGCGAGGAGTATTATACCGAGGAGGTAAGCGGAAGCCCGATCTTTTCGGTAAGGTTTGTTTATGCAGACGAGTACGCGGATAAGTACGGATGCAGGGAAAATACAGTTGAGTTTTACGAGTTTGATGAAAGAAAAAACATTGCCGCGATCGACGGAACGGCGGTCTTCAAGGTGAGCGCGATATATGCCGAGCGGCTTTGCGAAAACGTTCAAAGGCTTATAAACGGCAAGGACATCATAAATCTGTAAATTATTTTCAGGAGGTAATAAAATGGAAGAAAACAAGCTTATGTATTACAGAGGATTTCCGCTTATCAGAAGCGGCAGCACGATCTATTACGGCAGCGGCGGCGATTCTTTTGCGGCGAGGCTGGTAATAAAGGAAACAAAAAAGATAGCGGACTTGGATGTCCCCGATAAGATCATGGTCCAGCTTATTCCCCAGACGCCCGAGGCTGATATAGCAAAGGCGCGCAGAGGAGATTTTATCGGCTTTTACGAGGCGCTTGACGCGGCGTATGTGTGGCTTACGGAAGCGATTTTCTCATAAAAGAACACTTCACGTGATCAAAGAAAAACCCGATAAGCAAAACGCTTATCGGGTTTTCTTTTATTTCTTGTTTTTATTTGAAAGCTTTGTGTGAAGGTCTTTTATCATCTGACTTACGGAACGCTTTTCCTCAGCCTTGACCTTCGGTTGAACTGTGGGCGTTGGCGGTTCTTCATATACAAAATCGGGCGTTATATAGTCTACCTTTCCGATATAGTTTGTGGTGTTTGGAGGGAGCTTTCGCTTTTTAAGCCTGCCTTCGATGAAGTCCTTTATAAGCATATATACTACCGCGCATACGGGAACTCCGAGGAACATTCCTATCGCGCCGAAAAAGCCTCCGCCGATGATGATCGAAACAAGTATCCATACCGCGGGAAGTCCCGTCTGATCTCCCAATATCCACGGACCGATAATGTTTCCGTCGATCGTCTGAAGCACTACCACAAAAGCCAAAAACCACAGTGCCATGATCGGGTGGTCGCTTAAAATCAGCAGCAGCGTACAAGGTATCGCGCCTATCACAGGACCTACAAACGGAATGAGGTTAAACACAAACATGACCACGGAAATAAGCGGCGCATACGGCATATTCATACAGATAAGCCCTATGAAATACAGCATTGCGACAAGCAGCGACTCGATAATTTTTCCGATGATCGAGCCTAAAAACTTTTCAGATGCTTCCCCGCAAACTCCTAAAAAGCGCTGCGCTCTTTCGACCTTCATAAACGCGAAAATAAGCTTTTTGGTCTGTCCCACAAACATTTCCTTTTTCGCCAGCAGGTAAACCGAAAGCACAAGTCCTATAAACACGTTGCTGAGGGTATTTATGACCGACCAGATACCCGCCGCGACGTTTCCCGCGAAGTTCATAAATTCCGATGAATACTTTGCCCAGAGGTCGGATATGAATTTCGAGAAATCATTGAGCGGATTTCCGAGAAATTCCGCGATCTGCGGGTAATCGTCCGATATATCCTGAATAAACTCGCGAACATTAGCTATATATGTGTCCATATTGTTGAAGATCGCGATGATGTTAGTCACGAGCTGAGGAATGATGAGAATTATGATAAGCGCCAAAAACGCCAAAATGATAAGCATCGTAAGCGTAAGCGCCAGGACTCTCGCCATACCGTTCTTTTTCTTGTCCGAAGAACGCGCAAGCTTTCCGAACAATCCGTTTTCAAGCTTGACCATAAGGGGATTAAGCAAATACGCGCAGAAAATCCCGATAATTATCGGAGTAATTATTCCGGTCATTACAGAAAGCTTCTCTATAACGGCGTCGAAGTTAAAAATAAGCATGATCGCGACCGCGCTCAAAATTATCGTACAAAGCGCGTAAGCCGCAATAGTAAAATATTTGGCATTCCAATTTATCTTCATAAAGACTCTCCCAACCACAAAACTCTCAGACTGTCGATAAACTCTCATCTGCTTTACCAACAGCACTTTCAAACGCCAAAAGAGCTGTGTCCGTTTTTTGTATTCGGTGGCTTCCCGCAGGTCTGAGATCGGACTTTTTGAAGTCCTAAAATCCTATATATATTTTATCACATTATTTCACGCTTGTCAATAATTTCCAAGCGTTTTTTCCCAAAATCATACCGCGCTCATTTTCCGTAAGCGCCAGCTTGTTGAATCTGTTGAATTCATCCTCATAGTTCCACATCGGATAGTCCGTTCCCCATAACACCTTGTCGGCTCCGAATTTGTGAATAAGCTCGACCGCGCGTTCGGGCGAGAGCGCGTAAAGCGCGCTTGAACAGTCGGTGTAAATGCCCGTTCCCGAAAGCGCGCTTTCGGCTCTGTCCCACATTGACCAGCCCGCGAAATGAGCGCCGATAACAGTAAGCCTCGGGAATTTCTTAACAACCTTAAGCAATCTTTCCGGCGCGGACAGATCGCTTTTCGTATCCCCCATGTGAAATAAGATCGGAAGTCTGCCCTCCGCCGCCTCGTATATTTGAAACGCCCGCTCATCGTCAATAGCGAAGCGCTGAAAATCACTATGCAGCTTTATCCCTTTAAGTCCGAGCGAGATCATTCTGTCAACCTCTTTTGGGATTTCGGGAAAGTCGGGGTGCATCGTGCCGAAGCCTATAAGCTCGGGATTATCCGAAACGCTCTGTGCAATAAAATTATTTATCGAGCAGACCTGCTCAAAAACCGTCGCAACGCTCTGAACTATAAACTTATCCACACCCGCGGCTTTTCCCTCTCTTAAAAGAGTAGATATCCGTCCGTCATATTCTATATGCATACTGTAAAAGTCCCTTATCCCAGAGACCGCCTTGTCAGCGATCTTTTCGGGATAAATGTGGACGTGTGCGTCAATTATCATTTTCCTACCTCGCTTTATATGATGAATGTACAGTCGCCGAACGAGAAAAATCTGTACTTTTCTTCAATGGCGGTCTTGTATGCGTTAAGCGTTTTTTCTCTGCCCAAAAACGCCGAAACAAGCATAATAAGCGTGCTTTCCGGAAGATGAAAATTTGTGATAAGTCCGTCTATACATTTAAACTCATAGCCTGGATAAATAAAAATGCTTGTGTCGTCGGTCATTTTTCCGCTCTGCGAATAACTTTCAAGCGTCCTGCATGAGGTCGTTCCTACGGCGATAACGCGCCCGCCGCGCTGTTTGCAGGCTTTTATTTTCTCGGCGGTCTCGCTTGGGATAACATAGTGTTCCGTATGCATCTTGTGGTCGAGGATATTGTCCTCTTTAACGGGGCGGAATGTCCCCAAGCCGACATGAAGCGTCACAAACGCCGTATCAACGCCCATTTCCCGCGCTTTCAAAAGTTCCTTTTCGGTAAAATGAAGTCCCGCGGTAGGCGCAGCCGCCGAGCCTGTTTCGCGGCAATATACCGTGTTGTAGCGGTCGTTGTTTTGAAGCTTTTCGGTTATATACGGAGGAAGCGGCATTTGCCCGATCCTGTTGAGAATATCGAAAAAATCTCCCTCAAACGAAAACCGCACAAGTCTGTTTCCGCCCTCGAGCGTATCAAGAATTTCCGCAGACAAGCCCTCGGGAAAATCCACCGTTACTCCGGGTTTGAGTCTGCGTCCGGGTCTTACCATGGTCTCCCATTCGCTGAGGCTTTTTCTTTTAAGCAGAAGAAATTCGCAGACAACGCCCGTATCACGTTTTGTCCCGAAGATCCTCGCGGGGAAAACCTTGCTGTCGTTCATAACAAGCAGGTCACCTTTACGAAGATAGCCGCATATATTATAGAAGCGGTCGTGGGCAATATCTCCGCTTTCGCGGGAAATGACCATAAGCCGCGAGCTGTCGCGCGGCTCCGCGGGAGTCTGTGCGATAAGCTCCTCGGGCAGATCGTAATAAAAATCGCTTTTTAACATTATATTCAACCCCATTCACGGCGTGTCCTCTACCCAAAAAACAGAGGTTATAAGAACATACCGTATTTTAATATAATTATTTTAACACTCTCAGCAAAATTTGTCAATCTTGATTATCGGGTTTTTTAAATTTTTTGTTATTATCTATTGACAAAAGAGGTGTTCTGTGGTAGAATGTAGTTTAGGTAGAGGCGCGGTGATGAAGAGTAGCGGCAGTACGGCTTGTCGGAAAGCCGCCGTGAAAGGCAAAGCCGCCGAGGAGCGCGCAGTCCGATATGCGCGTTATCCGGTTGTGCGTCGAATAGGCGTATGACTGTCATCGGCTTGCTTGATGGAGTGCTATCGCAAATCTTGTGCAGCATTACAGCGCTTAAAGCGATTCCGATGATTTATCATCGGATTTATTTTTGCCTATTTTTACTATTTAACAAAGGGAAGGAAACAACTATGAAAGAAAAGTACAATGTTGGCATTATCGGAGCTACGGGAATGGTAGGACAGCGCTTTGCTATCCTGCTTGAAAACCACCCATGGTTCAATGTAAAGGTTCTTGCGGCTTCTTCGCGTTCCGCGGGAAAGACCTATAAAGAGGCTGTCGGAGGACGCTGGTTTATGGACGTTCCTATGCCGAAGAGTATGGAAAACCTTGTTGTAAAGGACGCGGAGGCTGATATAAACGAGATCGCATCTTCGGTCGATTTTGTTTTCTGCGCGGTAAATATGAAAAAGGATGAGATAAAGGCTCTCGAGGAAAAGTACGCGAAGGCCGAGTGTCCCGTAATGTCTAACAACTCCGCAAACCGCGGAGTAAACGATGTTCCTATGATAATCCCCGAGGTAAACGCCGACCATGCCGCCGTTATCGAAACGCAGAAAAAACGCCTCGGTACAAAGCGCGGCTTTATCTCCGTAAAGTCAAACTGCTCGATACAGAGCTATGTTCCCGCGCTTTCGCCGCTGAGAAAATTCGGCATAACGGAGATCCTCGCCTGCACATATCAGGCGATATCCGGCGCGGGAAAGACCTTTGAGACCTGGCCCGAAATGGTGGACAATGTTATTCCGTTTATCGGCGGGGAAGAGGAAAAGTCCGAAAAAGAGCCGCTGAAGGTATGGGGACATATCGAAAACGGCGTTGTTGTAAACGCCGAAGCTCCGAGCATCACGACCCAGTGTCTGCGTGTTCCCGTTTCAAACGGGCATTTTGCGGCAGTTTTCGTTAGATTTGAAAACAAGCCCTCTATAGAGGAGATCAAGAAGATATGGGCGGAGTATTCGGGCGAGCCTCAGGAGCTGAAGCTTCCTTCCGCTCCGAAGCAGTTCCTCAACTACTTTGAGGAGGACAATATGCCCCAGGCGGCACTCCACCGAAATCTTGAAAACGGAATGGCGGTCTCAATAGGAAGACTTCGTCCCGATACCCAGTATGACTACAAGTTTGTCTGCCTTTCGCACAATACTCTCAGAGGCGCTGCGGGCGGAGCGGTTGAAATGGCGGAGCTGCTTGCGGCTAAAGGCTATCTTGATTAGTATTTGGAGATCGGATATCAGCAGTTAGTTACGCATGTCAAAGCGCGGTCTGGTTATGACAACTAACTGCTAACTACCGACAATTAGCAACCATAAGGGGTGTTATAATATGAGTAAACCTATATTCACCGGCTGCGCGACGGCAATCGCAACTCCTATGAACGCGGACGGAAGTATTAACTACGAGGAATTCGGAAGACTTATCGACTATCAGATAGAGAAAAAAATAGACGCGCTCGTTATCTGCGGAACGACAGGCGAGAGCGCGACAATGACCGATGAGGAGCATATAGAGGTCATTCGTTATGGAATAAAGCGCGTAAACCGCCGCGTTCCCGTTATCGCGGGCGCAGGCTCGAACGATACCGCTTATGCCGTAGAGCTTTCAAGGGAAGCCGAAAGAGCGGGAGCGGACGCGCTCCTGCACGTGACCCCATATTACAACAAGGCTTCACAGCGCGGCCTTATAAAGCATTTTACGGCGGTTGCGGACGCGGTAAATATCCCGATCATGCTTTATAATGTTCCCTCGAGAACGGGCTGTAATATCGCCGTTGATACTTACGCGGAGCTTGCTAAGCATCCGAATATAAGAGCGGTAAAGGAAGCAAGCTCGAATATGAGCGCCGTTATGGGAATTGCCGCGAAAACCGACCTCGATATTTATTCGGGAAACGACGATGAGGCGCTTTGCGTAATGGCTCTCGGAGGAAAGGGGCTTGTTTCCGTAACGTCGAATGTCGCGCCGGAGGAAAAGCATATGGAAATAGCGCTTTATCTTGAGGGAAAGCGCGAGGAGGCTCTCGCTATAGCCAAGAGGCTGTATGCTCTCGATAAAGCAATGTTTATGGACGTAAATCCCATTCCCGTAAAGGAAGCTCTTAACCTTATGGGCTTTAAGGCGGGCGAATGCAGACTCCCTCTTTGTTCAATGACCGAGGAAATGACCGCAAAGCTTAAAGCTGTTATGGCGGAACTTTCGCTTGTGGGAATCGTATGAATGTTTGACCAAGCACCGCTTGGATAGCACAGAGCAGCGTTTTGCGAAGCAAAAGGAAACTCTGCGCGGTTTTAAATCAATTGA
>JAFLUE010000013.1:20452-26535 GCA_022508945.1 Oscillospiraceae bacterium
CTTGGATAGCGCAGAGCAGCGTTTTGCGAAGCAAAATGATACTCTGCGCGGTTTTGAAATTTCCATTAAAATAAGGAGTAAAAAATGACAAGAATAGCAATATCGGGCGCTTGCGGAAGGATGGGAAGGGTTATTGCCCGTCTTTGCGGCGAGCGCGAGGACTGTAAGGTCGCTGCGGGAGTAGATAAGCTTTGCGAACAGTATTCGGATTTTCCCGTATACAAAAGCGTTTTTGATATGCCCGAAAAGCCCGACGTTATTATTGATTTTTCACACCCCTCGGCGCTTGAGGACTTGCTTTCGTACTGCAAGATAAACGGTGTTCCCGCGGTTTTCGCGACAACGGGCTATTCCGACGAGGAGCGCGCGAAGATAACCTCGGCTTCGGCGGAGATACCCGTGTTTTTCACTTTCAATATGTCGCTCGGGATAAACCTGCTTGTGGAGCTTGCGAAAAAGGCAACACAGATCCTCGGAAGCGATTTTGATATTGAGATCGTTGAAAAACACCACAATCGGAAAATGGACGCTCCCTCGGGAACGGCAATTATGATAGCTGAGGCAATAAACGAGGAGCTTGGGAATACGAAGCACTATGTTTACGACCGTCATTCCGTCAGAAAGCCGCGCGATAAGAGCGAGATCGGAATGCACGCTATCCGCGGCGGCACTATCGTAGGAGAACACGATATAATCTTCGCGGGACACGACGAGGTAATTACACTCTCACACTCGGCGCAGAGCCGCGAGGTATTTGCCGCGGGCGCGGTAAACGCGGCGGTATTCTTAAGCGGAAAGCCTGCGGGACTTTACGCCATGAACGATCTGATAAATGCGATTTGATAAAGGAGGATTGAAATGAAGCTTGAAGTTACGGAAAATGTATCTGCTGTTTCTTTTTACAATGTTCCTCTTGACAGGACAATAATGGAGGACACGCTGAAAATAGTCGCAAACGCGGGAATAAACGTTGATATGATCTCTATGACCGCGCCGACCTCCGAAATTTTCAGCTTCGGATTTACGGTAAACGACGACGAGATACCAAAGCTTCTCGGGGTTGTAAAAGAGCTTCGCGAAAAGGACTGCGTGTCGCCGATGATAAACAGCGGCAACCGCAAGATAGTTATCAAAACAGGCGAAATGACAAATAACATAGGATATGCGGCGAAGGTCTTCGAGATACTTAATAAGCTTTCGGCAATGATCCTGATGATAACCACAGGCATTGACGAGATCTCCGTGCTTATAAGAAACGCCGACGCGGACGCTGTCTGTGCCGCCTTTGAAAAGGAGCTGGCGTAATGAATTTGCTGCTTATGTTAGGTGAGGCGGCGGATTCCGTTGATTCGGAGGTCACTTCACAGCCGACGCTGAACGACGCAATTCATGATCTGGTGGAAAAGCCTGAAACAACTTTGAACGCGATCAGCGAGTTTTTCACGTCGTTGTGGAATTCTTTTTTAAGCGCTATTCCCTCGATAATTCTTGCGATAGTTGTTCTCATTGTCGGAATTATTCTCACAAAGCTTTGCGTAAAGCTTATGTCAAAGGGACTTTCAAAAACAAAGCTCGAGCTTACCGTAGTAAAGTTTACGACACAGATTACCAAAATCGTACTTTACGTTCTTTTGCTTACGGTAGTTTTAAGTCTGCTCGGAATACCCTCGACTTCGATCATTACAGTAATAGGAACGGCGGGAGTCGCGATAGGTCTTGCTTTACAGGATTCGCTGTCAAATGTAGCGGGAGGATTTATCCTTATGCTCACAAAGCCGTTTAAGATCGGGGACTATATAGTCACAAACGGCGTAGAGGGCTTTGTATCGCACGTTTCGATCCTGCATACGCGCCTTGACAGCATAACAAATCAGGCTATTTTCGTGCCGAACGGACTTGCGGTAAACGCTACGATCATCAACAATTCAGGAAACGATACGCGCCGCGTCGATCTCTCCATTTCCATTTCGTACAACGACGATTTTTACAAGGTTCAGAAGATCATCACCGATGTTATAAAAGCGCATGAGCTTGTCGATAAAACAAAGCCTATCGACGTAAGGATGATAAGCCACGGCGAAAGCGCGATCATTATTACCGCGCGCTCGTGGTGTAAGAGCGGAGACTATTGGACGGTTTATTTTGACCTTACCGAGCAGATAAGAAGTGCGTTTATCGAAAACAATATCGAGATCCCCTTCAATCAGCTTGATGTTCATATTGATAATATCAGTAAATAATTGTTTAAAACCGCTTGACATAATTTGTGTTAAAGTGTATAATATTATATTGTAGAGGCGTTCACAGCCGAGGTCTTTTCCGAGGCTCTGTCAGCCTTTAACATCAATTTTTGGGTTATTCTGACGGCGAAAAAATTTTGAGCCGAAAGCAAGCCGAAATTTACGGGATAAGTATGTAAATTCGCGCCTTTCGGAAGTTGACCGAGAGGCGCGTTTTTTAGGAAGGAAATGCCTATGGAGCAGGAAAAGCGTGTGGCGATAATTTCAATGATTATCAGCGACAACAGCAGCGTTACGAGCGTAAACGACCTTCTTCACGAATACGGACAGTACATTCAAGGCAGAATGGGACTTCCATACCGCGAGAGAGGATTAAACATAATATGCGTAGTAATTGACGCGCCTGCGGACATTATCTCGGCGCTTTCGGGAAAGCTCGGAAGGCTCAGCGGAGTAACCTCAAAGGCAGTTTATTCTAAATGAAGAAAGGAATCCCACAAATGAAAAAAAGAATATGTTCTGTTCTGATGGCGGCATTCTGTGCGTTTGCCTTTACCGCCTGCAATGGAGAAAACAACTCCTCCGACGATTCGTCAAACAGCTCGTCATTCAGCGATCCGGTCGATTCGGGCAATTCAAGCTCGACCGATGAAAACAGCAAATCCCCCGAAAAGGTGACTATCGCCGCTTTAAACGGTCCTACGGGCATGGGCATGGTAAAGCTCATGGACGATGATGAGAAAAACGATTACGGCTATGATTTCATTCTTTCCGGCTCAGCCGATGAGATAACGCCGCGGCTTATAAAGGGCGAGATAGACATAGCGTGTGTTCCCGCAAACTTGGGCGCCGTGCTTTATTCAAAGACCTCGGGCGGAGTCCGGACGCTCGCGGTCAATACGCTCGGAGTTCTTTATATTGTTGAAAACGGGACAGGTGTAAATTCAGTTGAGGACTTAAAGGGCAAAACGATCTATTCCGCGGGAAAGGGCGCAACCCCCGAATACGCGCTCAACTTTATTTTAAAGAGCAACAATATCCTTGACGATGTAAAAATAGAGTGGAAAAGCGAACACGCGGAATGTCTGGCGGCACTTGAAGCAAACCCCGACGCGGTGGCGATGCTCCCTCAGCCTTTTGCAACGACCGCGATGAATAAAAACGAGAATATCCGTATAGCGATCGACTTAAACGACGCGTGGGACGCTCTGAATTTGCCAAGCTCGCTTCTTACGGGAATTGTAATTGTCCGTAAAGAGTTTGCCAATGAGTACCCTAAGGCGGTCGAGGAGTTCCTCTCACGCTATGGCGAGTCGGTAAAGTATGTAAACGAAAATGTAAGCGAAGCCGCTCAGCTTGTCGGAAAGTATGAGATCGTTCCCGCGGCGGTTGCCGAAAAGGCGATATCGAGCTGTCATATTGTCTGCATAACGGGTGCGGAGATGAAAGAAAAGCTTTCGGGATATCTGAATGTCCTTTTTGAACAGCTTCCCGCGTCTGTCGGCGGAGCAATGCCAAATGACGATTTCTATTACGGCGTTTGATAAACGGCGTTTCGGGGTTTGGGGCTGTAAACACCCCTGACCCCGAATTTTTAACAGCTTGAAATTTTGATCGGAGGTGGGCGCGTGAAAAAAGCACTGATAACAGCGGCGGGAATATTGTTCTGGCTTATCGTGTGGCAGATAGCGGCGGTGGCGGTAAACAGCCGTATTTTGCTGGTGTCGCCCATTGATGTTATCGTAAGGCTTGCGGAGCTTGTTGTTACGGCGGATTTCTGGGGAAGCGTTCTGTTTTCCGCGGCAAGGATAATGCTGGGCTTTTTTCTGGGGCTTGTCGCGGGGACGGCGCTGGCGGTGCTTTCGGGAAAATTTCGTGTTATACGCGTCATTTTTTCCCCGCTCATTTCCGCTATGAAGTCGATACCCGTCGCGTCGTTCACAATTCTGGCGCTGTTCTGGATAAGCTCCGAGAACTTGTCTGTGCTTGTGACTTTTCTTATATGCACACCGATAGTATGCTCAAATATGCAGGCGGGTATAGACAGTCTCGACCCAAAGCTCGAGGAAATGTCAAAGGTTTTTAAGATCCCCGCGTGGCGCAGGTTTTCGGGAGTTTACCTCTCGCAGCTCATGCCGCATTTCCGCTCGGCGTCCGCTCTGGCGATAGGACTTTCGTGGAAATCGGGCGCGGCGGCCGAAGTTATAGGCATACCGAACGGTTCGATAGGCGAAAAGCTTTTTATGTCGAAGATCTACCTTGAAACAGCGGATCTGTTCGCCTGGACAGCGGCGGTGATTCTGCTCAGTCTGCTGTGTGAAAAGCTGTTTTTGCTTTTGGTGGGGTTATTGCAGAAAAAGATCGAGCGTATGTGATGAAAGGAAATCAAGATGCCTAAAGCCGAAAATATTTGCAAGTCGTTTCATGATAAAGCTGTCCTGAAAAATTTTACCTACGAATTTCCAGAGGGTAGAATAACGGCGCTTGTCGGTCAGTCTGGCTGCGGGAAAACAACGCTTCTGTCGATCATGATGGGGCTTATAAAAGCGGACAGCGGAACGCTTATCGGCTTTGATAAGCCGATAAGCGCTGTGTTTCAGGAGGACAGGCTGTGCGAAAACCTTACCGTATCCGCAAACATTCGCCTTGTTACGGGAAAGCGCTTTACAAAAACAGAGATCGAAAAGGAACTGTGCGCTGTCGGGCTTGATGGGTGCGCGGAAAAGCCGGTACGTGAGCTTTCGGGCGGAATGAAGCGCAGAACGGCAATCGTGAGGGCAATGCTTGCGGACAGTGAGATACTGTTTTTTGATGAACCGTTCAAGGGGCTTGACAGCGATACAAAGCGCGTTGTCATTGAATATGTCCGCCAAAAATCCGAGGGCAGGACAGTTATCTTTGTAACTCACGATATGGAAGAATGCGAAATGCTTGCCGAGGAAACAGTTCAGCTTGCAGAAAATTAACTTCAGACTGCCGAGATGCTGTCATCTGCTTTCTCAGTTGATAATTGCCGTTGCTATATTAAGATAGCTGGCAAAAACGACCCACAGCAGATACGGAATGTTTATGAAAGCTGCGGCACGGTTTATTCTGTAAAACTTTACCGTCATCAAAATAATCAGCGCCAGCAGAGCGATGATAACAATTACGGCAGTCCATAACGCCATAAATCTGAAATATACAATGCTCCATGAAAAGTTTACCAGAAGCTGGATACAGTATATCCGAAGCGCGCTTTGGATATCATTTTTCCCCGCGTCCGAAGCGGCGATAATGCAGGCTGAAATTCCCATAAGCGCATATAGGATCGACCAAACTATCGGGAAAACTATCCCGGGCGGCGAGAGCGGCGGTTTTTCGAGCATAAGATAAGTATCTCCGAAATTGCCCGCGAAGAGACTTGACAAAACTCCCACAAGCTCCGCCGTAAGAATATAGATCAACAGATCCGAGATTTTGCACTTTTTCATTGCATTTGTCATCTTATTCCACTTGTCCTTTCGTTTTTGTAAATCTTATGGACAAATTTGATGAAATATTACAAAAAACTCTCCGAAATTAAGGAGCGAACGATACATAAGTATCGTTCGTGTCGAGCGTTTGCCTTTGACAATGTTTCACGCTTGAAACGTATTGCCAAAGGCGGCTCGCCTTCACGGAGAGTTTTTGATTTGCAAAATATAGGGGAGCGTACAAAAAAGTCATTGGGAAATGAGCTAAAAAGAATTTATGCGGTCTAAAAGTTCAATTTCAGACTTCTTGACAAATGGTTACTTTTATTTTTGCTGAGGGAAAACTTTCTTCAGAAAGTTTTCCCTCAGACTCCCTTTCAAAGACTTT
>JAFLUE010000130.1 GCA_022508945.1 Oscillospiraceae bacterium
GGGATAGCCCACCGCCTTGAAAACGCCCATATTTTTGCCGCTTGAGAACACATATGCTCCGTCGATCTGATCGTTTATCCTGATTACACAGCGAGCGACAAATGTCCTCTCGTCAAGCTGGCTGTCGGCAAGCTTTGTCGGCAGCGGATTTACGAAATAGCGCCAGATAAGCGGTTCGTCTATGATATTCGGGTTCTTTCTTATGGGGATCCTTGACAGATTCACCACGTCGAAATGTCTGTCGAGAAAAGCCTCGGTCTTGACCCTTGCTTCGCTCGAATCATAAAAAACATGAAACGCGTACTGGTTTTTATACTCGGGGTAGATCCCATACCCCGCGAAGCCTCCGCCCAAGCCGTTTGAGCGCTCGTGCATACAGCCTATGGAATCTACTATGACCTTTCCGCTTGTGCGCCTGCCGCTTCTGTTTATAAAGCCGGATATCGCACAGCCCGCAGGGATCCTTGTTTCTCCCTCTTTTTTCAGCATATCCTCACTCCTTAATAATACAGCGGAGAACTCTCCATCTGCAAAATAAATCACTTTCACATTATAACACTTTTTTTTTATCTTGTCAAGAGCTTTTTGCAAGAAATGAATTTTAAACTTTCATTTTTCCGTAAATATCCTTTTGGAATCCAAGTTTTTTATATCAAATCTGCAACTTCATTTATAAGCATCTGTCTTAATTGCCCGTAATTTTCTGTTTGGTGAAAAAAATTTTGGACGACTTGCAAGAATGAATTTGCGAAATTTCAAAAAAAATAGTCATTTTCTCCAAAATAGCAAAAAAAATAAATATGACTTGAAAATTTTTGGAAAATAAGATATAATATATATGCAGTAAAAAAATATTCAAATCGGAAATTAGAAATTCCGTTAAAATAAATCGACAAAAACAACATATCGGTCAAGCGCGAATTTCAAAAAGCAAGAAATTTTTTTGATAGAAAAAATTTCTTGCGGTTCTCACTTTGCGGCGGCTTTGCTGCCGCAAAATGATGAATTTTGAAATTCTATTAAAATAAAGGAGAAATTATATGGCGGTTGATATGAAAACCATCGAACATCTGTGCGGGCTTTCAAAGCTCAGCTATGATGAAAAAGGAATGGAAAAGGTTATGGGAGAAATGAGCAGCATTATCGACCTTATGGACGAAATAAAGAGCTTTGACCTCACATATGACGACACGAACGATAAAAACGAGATACGCTTTTGCGACACGCGCGAGGATATTCCCGAAAAGTCCTTTGAGACTGAAAAGCTGCTTCAGAACGCGGAGAATACCGACGGCTGCTATGTTGTGCCGAAGGTCGTGGAATAACAATTGACAATGTATAATCGATAATTGACAATTATAGCTGCAAACATCGGAGGTTATAATATGGAGCTTACAAGAGCTAAAATAAGAGATCTTCGCAAGTCGTTGGACGCTAAGGAAATAAGCGCCCCGGAACTTTGCGGAGAGTATTTCAGGAAAATAGACGAGATCGATCCGCGTCTTCTTTCATATATCACAGTTACGAAGGAAAAAGCTATGCAGGACGCCGAAAACGCTCAAAAGCTTATAAGCGAGGGGAAAGCCTCGGCGCTTACGGGGATACCGCTGGCTATAAAGGACAACATCTGCACGAACGGGATAAAAACGACCTGCGCGAGTAAAATGCTCGGAGATTTCATTCCTCCGTATAACGCTACCGTTATCGAAAAGTTGAACGCCGAAGGTTATGTTCTGCTCGGAAAAGCCTCAATGGACGAGTTCGCCATGGGCGGCTCGACACAGACCAGCGCTTTTGCGAAAACCAAAAACCCCTATGACCTTGAGCGAGTTCCGGGCGGCTCATCGGGCGGCTCGGCGGCGGCTGTCGCGGCTTCGCTCGCGCCGGCGGCGCTCGGCTCGGATACGGGCGGCTCTATCAGACAGCCCGCTTCGTTCTGCGGAGTTACGGGAATAAAGCCGACCTATGGCAGAGTTTCGAGATATGGGCTTGTCGCATTTGCAAGCTCTCTCGACCAGATAGGTCCGATAGCAAACGACGCGCGTGACTGCGCGATACTGCTTAACGCGATATGCGGCGGCGACCGCCGTGACGCGACTTCGGCGAAAATCGACACTCACGATTTCACCGAAAAGCTTGGTCAGCCGATCAAGGGAATGAAGATCGCGCTTCCGAAGGAGTTTTACGATGGCGTTGACGACACAGTGCGCGCTTGTGTAATGGACGCGGCAAAGGAGCTTGAAAAGCAGGGCGCGGCGCTTGTGGAATGTTCAATGCCGGGGCTTAAATACGCGATACCCGCGTACTATCTTATTGCCTGCGCCGAGGCGGCATCGAACCTCTCGCGCTTTGACGGCATAAAATACGGCTTCAGAGGCGAAGGCAGGACCTACGGCGAGCTTATCATCGACAGCCGCAACAAGGGCTTCGGCGAGGAAGTAAAGCGCCGTATCTTGCTCGGAAACTACGCGCTTTCAAGCGGCTATTATGACGCGTATTACAAGAAGGCGCTCGCGCTTAAGCAGGAAATAATAAAGGAATACAACGATATTTTCGAGCAGGCGGACGTTATCTTAACGCCTACCGCTCCCACTCCCGCATACAAGATCGGCGCTCAGGACAACGACCCCGTAAAGATGTATTTAGCGGATATATGCACGGTTACGGTAAATATCGCGGGACTTCCCGGTATCTCCACGACCTGCGGCTATACCGCGGACACGGGACTTCCGATCGGAATGTCGGTTATAGGAAAACGCTTTGACGAGCAGACCATACTGCAAGTCGCGGACGCTTTTGAGCAGGGCTTTGTGCCTGTTGCTCCTAAGTTTTAAAGGGGGGTGCGGAAAATGAGCCAGTATAATCCTACGATGGGACTTGAGATTCACGCGGAGCTGCTTACAAGATCAAAGGTCTTCTGTACCTGCTCGGCGGAATTCGGCGGAACTCCGAACTCGCGCTGCTGTCCTGTGTGCAGCGGTATGCCCGGAACGCTTCCCGTACTCAACCAAAAGGCTGTCGAGTACATCATAAAGGCGGGCTATGTAATGAACTGCGAGATCTCGCGCTTTACGAAATGGGACAGAAAGAACTATTTCTACCCCGATCTTCCAAAGGCATATCAGATATCGCAGATGCCGCGGCCTGTATGCCTTTCGGGAAATGTCAAAATAAACGTAAACGGCGAGGAAAAGGTTATAAGGATAAACCGTATCCACCTCGAGGAGGACGCGGGAAAGCTTGTACACGATGATGTAAACAGAATATCGCTCGCGGACTACAACCGCTGCGGGATACCGCTTATTGAAATAGTGACCGAGCCTGATTTTCACAGCGCCGATGAAGTCATAGCGTTTATGGAAAAGGTCAAGCTCCTGCTCCAATACGCGGGGATATGCGACTGTAAAATGGAGCAAGGCTCGATACGCTGCGATGTAAACATATCAATTGCGCCAAAAGGCAGCGACGAGCTTGGAACAAGAACCGAGCTTAAAAACTTAAACTCGCTTAAGGCAATAGCAAAGGCAATTGAAATAGAAATTGACCGCCAGGAGGAGCTTCTTGACAGCGGCGAGCGTGTAGTACAGGAAACGCGCCGCTTCAATGAGGCGCTCGGAGAAACAACGGCGATGCGCTCCAAAGAGGACGCTCACGACTACCGCTATTTCCCCGACCCCGATATCCCGCCTATCATCTTCACGGAAGAGGAGCTTGAAGCGATAAAGAACTCTATCCCCGAGCTTCCCGAGCAGAGAGTCGAAAGATATGTAAACACGCTCGGACTTAAAAAGGCTGACGCGGATATTATCGTGGGCGACAAGCGCGTGTGCGATTTCTTTGACGAGGCAATTTCCGCTTACGACAACCCCAAGGCGATCGCGAACTATATTGTCGGAGAGCTTACGCGCCGCATAAACTTAGGCGAGGTAGATATGGACAGCCTCAAAGTCTCGGGAGCGGACTTCGCGCGGCTCGTGGAGCTTTTGCAGACAGACAAGCTCTCGCAGTCCAACACGAAAGTAGTTCTCGGAAAGATGATCGAAACAGGCGAAAAGCCCGATGATATCGCAGAAAAAGAGGACCTGTGGATAAAAGAGGACAACGACCTGCTCGCAAAGACAATTGACGAGATAATCGCAAACAACCCCCGTCCCGTTGAGCAGTACAAGAACGGCGACCAGAAGGTCTTCGGCTTCTTTATGGGTCAGGCAAACAAGGCGCTCAAAGGCGCTGCTTCCCCCAAAGCAATACAGGAATACCTCAGAAAGAAACTGAGCTCATAATGCCTTCGGCGACCAAAGGGGACTTTTTGAAAAAAGTCCCCTTTGGAATCCTTCAAAAACTTTTTGCTCCGCGCCTTACGGCGCGGGGTGTTTTTACAGCCAAACATCAATTGGCTTTAAATAATGTGCAAACAAACTTTGCTAAAACCGCTTGAATTATTTATTTAACGGGTGTATAATGAAAAAAACGGCTGAGAGGTGTAAAATGCAGAAAATATTTATTATTGGTGTAATAGTATTTTTAATTTTTGCTGTGTTTATATTAGTACTTGTGTTTATGGATCGGTCTACGTCTAAGCTTGAGAAGGCGGCAAAAGAAAAGATGACGCATTACAGTCCGAAAAAATATGTGTATGCAAGAACCAAGAATAATTATGATGAGACTACACTTGAATACTGCAGGATACATAATAAAACAATTGAAGAACTGTCTTACGAAGACAGAAATAAGATCGATGACTATACAGAAAATTGGATTTTATACTTTATCGCTTGGCTTGTAAAGCGTCACTTTTTTGTATTTACCGATGAAGAAATGTCACAGAAATATGAAACAGAGATTATTTCTGAAGCCTGCACACCGTCACGGCTTTTTGACGATGTAGACAATTGTCTGAGTTCTGATAATATTCCTCCCGAGCTGTACGATTTTATGCATCTGTATTTTGAGCTTGACCTTGCGCACGATTCTTATTTGAGCGATTACCTTTCTGTTATTCATAGGTTAGGAAGCTATGATTACTGCATCGAATTTTCATGGGATATATATCATGAGATCGAAAAGCTGATCGATGCCGCATATAAGGAACATACCATTGCATTTGAATTCGATGATGATGGTGGTGAAGAATTAGGTGTTTTCCACTGTGATTGGCTGAACGCGGATATTACCGCTCGGAAATCCAAAGACGTTCCCGAGGAATATGCTAAACGGTGTATAGAACACTTTCTGTCTCTTTCGGCTGAAATGCAGCAAAAGATATGCGAAGAAATAAAAGAGACCATGTTTTGGGACGAGGAAGATGACATCAGCGACATCATTTCCTGCTCGCATTTTGATTCTATATCAATTTTCAAGCCCTACGGAGACGAACCCGCTTATACGATAGGCGGAGAGCCCGACTATGAACCGGAGCATGGCATTGGGGTCATAATTCGCGGAGACAAGGTGCTTGCTGTGGGATATCGGGGTGAAGCCGAATATTCTTCTCCGTGGCTCAAAGAGTATGTTGAGGAATATAATAAACAAACAGAACAATTCGGAAATCAATAACCTTTTGTTCCCAAACGCGACCCGCCGCGCAAGCGGTGGTATTAAAAGTCTTTGAAGGGGAGTTTGAGGGGAAACTTTCTACAGAAAGTTTCCCCTC
>JAFLUE010000131.1 GCA_022508945.1 Oscillospiraceae bacterium
GAGCCGCCATTGCTACCATATCGTTCGGGTTTATCCCGCCCGCCTGCTGAGCCATGTTCATGCCCATAAAGCCCATCATCGCGCCGCCGGTATTCCCCGCCGCGATCTTCATGGCGTCGCCCTGTGACATAGCGTAATTTGCCGCCATCATTCCCGGATCGCGCATGACCGCGGTCTTCTGAAGCTGCTTTAACATCTCCTGATCCTCGGGAGGAATTGACGGCGCGTTCATATTGAACGAGCTTATCGTCATTCCGCGAAGCTCTCCCCATTTCTTGCTGAGAACTTCATTAAGCGCGTCGCATATCTCAACTGTATGTGAAGGAAGCGCGCTCGGACGTACTCCGCTGTCGGAAATTTTGCCGAGAGCGGGCTGAAGAGCGGTTACGATCTCGCTTTTAAGCATACTGTCAAGTGTTTTCCTATCATATCTTTCGCTGAAGTTTCCGCATACGTTTGTGTAAAACAAGATCGGGTTCGTTATCCTGTATGAATACTCGCCGTTACAGCGCAGCGAAACGTCAACGTCAAAGTTTATATTCTTATCGTAAACTCTGAAAGGGATAGGAGTAGCGGTTCCGTAGAGATTGCCCATGATCTCCTTTGTATTTATAAAGTAAACTCTCTGGTCGGTAGAGGGCTGACCGCCGAAGGTAAAGCGCTTTCCGATCTCTTTGAAAGTATCCATGATAGAATCGCCGAGGTTTCCGTAGAAAATGCTCGGCTGTGTGGAAGAATCATACACAAACTCTCCCGGCTCGGCGCAGACCTCCGCGACCTTTCCGCTTTCAACGATGAGAGCGCACTGACCCTCGTTTACGTTGATGATCGAGCCGTTGGAAATAACGTTGTCCGATCCGTTTTTATTCGAGCTTTTCCCGCCGACCTTCTTATGTCCGCGTACCGCAAGAGTTGAGCTGTCGAGTGCGTCGCAGTAGAAGTAATCTCTCCAACTGTCTGCCAGAACTCCCGAAAGCGCGCCTATTCCTGCCTGAAGTAAACCCATTTTAAAACTCTCCTTTTCATTTTAGTAAAAAATAAGCTATCTTAATTATACAACGTCTTAATCATATTGTCAAGCAAAATAAAAAACAATTTTTAAATTTTAGAAAACTCTCTCGGAAACCACGGTCGTTCATCCGCAAAAAAGTCTTTGGAAAAATGGCTTGGGAAACCTATCTTCAGAAAAAATTACCACAAAAAACCAAAAAAATGAATAATTCTTAACAGCCTAAAAGCAACCTCCGCACTCTCCACTGCTGTTTATACATTATAACATAGCGCGCTCTCCGAACAAAACGGAAAGCGCGCTTTAATTATTATAAATCATGCATGGAAACATCAAAAACCTTAGCGGCAGTAGACAAAGCCATTACCTCATAATCCGACCAGCTCTGCCGAGTAGTGCTTCTCGCGAACATTACATAACCCGTAAACTTATTGTTATGGCATAAGCGGTAGAAAACTGCCGCGTCAACATCCTTTTTAACAAGACACTTCTCAACGTCCGGACATTTTCCGTCCAGCTTATAAAGATGGTCGAGTACAAGGAGATTGTCCTTATCGAAAAGCTCCCAGAAGTCATCCTGCGGCTTGAAATGAACGATCTTAGAGATATCGGAGAATACTCCGCTCGGATTCCACTGAAATGCGACGGTAAAGTCATCGTAGATCATAAGTATCTCATTTAAGCCATATGCCTCGCCGATCTCGGAGAAAATTTTCTCGTTATTATAGGAGTGCTTTGTAAGATAATTATCCACAAGGCGCTGCATTATCCCTACCTTGTCGTTTACAAGGTCTTTCGCGGAAACGTTTTCCTGCTGCTCGGCATCTGCGTTTACATAACGCTCGTGAAGCTCGGGGGTGTAGATTATATAGCGGTTTTTGCCCTTCTCCTTTGCCAGATACAGCATTTTGTCACAGTATCTGTATATGCTCTCAAACGTCTTCCCGTATTTCGGGAACTCGCATACTCCCATAGAACAGGTTACGTTCAATTCCCTCGGGTCTGTCTTAAATGTCCACTCTATTGCTGTTCTTATATTTCGGAGCAAATTACGAAGCTCTGTCTGACCGTTGATGGTCTCGGTGATGATAAGTATCTCGTCTCCGCCCATTCTTCCGACAATTCCGCGTTCCGCGAGCTTATCGTTTATTATTTTCGTAACCGTCGTCAGAACCTCGTCGCCCGCGATATGACCGTAGGTATCATTTACATTTTTGAAATTATCAAGATCAAGCAGAATAAAATAAATATGCTTTAAGCCGCGCGACATCATTCTTTCCGCCTGCTCTACAATGGCGCGCTTATTCAGCATATCAAGAAACGCGTCCTTGTCGTTTACGATATCGATATTTATATTCTTTACCTTTTCGGTATGCTCTAACTTTACGCAGCCGACAACCTTTTCGCCAACGCTTTTGCATCTTATCTCGCAAATCGCTCCGTTCAGCTCTTCAACGCCCTCTGTCTTAACCTCGGCACAAAAGCTTTCCGACGAGGCTTTGATGTTGTCGAACAGACCGTTGTATTCGCCCATATATTCGGGTAATATCTTCGGCTTTATGCACTCCTTACACTCGTTGAGTTTTCCCGAAACAACAACGCGGCGCCTGGAATCGTTGACATAATAAACCTCGAGCTTATCCGACCTGCGGTCGTACTCGATAAGGATATCGCCCAAAACATCAAAATACGAGTCTGTAATTATCTGTTCGTCTCTGCGGATATTATCGTTTTCGATCAAAAAATCCAGATCCGCAAACGAGATACAAACAAGGATATAATCCCATTTTTTTGAAGCGACTGCCTTTATCTTCGACAGAAAAGGATGATAGCTTCCGTCCGCGCCGCGAAGCCTAAGAACCGCGTAGTAAGAGCCTCCCTCAAGCTTTTGGCGCATATTTGTCAGTATAGGCAAGTCGTCGGGATATACCGCCGCCTCTATCGACGAGTTCATATCCAGACCGGTATACTCCAAAAATTTGTAATCCGCAGATTTCATGTAGAGATTTTCGGTTACAGTTATCTCCCCATTTAATTTTTCTTTCATTACACCACCCCTATTCCCGATAAAAATTTCAAAAATACTTTAACTCACTTTATATTATAGCATAATATTTTAAATTTGTCAACTGCTATATGCAGGTAATTAAAAAGCACTTGACTATTTTCGGAAATTGTGCTAAAATATAAGTAAATTTAAAGATAAGGAGTGTTTTAAGTGTCTGTTTATGTAAAAGAAACCGCCGACCGCTGTCTTGGCTGTAAGGTACCGTTGTGTCAGAAGGGATGTCCCGTTCATACGAGCATTCCTCAGGTCATCGGTCTGTTTAAGGAAAACAAGCTGCGCGAGGCAGGGCAAATTTTGTTTGAAAACAACCCGATGTCCCTTATCTGCTCTATCGTCTGCGATTATGACCAGCAGTGCAGAGGCAACTGTGTTCTCGGCAAAAAGGGCGTCCCGGTAAATTTCAACGCTATCGAAAAATTCATTTCCGACGCCTATTTCGACAGTATGACCATAGAGAAAAAAGCTCCGAACGGAAAGAAGATAGCCGTTATAGGCGGAGGTCCCGCGGGAATAACCGTTGCGTTCAAGATGATATCGGAGGGTTATGACGTTACTATTTTTGAGGCTCGCGACGGAATAGGCGGCGTGCTTCGCTATGGTATTCCCGATTTTCGTCTGCCGCGCTCTATTTGTGACAGATACACGAAAAAGCTTCTTGAAACGGGCGTTAAGATACGTCCGAATACAACTATCGGCGGCGCGCTCGAGATAAGCGACCTGTTCCGCGACGGATATTCGGCTGTTTTCGCGGGTACGGGCGTATGGCGCTCAAAAACGCTCGGCATAAAGGGCGAGAGTCTGCCTAATGTTCACTACAGCATGGACTATCTTGTTAATCCAAACGGCTATGACCTCGGAGAGAAGGTCGCTATAATCGGCGTTGGAAACGCGGCAATGGACGTTGCGAGAGTCGCGCTTCGTCACGGCTCCACGAGCGTTGCGCTCTATGCCCGCAGCAAGCGCATTACCGCAAGCCCGCGAGAGGTCGAATACGCTACTATGGAAGGCGCGGAGATGATCTTCGGAAAGGAAATTACCGAGATAACCGAAAAGGGTCCTGTTTTCAAAACGGCTATTCTTGACGAAAACAACAAGGTCATAGGCTATGAGGACGAGCTTGACCAGGTCGAGGTCGATTCAACGGTCATTTCCATAAGCAACGGTCCGAAAAACAAGCTTATACTTACTACTCCCGGACTTCAGGCAAATGACAAAGGCTTACTTATTACCGACGAAAACTGTATGACAACGGTTCCGGGCGTTTTTGCGGCGGGAGACGTTGTTCAGGGCGCACATACGGTCGTTCACGCTGTGGAAGAAGCAAAGCGGGCGGCTGAAGGAATGATGAGATACCTTGAGCAGAAATAATCCGCTGTGATATCTTACACAAGCTCCCGACAAAAATGATCGATAACAACTCAGAAAGAAAAGGTTTTTACAGCAATGAACGTTCCGGTAATAATTCCAACATTTAACCCAAAAGAGAAAATATTTGATGTAATTGGCGGACTTTGTGAAAAGGGTTTTGAACACATCATCATTATTGACGACGGAAGCAAAGCCGAATGTGCGGATATTTTCAAAAGAATAGAGGAAATACCGGAGTGCATTCTGCTTCGTCATGAAATAAACCGCGGAAAAGGCCGCGGTCTTAAGACGGGGTTTGAATTTGCTTTAAAAAACTTTCCCGATTGCGACGGAGTCGTTACGACGGACGACGACGGTCAGCATACTCCCGATGATATCGAGCGGTGTGCAATGGCTATGGTTCGGGATAAAATGATGGTTCTCGGAGCAAGAAACTTCAAGCAGGACAATGTTCCGCCAAAAAGCCGGTTCGGAAACAACATGACGAGGATCGTTTTCAGATTGATATGCGGTATCAAAATAACGGATACTCAGACGGGGCTTCGCGCGATACCGATGAGCTTTCTTGAACCGCTGTGCAAAATAAGCGGCGAGAGATTTGAATATGAAACGAATATGCTTCTTGAACTGAAGAGGCTTTCGCTCCCGTTTGAAGAAGTGACCATTTCAACTATTTACTCGGACAACAACGCCGGTACGCATTTTAATCCCCTTATCGACTCGATAAAGATCTACGCCATTATTCTTAAATACGCTTTAAGCTCGCTTATCTGCTCGCTTATCGACGTGGGGCTGTTTACGCTGGTAAACCTGCTTACGATCTCCGCTTTCGGCGAAAACGAAGCGCTCAGGATTTTTGTCGCGACGGCATCGGCGAGGATCGTTTCGTCGCTTACAAACTATTTTGTAAACCAGCGCGGCGTATTTAAGTCAAAACAGTCGGTCAAGAAAAGCATTGTCCGATATTATATTCTTGCTGCAGTGCAATTGGCTGCGTCTTTCCTGCTGGTAAACGGAGCGACAATACTGCTAAACGCTCAGAGCAGCGGCTGGCAGACGCTGATAAAGGCGGTAATAGACACGATCCTGTTCTTCTTCAGCTTCGCGATACAGCGCGATTGGGTGTACAAATAAGTTATAGGGAAGCGTACAAAAAGTCTTTGGAAAAAGGGTGTGGGGAAAAACCTTT
>JAFLUE010000132.1 GCA_022508945.1 Oscillospiraceae bacterium
TCATCACTTTGCGTCAGCGAAGCCGACGCAAAGTGAGAACCGCATGAAATTTTTCTGTGAAAAATTTCATGCTTTTTGAAATTCGATCGATACCACCGCGTGGTTTTGGACTTTATTGGCTCTTGACAACTGCGTGGATTTAAATTAATAATTTCGCCACCACAAAATATTCGTGAGCGAAATTTCAAAAATAATCGACGCGTATGAGCTATGCTCATACGCGTCGATTTGATAGCGCAGTGCGCGGTTTTGAAATTTCTATTTAAATCAATCCGCCCGAAACAACGTTAAATTGAAATATTGCCGGAAATGCTGTTATAAAATTGTCCCGCCGCCGACTACCGTATCATTGTCATACAGAACGACCGCCTGTCCCCTTGTAATAGCGCGCTGAGGCTCATCAAAGGTTACATCAAGCTTATCGTTTACCTGAATGACTGTGGCGTCCTGTTCTGTGTGGCGGTAGCGTATTTTTGCCTTTACTCTCATGGGCTTGTCGATTTTTTCAACCGAAATTAGGTTTATATTTCCCGCAAGAAGACGCTTTGAATAAAGCTCATCGTTTTTCCCGAGCGTTATCGTGTTTTTGTCCTTGTCAATATTTACCACATAAAGCGGCGCGTCGGCGGAAATTCCCAAACCCTTTCGCTGTCCTATAGTATAGCGGATTATGCCCTTGTGTGTTCCGAGGACATTTCCCGATGTATCGATAAAATCTCCTGTGGGATAGGTTTGCTTTGTGTAGCGTTCGATGAAATCCGCGTAGCTTCCGCTCGGAACAAAGCATATGTCCTGGCTGTCGTGTTTTTTCGCGTTCAGAAAGCCCTGCTCCTCGGCCATATCCCTTATCTGCGGTTTAGTGTAATCTCCAAGCGGGAACAATGTATGCGCGAGTTGTTCCTGGGTCATTGAATACAGCACATAGCTCTGATCCTTGTCCGAGTATGCCGCTTTTTTCAGCAAATACCGCCCCTTGCTTTCATCATATTCGATACGCGCGTAATGTCCCGTAACAATATAATCGCAGTCAAGCTCCCTCGCGCGCCGATAAAGCCTGTCGAATTTCAGATAGCGGTTACAGTCGATACACGGGTCGGGCGTTTCGCCGTTTTCATATGCCGAAACAAAACGGTCGATCACCTTTTCCTTGAATTCATCTGAAAAATTGAAGACATAATGCGGCATATCCAGAGCGTACGCAACTCTTTGCGCGTCGTTTACATCGTCAAGAGAACAGCAGGTTTTTTCGCGGGAGACTTCGATATCCTCATTGTGAAACAGCTTCATTGTAACGCCTATACAGTCGTAGCCGTTCTTTTTCATCAGATACGCCGCGACGCTCGAATCAACTCCGCCGCTCATTGCGATAATTGCCTTTTTATCCACACTGTTCACCTCCGCTGTAAGTTATAATATTAAGGCAACACGCGCGGTGTTGCCCTAAAATCAATAATCCTCTTCCTCAACTATCTCCGCGATATCGGTCGCGGGCTTTTCAAGCCCCTCTATAACTATGCCCTTTTTCTGCGCGTAATCCCACAGCGCCGCGTGGATAGCCTCCTCCGCGAGCAGAGAACAGTGAACCTTTACGGGAGGAAGTCCGTCGAGAGCCTCCATGACCGCCTTATTTGTGACCTGAAGCGCCTCCTGTATATTCTTTCCCTTTACAAGCTCCGTCGCCATGCTGCTTGTGGCAACTGCCGCCCCGCAGCCGAAGGTCTTGAATTTAACGTCGTTGATTATCCCATTATCGTCGATATCGAGATATATTCTCATAATATCGCCGCATTTCGCGTTTCCGACCGTTCCTACGCCGCTTGCGTTCTCGATCTCCCCGACATTTCTCGGGTTTGTAAAATGATCTACGACTTTTTCACTGTACATAATTATTCTCCCTTCTGCTTTGCGATAAAGTCCTCATACAATGGCGACATATCGCGAAGCCTCTTGATTATTTTTTTCAGCTCGTCTGCCACATAGTCAATTTCGCCGAGAGTTGTTTCCTCGGAAAGCGTAATCCTCAGCGACCCGTGGGCTATTTCATGCGGAAGCCCTATCGCCAAAAGAACATGAGACGGGTCAAGCGAACCCGACGTGCAGGCGGAGCCGCTCGACGCGCATATTCCCGCCTGATCCAACAGCAGCAGCATCGACTCTCCCTCGATAAACCTGAAACAGAAATTCACGTTGTTCGGGAGTCTGTCTTCCGGGTCGCCGTTGAGCCTTGTATGCGGTATTTCCGAAAGCACCCTCTCTATAATGTGATCTCTCAGCTTTTTTTCATATTCAATGCGCTCGGTCATTGTTTCTCCCGCTATCTGCGCGGCTTTTCCGAAGCCGACTATAGCTGGGACATTTAACGTTCCGGCGCGTCTGTTTCTTTCCTGAGCGCCGCCGTGGATAAACGAGCGGATCTTGACGCCCTTTTTGATATACAATATGCCTATTCCCTTCGGACCGTTAAATTTATGTCCGCTCGCGGAAAGCATATCTATATTCATCTTTTCAACATCGATCGGTACATGACCGTAAGCCTGTACGGCGTCGGTATGGAACAAAACGCCGTTCTCATGCGCGATCTTTCCGATCTCCTCAACAGGCTCTATCGTTCCGATCTCATTGTTCGCAAACATAATGCTTATCAGTATCGTATCGGGGCGGATAGCCTTCTTCAGCTCGTCAAGCGATATTTTACCGTTTTTGTCAACGTCGAGATACGTCACCTCACAGCCCTGCTTTTCGATATATTCGCAGGTATGCAATATGGCGTGGTGTTCTATTTTTGTCGTAATAATGTGCTTTCCCTTTGACGAATACGCCTCGACAGCCGCCTTTATCGCCCAGTTGTCCGATTCGCTTCCGCCGCCCGTAAAGTATATTTCCTCCGTTTTGGCTCCGATAAGCTCCGCTGCCTGCTGTCTGGCTTTGTCAACTGCCTTCTTGCTGTCCGCGGCAAAGCCGTAGATCGCCGATGGGTTGCTGTAAGTCTGCCTGAAATACGGCAGCATTTCATCAAGCACTGCCTCGCTCACGCGTGTTGTCGCGGCATTATCAAGATAAATCATCTTTTCCATAGTTACCTTCTTCTCCTGCTGTGTATACAAATAAGCAAACAGCCGCGCAAGCTTCGGATCTGACCCGCGCTTCCGCGCTTCACCTATTCACTTAGTAGGTTTATATTACAAAAGTAATGATATCATATTTTTTCCGTTTTGTCAAGGGAAAAATATCGTAAATTTGTATAAAAAGAAAATTTTTTAGACAAATATTTTGTGGATTTTTAGGTAAAGATGCACAAAAAGAAGCCGCTGAACTCTAAATGTTCGGCGGCTGCTTGTTTAAGTATTGAATTCATTTCCGTTTTCCGAATTTGCCAAATACGCCTTAACCTCTGCGCCAAATCACCTACGGTTTTCGATAACAAACTCGGTGCGGTGCGAGTTCTTGGAACGCAAGCACAATATCGTCGTTCCCGATTATGGCGATATTGCGTTTAAGCGGCGCAGCACAGCGCCAATATCGGTCACTGAAGCTCATATTTTCATACCCCGACATAGCGGCATTTTTTAAAATTCAAGGACCTTTACAAATCCTGTTAATCCGCCTTTTCAAGGAACGCCTTGGTCTTATTGCTCTTCGGCGCGCCGAACACCTCGTCGGGCGTACCGTATTCCTCAATAACGCCGTCCGCCATAAAGATCACCTTATCGGCTACTCCGCGCGCGAAATTCATCTCGTGCGTCACGACTATCATCGTGCGGTCGGAGTCCTTGAGTCCGCGTATGACCTTCAACACCTCGCCCGTAAGCTCGGGATCAAGCGCGGAAGTGGGTTCATCGAAGCAGAGAATGTCGGGACTCATCGCGAGCGCGCGGGCTATCGCCACGCGCTGCTGCTGACCGCCGGAGAGCCGGCACGGATAGCTGTCCGCTTTTTCGGCAAGTCCGACTTTCGTGAGAAGCTCCATCGAATGGCTGTTTATGCGCTCAGAAGCGCTTTTCTTTTCCGCTCTCGAAAGCTTTTTCCCGCTGAATTCGCGAAGCTCGGGAGCAAGTGAAACGTTTTTCAGCACGGTATACTGCGGGAACAGGTTGAACTGCTGGAAAACAAGTCCGAAATGCAGCCGCTTTTCTCTCTTCTCCCTGTCGGAATATGTAGGCTCGTTTGAATCGAACAGCGGCTCGCCGTTTACGGTGATAATGCCCGAATCGGGAGTTTCAAGGAAGTTGAGACAGCGCAGGAGCGTCGTCTTGCCGCTGCCAGAGGAGCCGATAATTACCAACACCTCGCCTTTTTCCATTGAGAAATCTATGCCTTTCAAAACCTCGGTCTTGCCGAAGGCTTTGAAAATATTATGTACCTCTAAAAATGCCATAGTCCCTCCGTTACGCGCTGTAATAGCTCATCTTTTTCTCGGCAAGGTGCAGCAGGAATGTAACAAGCGCCGTAAACAGCAGATAGAACGCGCCGACATAGAACAGCGGCCAGATAATACCTTTTACGGCGATGATGTTCTCGGCGGACTTTACAAGCTCCGTTACCGCTATAACGCGCGCGAGAGAGGTGTCCTTTACAAGCGTTATTATCTCGTTGCCCATAGGCGGCACAACTCGCTTTATCACCTGAAACAGCACGATCCTGAAGAATATCTGGCGCTTTGTCATGCCAAGCACCTGCCCCGCTTCGTACTGCCCTTTGGGTATGCTCTCGATACCGCCGCGGTAGATCTCGGAGAAATAACAAGCGTAGTTTATGATGAACGCTATCAATACCGCCGGCAGTCTTTCAAACCTGATATCCAGATTCAAAAGCCCCGGGCCGTAGAAGATAAGTATTACCTGAAGCATAAGCGGCGTACCGCGTATGATCCACACAAATACCTTCGTTATCCACCTTATCGGCAGTATCTTCGACATGGAACCGAACGTGATAACAAGCCCCAGCGGCAGCGACGCCGCGAGCGTTATGCCGAAGATCATAAGCGTCACCGCAAAGCCTTGTGCCAGAGATTTTGTTACTTCAAGAAAATCCATAATATAATTCCTTTAACAAAAACGGCGCGGGCGGGGATATTTCCCCTCTCGCGTCGTGTTGATGTTTGTTTTTATACCAGCAAAGCGTCTTCGAGGTCGTACTTCTTAGCGATAGCCTTAAGTGTGCCGTCCTTTGCAAGCTCCTCGATTATATCGTTTATCTTCTTTACGGTCTCGGTGTCTTCCATACGCGCGCCGATAGCGTACTCCTCATCGGTATTCGGGATATTTTCAAGCACAACGAGGTCTGCGTAGTCCGAGCCTTCCTTTGTCAGCGCTCTGCCGAGCGTATAGTCAACGATACACGCGTCCGCGGTGCCTGCCTTTACCTCCATGAGCGCGTTTATCTGCGCCTCACAGTTTATCGGCGTACAGCCTATGAGGTTCTCGTCGTCCTTAACGATATCCTCGCCTGCCGAGCCTCCCTCAAACGCTATCTTGATGTTCGCCATTGCCTTTGTATCGGGGTATTTATCGGCGTTCTCTTTCTTTACAACAGTTACCTGCTTGTTTTTGAGATAAGAGGTAGTAAACAGAAATTCCTTTTTTCTGTCCTCTGTAACGGTAAGACCGTTCCATACAAGGTCGATGGTCTTGGA
>JAFLUE010000133.1 GCA_022508945.1 Oscillospiraceae bacterium
CTTTGAAAGGGAGTCTGAGGGAAAACTTTCTTCAGAAAGTTTTCCCTCAGGAAAAGAAAAGTAATTAATTGTATATTGTTACAGGCTTTTTGTAAATGCTCTTCCTCAATAAACGGTATTGTGAAATTTCAAAAACATAATTTATTCTACAATCTATAATTTATCCTCGAAAAATCCGAGGAGGTTTAATAGGGAATATATGGAAAAAATTGACATTCTTTCACTTTCGCTTGATGAACTGACGAGCGAAATATGCGTTATGGGCGAAAAAAAGTTCAGAGCAAAGCAGATCTTCGACTGGCTTCATATTAAAAAAATCAAAGATTTTTCTCAAATGAGCAATATTTCTGCACAATTTCGCGATGAACTTTCAAAAAAATTTTGTTTAAATCAACTAATTATTAAAAAAAGACTTGTAAGCCGCATAGATAATACTGTAAAATACTTGTATGAGCTTCGGGACGGCGGGGCTGTCGAAAGTGTGCTTATGGAATATAACCACGGAAACAGTCTTTGCGTATCGACTCAGGTCGGCTGTAAAATGGGGTGCAGCTTCTGTGCGTCAACAATAGCGGGCTGGGTCAGAAACTTAGAGCCGTCGGAGATATTGGGGCAGATCTACGAAAGCGAGCGCGACAGCGGCAGACCAGTAGACAGCATCGTGCTTATGGGCATAGGCGAGCCGCTCGACAATTTTGAAAACGTGGTAAAATTTTTGCAGATCCTTTCGGAGAGCGGATTTAGCTTAAGAAGGGTGTCGCTTTCGACCTGCGGGGTAGTGGATAAGATCCGCGAGCTTGCAAAGCTCAGGCTCGGTGTTACGCTTTCTGTTTCGCTCCATGCGGCGTCGGACGAAAAGCGAAGCGCTATAATGCCGATTAACAGGCGATTTGACCTTAAAACGCTTATGGAGGCGTGTGACGATTATTTTGACCAAACGGGGCGGAGAATTTCGTTTGAATACTCGCTTATTGAGGGCGTAAACGATGACGATGAGTCAGCGGACGAGCTGATAACGCTGCTCGGAGGGAAAAACTGCCACATAAATTTGATACCGATAAACGAGGTAAAAGAACGTGAGTTTCGCAAAAGCAGATCCATTTTGCGGTTTCAGAAGCGGCTTAACGCGGCGGGACTCAACGCGACCGTCCGCAGGACGCTCGGAGCCGACATAAACGCGGCGTGTGGGCAGCTTAGGCGGGACGATCTGTTAAATTCGTAATTCGTAATGCGTAATTAGGTTTGTGACCGTAATGTTTAAAGCCGGATCAAAACGTACGGCAGCTTACAATTTCACAAACCTCAGGGTGTAAACGTTATGGCTTAAAAATAATAATTACGAATTACGCATTACGAATCAGAAAAAGGGCGTGATATTTTGGAGATTTATTTTAAGACGGATATTGGTCTTGAAAGAACCGAAAACCAGGACAATGTGTGGGGGGAAATGCTTTCCCCCAACGCCTGTGCTGCAGTTTTATGCGACGGAATGGGCGGGGAGAGCCGCGGCGGACTTGCGAGCAGGCTGGCTGTTGATATAGTGTCAAAAAGGATAAAGGAAAGCTTCAGAGAAAGCTTTAGCCCGAACGCTATCCGAAATCTGCTTATAACCTCTGTTATTGCCGCAAACTCTGTCGTTCGCGGCTGTCCGAAGGAAAGTGAAAACGAGGTAATGGGAACGACCTGTGTCGCGGCAATAGTTTTCAATAAGACCGCTTATATCGTAAATGTCGGCGACAGCCGCGCCTATCAGCTTTTTACGGACGATGAGGACGAATGTATACGGCAGATCACCAAAGACCATTCTCACGTCCGCGAGCTTGTGGACAAGGGAGTCATAACCGAAGAGGAAGCCAAGAACCACCCGAAGCGCAGCAAAATAACACGCGCTATCGGCGCGGAGGACGACATTACTCCCGATTATTTTGAGCTTGATATGAAAAAAGACGATATGCTGCTTTTGTGCAGCGACGGTCTTTCGGCATACGGCGATGATCTTGATATTCTCGACATTTGTTTTGACAACAAGCCGAAGGACTGCTGCGGGGCGCTGGTCGAATACGCCAACAACAACGGCGGTCACGACAACGTTTCTGTTGCGCTTGTTTCGGTATGAACAGGTTTCATGACAATGGCAGCATAAAGAAATTATTACAGCAATTTTCCCCGGCGGTTTTTGACTTGAAAAAAAGGTTGACTTTTGGGGAAAAATATGATATAATAAATTTGTATGGGTATAACATTGCTTAAATTTGTAATTGCGCTTTTGTAATTGCAATAATTATAGTTTTACAACAGCTTCAGAATTGTGTTTCGGAACATGGCGGCATTTCCCGATCCGAGGGTGATGGAGCCGAGTTCGCAAAGAGGGGAAAAGATTTGGCTATGGATAGTAATATCGGAAAAAAACTTGACGGGCGGTATGAGCTTTTGGAGCTTATAGGCGTCGGAGGAATGGCGGATATTTACCGTTCAAGAGATATTCAGGAAGACAGGATCGTCGCGGTAAAGATCTTAAAGACCGAGTTTGCGGGAAGCGACGAGTTCCTTCGCCGTTTCAGAAACGAGAGCAAGGCTATCGCTCTGCTTTCCCACCCGAATATCGTAAAGATCTATGACGTCGGCTTCACAGATAAGGTGCAGTTTATCGTTATGGAATATGTGGACGGTATAACGCTTACTGATTATATTGAACAGCAGGGAGTGCTTAAATGGCGCGACGCCGTACATTTTACCGTTCAGGTTCTTAAGGCGCTCCAGCACGCTCATGACAGGGGTATTGTACACCGCGATGTTAAAAGCTCGAATATCATGCTTTTGCGTGACGGAAACATAAAGGTCATGGACTTCGGCATAGCGCGCTTTAACCGCGAGAACAACAAGACCGTATCGGACAAGACGATAGGTTCCGTACATTATATAAGCCCCGAGCAGGCGAGAGGCGATCTTACAGACGAGAGAAGCGATATCTACTCTGTGGGTGTGGCGCTTTATGAAATGCTTACGGGAAAGAAGCCGTTTGACGGAGATACGGCTGTAGCTATCGCGCTCAAGCATATGCAGAGCGTACCGAAGCGTCCGTCGGAAATAAACGAGACAATCCCAGAGGGCATAGAGCAGATCGTTCTGAAGGCTATGCAGAAAGACCCGCAGGCGCGCTATCAGACCGCGGGCGAGATGATCGCGGATCTCGAGGAGTTTAAGAAAAATCCCGGAGTTGTGTTTGATTATAAGTACAATTCGACCGACGGCTCGGCAAAGTTTGCCGCTGCGGCAGCAGCACCGGAGGCGGAGAAAACGCGTTTTACAGGCTCCGCGGCAGATATAGATGACGACTACGACGATGACGACGATTATGATGACGATGACGACGAGATCGAGGAGCGCCGTTCGCCGCTGATACCGATTTTGTTCGCGGTAGGCGCGGCGTTTGTTGTGGCAACGGTTTTCCTGGTTCTGGTCCTTTTGTCCCAGCGCTTCGGTCAGGGCTCGGCTCAAAGCGGCTCGTCAGACAGCAATATTTATGATGGGATAATTATTGAAAACGGTGAGTTTTCGATGCCGCAGCTTGTCGGCGATAAGTGGGAAGATGTTCAGAAAAAGTATGAGAACAGCCCGCTGATGACGATAGTAGCTGTACAGGAATTTAACGCGGAGTATCCTGTCGGCGTGATTTTCGATCAGGACACCATTGAGGGAAGAATGATAAAGGTCGGCTCGAAGGTTACCGTAAAGGTAAGTAAGGGCATAAAGCAGGTCGAAATTCAGGACGTTTCAAATATGACCTATGAAGCCGCGAAGAAAAAGCTCGAAAGAGACGGCTTTAAGGTCGTTTCCTCAACTAAGGACAGCGAGGATGTGGAATCGGGTCTGGTTATTGAGACAAACCCGCCCGCTCATGAGTTTGCCGATCAGGGAAGCACGATCATGGTTGTAATAAGCATGGGTGCGCCCGAAAAGATGATGGTAGTTCCAAAGCTTGTGGGAATGCCGTTAGCGGAGGCTCTTAAACGCTGCGACGAGTATAAGCTTATTCCGAAGATAGATCATGTCAGCAGCGAAGAGGAAAAAGGAAAGGTTCTCGAGCAGAGCATAAATCCCGATGAAAAGGTTATGCCCAACACCGAGATCACTCTTAAAGTAAGTAAGGGCGAGATCGTTGACAGTGAGTTTGAGGTACAGGTTACGCTTCCTCAGTGGATCTCGGGCGATTTCGAGTTCAAATTTTATGTGGACGGAACGCTCGACAGCTCAGCTACAAAGATAATCAATGTCGAGCTTGCAACGTCCAAGAGCGTCCGCTATACAGTCACCGGCAAAAACGGCGACGAAAAGATCTTCTCGATCAGAGTAAAGAGCGTTGCTACAGGCAGGGAAGACACCTATATCCAGTATAGGCTCGAATTCAGGGACGACCATTGTTATGACTACGAAATTGAAAGAAACAGCGATGTGTTTGACAGACTTTCGGGAAGCAACCATAATCCTGATCCCGATCCCGATCCGGATCCCGATCCTGAACCGGATCCCGGGCCTGAACCCGAGCCGGAGCCTGCTCCCGGCGGTGAGGGCGGAGAACCTGCGGCGGGCGAATAAAATATGAGTGAAGCTGAATTCAGAGGAATTATAACAAAATCCGTCGGGGGCATCTATTACGCGGACGCCCTCGGCGGAAGCTTTATCGGAGAGAATATAAAATGTGCCGCGAGAGGAATTTTCCGCACAAAGGGCATAAGTCCGTCCGCGGGAGATCATGTGAGGATATGCGTTTCGGATAATTCCGAGCCGGTCATTGCAGAGATCGAGGAGCGGAAAAACTTTTTGTCAAGACCGCCGCTCGCGAATCTTGACAGGGTTTTCTTTGTAAACAGCACCGTAGAGCCTAAGGTGAACAGGCTTATTCTCGACAAGCTTATCGCGGTCGCCGACAGCAAGGACATAGAGCCGATAATTGTATTCACAAAGATCGATCTGGAAAAGGCGGGCAATTTGCCCGATGTCTACCGAAAGATAGGCATATCCGTCTGTGCTGTTGATAACATAACGGGCGAGGGAGCAGATGAAGTAAGAAAACTCATAGGAAGCGGAATCTCCGCGTTTATCGGTAATTCCGGCGTCGGAAAATCGAGCCTGCTTAATATATTGTTTCCCGAGCTTAATCTCAAAACAGGGGAAATAAGCAAAAAGCTCGGAAGAGGCAGACACACAACACGCCAAGCCGAGCTGTTTAAGATCGGAAACGGTTATATTGCCGACACGCCCGGTTTTTCGACTGTTGATATAGGATATTACTGCGACATTCCGAAGGACGAGCTTGACGGGGCGTTTCGCGAGTTTCGCGAGGCGGCGGCTGAATGCAGGTTTGCAAACTGCCGTCATGTCAAGGAATGCGGCTGTGCGGTAAAGGACGCGGTTGAAAGCGGGGAGATATCCCATGAGCGCTATGACAGCTACCTCAGGATACTTGAGGAATACAACGAAAAGACAACACGATAATAAAACGGCTCCGAATAATCTCGGAGCCGTTAGCTTGTAGAAAAAGTTCAGAACTACATAATAGAGCATTGCGAAATTTCAAAA
>JAFLUE010000134.1 GCA_022508945.1 Oscillospiraceae bacterium
TTTTGAAATTTCAAATTTAAATAAATTCGGGATAGACAACTTTATATACAGCCTGTACCGTGCCCCTTTGAGGCACGGTAATTATATTGATTTGACATTATGGTCTTCTTCCGAAAATAACTGTCCCATTATTTGTTATACAGATATTTTCGGCGTTTCCGCAGGAGAAGTCATTTGAAACATTAAAGCTCGACCAGTCGTCATGACGTATATTTGCCTGGATCTCAACAGTATCACCGTTGATAAGCGTGCCGCTGCCGATCTCAATAGTACACTTTGTGTCGGTATTTGTTCCCGACGCGCTTGTAAATGACGCGCTTATTCTGTCGGTTATTCCCGTGTAGCTGCTTCCCGAAATTGCGGCATGATAGCAGTCAAACGCCAGAGGCTGTGAGCTGTCCTTCGTAAAGAAATACTCGATCTTCAGCGTTGACAGGTCGATCGCCGTGCCTGTGTTATTGGTCATCTTCACGGTAAACTGGATCGAGCTTGCGTCGCCGCTCGTCGTGTTCTGAGAAAGCGTGACTTGAACGCCCTTGTTTTCCGCGGGTGTTGACGGAGAGGAGGAGTGGCTTGAACCGCTCGAGGGCGAAGAAGACGGATCGCTCTGCGGGGTTGACGAGGAGCTTGACGAGCTTGGAGTGACGACTCCCGAAAACTCTCCGTTCGGTTCCTTTCCAAATACAAGCCTTCCGCCCTCGTAAAGTCCGCAGGAAACAGCTCTCACAAGGCTTGAGCCGTTTGTCCCGACAAGCTCCTTATAAGAGGGGTCGTTGTTGGGATCCCAACCCGCCGCGCTCATTCTGAACTGAACTTCCTTTTTATACGCGCTCTGACCGCCGGGATAGATCTTAACCCCCGAAAAGTCGATACTGACGTAGTATATTCCGTTTTCCTTATCCCACTCGTAAAGTCCGCCGTATTTCGCGCCGTTGTTATAATTAAAGTTTACGGTGACGCTCGAGGGATCGGAAAGCTCCGACAAATTGACGAAATATCTCAGCTCTAAATTATCCGCCAATCTCGCGGGCCACGCGGACTTGTTGTATATCATTGCCCTTATCTCGGTAAAGCCGTTTCCCTGCGCGTTGGTGCTGTATTCGACATACATTTCCTCGCCGACCTCTTCTACCGCGCCGAAATTCTTTATCGTCTGTCCGCCGTATTTGTTGTACATTTTCGCGAGAGCGCCCGTAAATCCCGCGTTATAGTCGCACGCGACCTCGTTCGCGGTATAGTCGGAAACTGTGTCATTATAGCCGTCCGACGCGTTCGGTCCGCCGACAAGCGCCCCGTAGAGCGTGTGGCGGTGATAATTCGGCTCGTTCATATTATCCGCCCATGAGCCTTGTGCGGTTCGGTGGTGAGGGTGTTCGGGAGGATTTACGCCGAATCCGACCACATAGCTTCTTCCCGAAGAGCCGAGGGCATAGTTTACCTGGCTCTCACAGAAGTTCATATATTTCTGGACTTTTTCCGAAGAGCATTTTCCGCTTTCGGCATATGAAGCCGCAACAAACGCCGCCGTTGTCGCGTATCTCAGAGAACCCCATGTATCCAGCCACGCAAGACCCTTAGGGGTATATGTAATCCCATTACACCACCAGTCAAGACTTTCCTCGACCTTGGTCTTGTACTTGCTTTCGCCCGTGAGTTCAGCCAACAGACACTCAACGCCGATATATTTATCGTCCCAGCAAAGCGTCCACTTGGGATTGCCGCTGAGCTTTGCCTCGTTAGTCTTTGCCTTTGAAAGCCATGAGCTGTCGTCTGTCGCTATGTATATCCAGACAGCCGCCCACGCCAGCTCGTCCTGATATCCGCTCCAACTGTTATAAAAGCCGCTTGCGGCGGTATATCCCGCGTCGCTGTGGGTAGTTTCCGCAAAGTTGTACAGCTCCTTCGCGTGTTTAAGGCATTTATCCGAATAGCTTTTGTCAACATTCTTATAGACCGCCGCACACGCAGCCAGCGCCGCCGCCGCTTCTCCCGCCACAGTAGAGCCGGGGTTGTTTTTATCCACCTTATAAGAGGGTCTTTGCATCTGCATTACCTCTGCAGGACCCCACCACGCGTGATCCGCGCTTCCGTTTCCAACCTGATAATAGTAAACATCAGGCTCGGGATGGCATTTTATCAGATAATCGCATATCCACTTTATATTCGCAAGCGCGTAGTCGAGCTGTCCGCTTTCGGCATACGCGTTCCTGTCCTCATATACGCTCCACGCCAAAACCGTAGAAGTATAAGCCATGGGAAGATTGAATTTTACGTTATCTCCCGCGTCATAAAGCCCGCCCGTAAGGTCAAGTCCAACGTCCGAACCGTCTGTCATTCCGCTGTCGCCGCGCCAGTTTGTCCTTATGGTTCTCTCGTCGATATTTCCGCTTCTCTGAAGCTCATAAAACAAGATCGACTTCTGCAATGCTTCCCCATAATTGAACTTGCCCGTAGAGCTTGTTCCCGAGGTGCCTGTGCCGTTCGGAGAAAGCCCGCTGCCCGAAGGCTTGGTGCTTGAAGACGAAGAACTGCTCTTGCTTGAATTTATCGAAAAACTGCTTGACGAGCTGCTCTTATTTGAGGAGCTGCCGCTGCTCGAAGAAGAACTTCCCTTAGACGAACTGCCCGAAGACGAATTACCCGAAGACGAATTGCCCGCGGAAGAACTGCCCGGCTTCGAGCTTTGCGTACTTCCGGAGCTGCTTGAATAACCGCCGCTTGATGAAGATGATCCGGAATAAACGGAGGAGCCGTGACTTTCCGAAGAATTATCGGAAAAGCTGTCCGAAAAACCCGAGGAACTCGATATGCCTTGTCCCTCGTCCGTATATTCATAATATTCGAGGCTTCTCTGACAGCCGGAGCAGAAAACAGCCGCCGCGGCAATAACCGCAAGAGCCTTGTTTTTTCCGAATTTCATAGCCATTCTCCTTTTGAGTATCCGCATCACCGACCCGGTAATGTAAATTTACTCCAACCAAGCGGCTCGGAACATGACCGCCCCGATGCCTTTTCAGCGTTTTGCCGCTTTATCAAATCTTGTTATAAATGTATTCGCGGCGGACATTATTTTTTCATACTTTGCTTCGCCGCTTTCCTTTGCTGACTTAAAGAAATTATAAAGCTTTGTGTTTTTCTCCTGAGAGCTTACCCTTTGCGCGACATATTCGTGAGTGGCGGAAAGCTCGGGATTATCCATAATAGCAATTGAAAAATCAATGAAGCGCTTCATATCCGTATACTGCAAATAGTTACACGCAGTGACGATACTCGCATAGAAATTCGGCGAAATAATGACACGCCCGTTACATTCAACATCTCCCGCAAGCAGGCAGTTTAACTCCTCATCCGAAATGCTCGAGATCGCATACGCCGATTCCACCATGCTTACATCCGGCATCTGCTCCGCTTTTTCAAGCACCTCAAGCGGGAGAGCGTTGTTAGTCACCATTTTCTTACGCACAGCATCGAGCTTTGCCGCCAGGATATTGAAATGCGGCGGCTTATATTCGCTCAGAGTAGAGATTATCAGGTTAAGCATATCTCTCGGAAAGGCTTCTATCGGTATCTTGACCGACGGACTTCTGAAGCCGGTTATCCCTTCGCGCTCAACTATCTGAACCGCAGGCTTTGGAGCTTCTGCCTGCGTATTATCCTGAGCTTCGGCTTCCTCGCTTTGCGTCGGCTGTACGATCGCCGGTATTCTTTCGGTATACGGATCGCAGATCTTTTCAATAACCGCACAAGTAAAAGGAATGTTATTTTTTGTACAAGCAACCGCTCCGTGATGACCCTTCAGCAGAGCCGAATAAAATCCCGAAACGTGATACGCTATGCCCTGTATGCGGCGGGAATTTACTTCTTTCTCCGCGCTGCGGAGTTCTTTTTCGGTAAAATACTCCAGGCTCTGCGTCGGCATAAGATAGCAGGGCTTAAATTGATTTCCGCTTCCTATATTGCCGTTATGCTCGGCGCTCCCGCGAATCTCATGATAGGTATTGTAGCCTCCCCAGAAAAACACTCCGCTTCCTTCCGTAGGATAATACTCCGAAGTATAAACGACATAAACGCCGTCCTGAAGCAGTCCGAATATCCCCTTCAGCCCCGACGCAAGCGAATCTCCCTGATTGATCCTCGAAAAACAAGCCGATATAACATCATACAGCTTTCGTTCATAGCCGTGGTATCCCGAACAGAGCGACATACGCTTATCTGACCTTTTGTTCGCGCCGTTCGGGCAGGTCATGTTTATAACCGGCTCGGTTCCGACATACAAAAGGCGCGATATCGCTCCCGTATTGTTTTCACGGGGATTTTCGCCCATAGTAAAAGTACCGATCGCGTTCTCTCCTCCCCTTACGGATACAAGAAGCACATTCTGACCTCTTAAGTCAATGTTTTCGGTTTTTATTTCAGCGCTCAATTTTTTCAGCTCCTAACTTTCGGTCTTTTTGCGGCTATGCCTCGATCACCTCTGCTCAAGACTAAGCGCTATAATATCGGTAACGCCTCCGATATATTTTTTTGAAAAGACCTTTTTGGGAATAAATGCCAAAGGCGTTCTTCCTTTAAAAATTATAAACATTTTATCGGACTCAACAAAATAGTCCGCCTCTTCCCATGAAACCAGATCGCGGCTTTGATAAATACAGCTTTCACACGCCGCAAATCCCGACTTGCTTATAACATATGTTATTGCCTCTTTTGACGCTAAATCCGCGTCCGCAAATGACTTTACCCTTGCCCTCGCAGCGGCGTGAGTTATCATATATACGATAAGCGCGAAAATTCCGCCCGACGCGACCGAAATAAGTATAAAATACAGAATATTGTCACGCGTCAAACCGATAGTATAACTAAGAACACCAAAGGTTATAAGCGTGATAAGCAAAGCCACAAGCCACAAAAATTTCATAAGCCTGAAATTGAGCAAGGCTAAGAGAGCCGCGGCTGTATCCGCCTCATCAAGCATACCTTCGCCGACATACGATTCCTTTCCCGGAAAACACTCGCGATACAGCGATTTAAGCGGGAAAAGGCGTTTTTCGTGCAGATAAGTAAAATTGTTTGCCTTAGACTGACATTCTATGATCGCGATCGCGCGCAAAGCCTCCTCGGAGGAACGAAACATTTTGTTTGAAAAGCTTATGTTCGTTTTTGACCCAAGGAAGCTGAAGATCATTTCCCTGCGAGTTATCGAAACACTTTTTACCATATCCCAGCTATACACTGTGGGAAGCGGCGAACCGATATTGTAAGCCGCAATAACCTCTCCGATAACATAAGTCGCGCCTGTTTTATCGTCACTGACGCGAACGGGTTTTAAGTCGCAAAAAGCCATTTCTGAACCCCCCGAAAAAAATATACAAAAATACTTATACATATTATAGCATATTATTTCAAAAAATAAAAGAGGATTTTTATATTTTTTTCATTTTTTTGTCAAATTTGTAAAACCGCCCCCTTTTGGGAGCGGTTTTCGGCTTGCAGAAAAACCACAAAGCGGTCAAGAGCCAATTTGTCCAAAACCACACAGCAGTATCGAACGAATTTCAAAAAGCACGAATTTTTTCT
>JAFLUE010000135.1 GCA_022508945.1 Oscillospiraceae bacterium
GGTTATTACCAGAAAAATGACCGAAAGCAGAAGCAATAAGCTTTTTCTGACATCGATATGCATAGAGCTTGTGGCGACGATCTTTGATGTTCTTGCCAATTATTTGGACAGCGTTTCCGGAACAAACATAGTTCTCCGCGAAGTTCTCCATATGTTCTTTTTGCTTTTGCATAACGCACAGGGCATTCTTTACACCTTGTTTGTGATAAGCTTTCTGGATATGTGGCATAAGCTTGTGGAACGAAAGTTCGTTTTTGTTTTGCTGGCGCTGCCCTATGCGACGGTCGCGGGTCTGATCCTGACAAATCCGTTTACACACTTTGTCTTTTCAATGGAAAACGGATATGCTCACGAGCCGTATTTCTTCATATTGTACATTTCCGTTGCTATCTACTTTATTACCGAGGGCATCTTGATTTTCATCGGCAGAAAGTACCTCAAGCGTATGCAGATCCTGGCGATGTTTTTGGTGGTTATGCTCTGCATAACGGCAATGATTGGTCATGTTCTCTTACCGTCTCAGCTTCTCGAATGCTTAGCGGTAGCTTTGGGCAGTTATATCCTTACGACGACCGTACAGCGTCCCGAGGACTATATAGACACGATGACGGGCTTGTTTAAGCTGTCGGCTTATGCCAACGACGCGAAAAGCGCCTTCAGAAACGGCAAGCGCTGGTATGTTGTGATGCTTAATATCGCGAATTATGAAAGCATCGTAAATATGATAGGATTTGAGCAGGCTATTGAGCTGTTAAGGATAGTGGCGGGTAAAATAACCACGCTTAACAAGGATCTCGGCAAAAAGGGAGTTACCTACTTCCTTGACAGAGGCCGCTTCAGGATTAATTTCCCCGAGAAGCATAAGGAGCTGGCGGAGGTCTACGCGAATATGCTCAACAATATGCTGAAGCATAAGATAAGCCACAACGGCTTTGATATATCTCTTGTGCCGTGTATTGTTCTGGCGTGCTGTCCCGATGATATCGAGAGCTTTAAGTCGCTTATGTCCTTTGGTCAGGATTTCCACATGAAGTTCCTTCACGCCGGAAAGGTCATGCCGGCAAAAGAGGTCTACAATCCCGAGGAGTTCAAGGTCGCGAACAATATTGACGCTATCATTGAAAAGGCTCTTGAGACAAAGAGCTTCCAGGTTTACTACCAGCCGATCTATTCTGTCGAAAAGAAAAAGTTTGTTTCGGCTGAGGCGCTGTTGAGGCTGTTTGATGAAGAACACGGATTTATCTCGCCGGAGATAATTATAGCCGCCGCGGAAAGAAGCGGCGCTATACACAAGATCGGAGAGTTTGTGTTTGAAGAGGTCTGCAAGTTTATTTCGGGCGGCGAGTTTGACGATCTCGGACTTGAATATGTTGAGGTCAACTTGTCTGTCGCACAGTGTATGCACGGAGATCTGGCGGACAGGATACTTCTTATCATGCAGCAGTATAACGTGTCGTCCGACAAGATCAACCTCGAAATAACAGAGACTGCCGCGTCCTTCGCACAGCGCGTTATGACCGAAAATCTGAACAAGCTTTCGCGTTCGGGTGTTTCGTTCTCGCTGGACGATTACGGAACGGGTTATTCAAATATAAAGCGCGTAATATCCCTGCCGCTTAAGATCGTAAAGCTTGACAAATCGTTTGTTGACGAACAGCACAACCCGAAGATGTGGATATTGCTGCAAAACACCGTACAGATGCTCAAAGCCATGAATATGCAGATCGTTGTCGAGGGAATCGAGACTCAGGAAATGGTCGATGTATTCTCGGGATTGAAGTGCGATTACATTCAGGGTTATTTCTTCTCGCGCCCGCTTCCGAAGGCCGATTTCGTGAAGCTTGTCGAAAGCTCGAGAGACAGCGCGTGATTAATAATGAATTAACAAGGGGAACCCTTTAAAAAAAGGGTTCCCCTTGACTCTCCCCAAAACCTTTCAGTACCGCGTCTGTCGGCGCGGGTCGCGTTTTGGGAGGAAAAGTTTTTGGTTTCCGAAGCACACGAAACGCAGACATCGGAGAGCAGAAAAACTAAAACGCGTTCGGTTTTCCGAGCGCGTTTCGCTTATAAAAAATACTGTTCACCGTGTACTGTCAACTGTACACTGATCAAACCGCTCTCTGAACAAGACCCGAGCGCAGGCAGCGTGTGCAGGCGTTAACTCTGCAGGGAGTTCCGTTAACGATAGCCCTCACCTTTTTAACATTAGGCTTGTAGGTTCTGTTGCTGCGTCTGTGAGAATGGGATACCTTAATTCCGAAAGCGACGCTTTTTCCGCAAATTTCGCACTTTGCCATAATATTACACCGTCCTTTCGACTAATAACTTTTTTTAACTGACAAACAATATTTTAACAGAAATTGCGCTAAAATGCAAGTACTATTTATATTATTTCACAATTTTTGTTGATAATCACAAAAAACACAAAAATAACAAAATTGTTTTCGTTAAAATGTGATAAAACCAACCTTTTTATACACCTTTGAAAGCGTCTTTCTTGAAACCTTGTATGCTTTTTCGGCGCCATTTTTCATACACTGTTCAAGATAATCCTTGTCCGCGAAGACCCTTTTGAATTCGCTTTGCATGGGAGCGAGCATATCCGCGACAGCCTCGCCTACCGCAAGCTTGAATTCTCCATAGCCCTTTCCCGCAAACTCACGCTCTATATCCTCAAAGGACTTTCCCGAAGCGGCGGAATAAATGGACATAAGGTTTATGATCCCGTCCTTGCCCTCGCGAGCGCATATCTCGGTCTCGCTGTCGGTGACTGCGCGCTTGAACTTTCGGATTATCGTGTCGCGGTCGTCAAGTACCCAAACAGACGCGTTTAAGTTTTCGTCCGATTTGGACATCTTCTTGGTCGGATCCTGAAGCGACATGACCTTTTCGGTGGTCTTGGTGATATACGGCTCGGGCATGGTGAATACATCGCCGTAAATGCCGTTAAAACGCTGGCATATGTTTCGCGCAAGCTCAAGGTGCTGTTTCTGGTCTATGCCGACAGGAACAAGATCCGCCTGATACAGCAGGATATCCGCCGCCATAAGCACGGGATAGGTGAAAAGTCCGGCGTTTATGTTGTCGGGGTGTTTTTCGGATTTGTCCTTGAACTGTGTCATTCTCGAAAGCTCGCCGAACTGGGTATAGCAGGAGAGTATCCACGACAATTCCGCGTGGTTTTGATTATGCCCTTGGATAAACAGGGTGGATCTTTCGGGATCAAGACCCGCCGCAATAAGCAGCGCGTAGCTCTCCTTTATCTGTGCACGGAGCTTTATGGGGTCCTGTCTTACGGTTATGGAATGGAGGTCGGCTATTCCGAAAAAGCAGTTGTGATCGTTCTGCATATTTACCCAGTTTCGCATTGCTCCGAGGTAATTTCCCAAATGCGGAGTATTTGTCGGCTGGATAAGGCTGAGCATATTTTTCTTCTCGTCCATATTTCTTTCCTTTCATTTGTTGTACACCAATGAAATACAATGGACAATGGACAATTTCGGTGCGCCCTGCGGGCGCTTATTTAAATCAATGTCTGCGAAGCAGACACCTTAATTGTCAATTGTCAATTATTTAAGCAATTCCTTCGCGGCGTTTCCGAGTATCTCACAGCCCCTGTCGATCTGATCGTTGGTGGGGGTGGAGAAGTTCAGTCTGAATGAGTGCGAGATCTCCGACTCGTCCGTGCCGAAGGCGTTTCCGGGAACAACGGCGACCTTGCGCTTTACCGCCTCAACACAAAACGCGTTCATATCGTATTTCTCGGGAAGAGTCGCCCAGATGAAAAGTCCGCCCTCAGGCTCGGAAAGCTCTACAAACCCGGGGAGATTCGCCTTTAAAGCGTCCTTCATTCTTGTGTACTTTACGCGGTAGATCTCCTGTAAGCCTTTAAGATGCTCGTTAAAATCAACGGTAGTTACAAACCTGTATGCAAGCATCTGCGCCCAGATGTTTGTGTGAACGGTCGAGGTCTGCATTCCCACAACAGCCTTTGAAACAAGCTCGGCGTCGGCGCAGAGATAACCCACGCGGATACCGGGAGCGAGGACCTTTGAGAATGTTCCGGCGTAGATGACGTTTTTTCCGTCGTCAAGCTCCTTATAACAGGAAACGTCCTCTCCCGCAAAGCGAAGCGCACCGTACGGGTTGTCCTCAAGCACATAAACTCCGTATTTCTTCGCGAGCGCAAGGATCTCTTTTCTGCGTTCGAGCGTTGTTGTCTGACCGGTGGGGTTCTGGAAATTCGGGATCGTGTAGATGAATTTCGTTGTCGGGTTTGCCTTTAGCAGCGCCTCAAGCTTATCGGGAAGCATTCCGTTCTTGTCCATGGGAACTCCGAGGAGTTTTACCCCATAGCTTCTGAAAGCGTTCAGCGAACCGATGAACGAGGGATTTTCGCACAGGATAACATCTCCCTCGTTGCACAGAATTTTCGCGGTAACTTCGATAGCCTGCTGCGCGCCGGATGTAACTACGACCATATCCCTGTCTTTAAACAGGCTTTTTTGGCGAAGGTCGTCTTCGAGCCACTTTCTGAGCTTCGGATAGCCCTCTGTAACGGAATATTGGAGCGCGTTTATCGGCTCTTCGGCGAAAATATCGGCGGAGATCTTCGCTATTGTTTCCGTAGGAAACGCCTCGGGCGCGGGATTTCCCGCCGCGAAGCTTATTACCTCGGGATCGGAGGTGAATTTAAGGATCTCTCTGATCGCGGAAGGCGCAAGCGTTGCTACCTTGTCTGAAAACGGTTTTAACATTTTTATTACCTCTTTTTTGTTATAATATCATTCATATTGTATCACATTTCCCCAAAAAAGTAAAGAGGATTTTTTAATTTTGAAAGTAAGGCGAGATCCTTTAGGCTAAAATTCCGATCTCTGACTAACTTCTGACCTCTAAATACTTGACAACTTGAAAATATTCGTGTATAATAGTAATTGTGGAGAGTTTTCTCTATAATTTGTTTATAAAAAGGAGATTTACTTTATGGCTTTAACTCAGAATCAGAACGTGCTGAAGTGGGTCGAAGAGATGCAGGCTCTTACAAAGCCCGACAAGATCGTTTGGATCGACGGCTCTAAAGAACAGCTTGACGCTCTTACAGAAGAGGCTCTTGCTTCGGGCGAGATGCTTAAGCTTAACCAGGATAAGTTCCCCGGCTGTCTTTATCACCGCACCAAGCCCAACGACGTTGCGCGCGTAGAGGACAGAACCTTTATATGCAGCCGTGAGAAAGAAAACGCAGGTCCTACAAACAACTGGATGGATCCCAAGGAGATGTACGCAAAGCTTACTCCTATGTACGACGGAGTGATGAAGGGCAGAACGATGTACGTTATCCCTTATTCCATGGGTCCTATCGGCTCGCCTATCGCAAAGGTCGGCGTTGAGCTTACAGACTCCATCTATGTTGTTCTTAATATGAACATTATGACAAGAATGGGCGCTCAGGCCTTCAAGAACCTCCCCGACGATTCAAACGACTTCGTTCGCGGACTTCACTCAAAGGCTGATGTTGATCCCGAGAACAGATACATAGTTCAGTTCCCCGAGGACAACA
>JAFLUE010000136.1:0-2992 GCA_022508945.1 Oscillospiraceae bacterium
AGGAAGATGATGTAAGCGTTGCGGACAGGGTAAATCCGCTGCCGAAGCAGCTTCCGCCGAAAATTCCGCCAAGCAGCGATCAGACAAGCCCTGCGCATAAATTCAGACGATGAAAGGAGAATTTTTATGTATATCAGAACGAGAGATGAGAGCATTGAACAGCTCTCGGAAACGCTGAAACCCGAACAGCTCCGCAAGGCTATAACGCAGAATTACAACGACACCGCTTTGTCCATAATGGTCGATATGAGAAGCGGATATGGTATTGACCTTACCGACAACGGTTTTTCCGCAGAAGCGATAAACAAGCTGGCGGCGGCTTATGCTGACAATAAGATCAGCGATGGGGATTTGTACCTTGTCGCGCATTTTGCGCCGCGTGACGGAAGAAACGAGCCGTATATCGACGATTTTCTTGACAGCATTGACAACGGCGTGTATCACGAAACGGCGGCGAAAATTTTCGCGGCGACACCGTATGAGAAATGTTCGTATAAAGAGGCGGCGGACTTGGTGAAAACAGGCGCGTTTTATCCTACCAACAGCGCAAGTCTGGCTGTGTCGGAGGACGTTGCAAAAGAACTTAATGAAATGAACTATCCGCTGCGCGCCTGCGAGGGATTTAATTATTATTATGATATTGATTCCTCGGAGCGTCTGACCGGAGCATTGGAACGCGGCGCGGCGATAGTCGTTCCCGATAAAACACTTGCCGTTAAGGTAAATGAGGCAATGCGCCGCGAGGATTGGTCGGAGCTTCGCGGGTATATTGTCGGAGTAATGGACGGAAATATTTCGGATATGTCGGGAAATGCGTTTGACGAACTTTGCAAGGAGTATGAGTGCGAAAAGCTGAGCGAGGTTTTGTACGACAAGGTAAAAGCCGAATATGATAAATTCATTTCGGATATGCAGAAAGAGCCTGCCGGCGTTGTGATCGAGTCGGCTTATGAGATTGTTTGGAAAGATAATATTACACAATACCTTGAAAATGAAAATCCCGATCTTTCTCCCAAGCAGTATGCCGCGCTTATTTCTGCCGGAAACGCTCTGGAGCAGATTTATTCGGATTGGGTATCTAACGGTGAGCTTCACAGCTATGACGATATAGGCACCGCGCTTGAATATACGGCAGACGCTATTTCGTACTCTCGCGAACGTGAGCAGAAAGAGCCGCCGCCCGTAATTCCCGAAATAAAAGCGGAAGATATTCCCGCGCCGACCGCGCCCAAACGCAAATCAAGATAAGGAGGTCAATATATGGCAAGAAAAAAGTATACACGCGAAGAAGCGGCGGCTTATAAAGAGCGCAAGCAGGCTGAAATAGACGAGATGATAAAGCGCATTGACGAGGGCGTTAAGGCGGTATTTCAGTCGGAGAAATACAAGGAATATCTGAAATTCGCTTCAAAATTCACCGACTATTCCGCGCGGAACACAATGCTTATCAATATGCAGCGCCCCGACGCGACTTTGGTTGCCGCATACGGCAAATGGAAACAGCTCGGCAGGCAGGTCAATAAGGGCGAAACGGGAATATCCATTCTCGCGCCCGTGATGTACAAGACTAATGAGTATATCGAAACGCAGAAGCCCGCGCTTGATGAGTTTGGAAATCAGCTTTACAACGATGACGGAACGGAGAAAATGGAAACAATAGAAACTCCGCTTACGGGAATGGCATTTAAGACAGTATATGTTTTCGACGTTTCGCAGACGGACGGAAAGGAGCTTCCCGATCCCGTGAGTGAGCTGACAGGTGATGTTGATCCGGCGCGTAAAGAAGCGGTGTTCGCGGCGATCAAAAAAGTCACGGGTATAGAGGTCGAATTTAAAGACATAAAGGGCGGCTCAAAAGGCTATTACAGTCCGACAGAGGATAAGATCGTCATCAAGACGGGAATGAGCGACGCGCAGACCTTGAAAACCGCTTTTCACGAAGCGGCACACAAGCTGCTGCACGATCCGAAAAGCCAAATTGTTACCGTAAAATCTCCGCGAAACGAAAAAGAGGTGCAAGCCGAGTCGGTCGCGTTTATGGTCGCGGAGAAATTCGGTATGGATACCTCGGATTATTCTTTCCCCTACATAGCTTCGTGGAGCGAGGGCAAGCAGCTTGAACAGCTTAAAAACGCATTGCAGGAAATTCAGTCGGCGGCAAAACAGATCTCGAACGCTGTCGAGTCGGAGCTGCTGAAAATGCAAAAACGGCACTTGTCAATTGACGAGAAATTAGCCGATACCGAGCTTAACAATATCCAGAAAGCTGAGTTTCTGATTGAGGATATTGCCGACAGGGGCGTGGTATTTTCGGAGGAAGATACGAATAAAATCCTTGAATTTGCGGAGCAGCACGAGGATATTTATGAAACGGCTGTTTTTGTTGAAGATATGGAGCGGATACAAAAACAGCGTGACAATTACGGCTACGATTTCACTTATATGACACCGATTGATACCAAAGATGAAGCGTTAGCCGCGTTTGACAGAGGGGAGGCAGTATATCTGCTTTATCCCGACAACACCGAGGGAATGGCGGAAAACCGCGAGGATATTGAGAATTTTGACGGTTATTTCGGCATTGAGAAAGAGCCGAAAGCAGAAATTGAGCGCGGTAATGATCTGATCGACGTTTCAAAAGACGTTGCGCTGGAGATGTGGGATAAGAACACGGACGTTTTTATTGACGGTATTCCCGCCGACAGCCGCGAAGATATTGCGAACGCTCCCGATACCGCAAAATTCTCGGTTTTGGAGTATCAGTATTCGGCAGAGTTGGATTTTGAAAGAACTAATGAAGGGAACACAATGGCAAGAAATAATTATAACAACGGATACGGTCAGCAGAATTACGGGCAGTCCGCGCCGACAAACCCGAATGTTATTGGGAATACGCCGTATAATCAGCTTGGCGGCAAGGGACAGTTGCAGTTTTACACCGACTTGAAAAACCGACACGCGGATAATATCGCTAATCAGCTTAATGCTGACG
>JAFLUE010000136.1:3092-5530 GCA_022508945.1 Oscillospiraceae bacterium
CGAATGTTATCGGGAACACGCCGTATAATCAGCTTGGCGGCAAGGGGCAGTTGCAGTTTTATACCGACTTGAAAAACCGACACGCGGATAATATCGCTAATCAGCTTAATGCTGACGGAGTGCGTTTCAGCGGTCTGCGGAAAGGCGATGTTACGACGATCACGATAAATAAAGCGGATATTCCGCGCTATGAAGCGGCTGTTGAAAAGGTAAAGCAGATGTACAGACAGCAGGACGCGCCCGGACAGTCCTATCCGCAGCAGTCAAACTATCAGAAAGCGGAGCAGGCATTTTATGATAATTCTCCGCCGAGTAGTCAGAATTTTAGGCGCGCGGACGAGCCGAAGCCCGCTCCCGTAAATCCGAATGTTATAGGCAATACGCCCTACGATCAGCTTGGGGATAAGAACGAATTGCAGTATTACACCAATCTGAAAAACCGACACGCGGATAATATTGCAAAACAGCTTAACGAGGACGGTGTTCAGTTTAGCGGTCTGCGTAAGGGAACAGTAACAACGATCACGATAAACAAAGCGGATATTCCGCGTTATGAAGCGGCAGTCGAAAAAGTCAAGGCAAGCTATGACAGAAGCAAACCGGAAATGCCGAGTAAAAAGCCTGTGGAAATAACCGCCGCTATCGACAACGCTATCCGCGACAACAATTATGAGTTATACCGTTATGATCTGGACAAGGCTGCGGAGTCGGTGTTAAAGGACTTTGGTGCGGATCGGGTAGCCAAAATGCTTGCGGATTACATCAACAACCATAATTATGACGGGCGCATTTCCGCTCAGAATAAGGAGTGGGCGAAAGCGTTCGGAACACCCGCAAGCCGTTATGCGCCTGTGTTCAATTCTCACCCTACGGTGCTTGACGGTTTTATAGACAGCGCCCGTGCGAAAATTGAGGAATTAAAGCTCAGTGCGCCTGCACAAGAGCAGAACACGCTTTCATCGGAATTTGATGATAAATTCCTTTATTCCTCGGAGCGCGTGAAGATAACCCCCGATTTTCGCGGTATTCCCGAAACTAAATATTATCAGTCGGCGGTGAATGAGTATTTTATTCCCGACATAGGCTGGCTGAATAACGAGGGATATGATCGGGAACAGAAATTATCGGGACTGAACGCAAAGGATTTTTTCGCAAAGGTTACGAGAGTAAACGCTAACTACATTGACAGCACGGGAATAACGGGGCAGATGGATATGTCAAAGGCAGAGTATCTTGCTATGACGGGTAAAACTAAAGCTCCCGAAAATGCTGCCGCTTTACAATCAGCGTTGGATAAACTTGACGAGCGCAGAGCGGCAGCGGGTATGAGTTTGGAAAAGCCTGTTGAGTATTATGCGGTACGGCAGATGAATGATAGGAAATTTGCGGTTTGCTCGATCAGCGCGGACGGTCTGGTGACGGTCGTTAAACCGAATATTACAACAGTTGCCGAAGCTGAAAAGGCTATGCTCGGTATTTTCGATCAGAAAAAGGACAGCGTGAAGGTGGAGCTTGTTCACCCGCAAACTCTTGACGAAAAATCCGTTGAGATGTTCAAAGACCGCGCACAAGACGAGCTGCCCGATATTATGTATCGTATCAATCTCAATGACGATAAGAAAGCCGCCAATACGCACGTTTTACAGGAATATATCAAGATAGACAATGATACCTATACTGTCGGGCAGGTAGTTGTTAAGGGCGATTATGACAAGTGCAACCGCTTTCTTAATCAACTGCTCAACGCTCCCCAAAAAGAAGCTCCCGCTCAGACCTTTGAGATTTATCAGTTAAAGAGCGGTGATGAATTTCACTATATTCGGTTTGAGCCTTATGAAACGCTTGAAAAGAACGGCAGCAAGCCCGAATTTGCCAATTACAACAAGGTATATGAGGGGGATATTTCCGTCAAGGGCGGTACTGCCGAAAAGCTGGAGGCGTTGTATGAGCAGTTTAATATCCAACGTCCGGAAGATTTCAAGGGTCATTCGCTCAGTGTTTCGGACGTGGTGGTATTGGACAACAAAGCATATTATGTTGATACGGTCGGCTTCAAGCCGCTGGAGCAGTTTGTTCCGTTCAGAGTACAGCAGGAGCGTTTCTGCGCGGAGCTGCCCAAGCGGTTGAGCGATATTGCGGAGGGCAACATTTCACCAATGCAGGACAATCTCATAAAGGTAGGTAACGACGCGCTGAAGCTGAACATTTCACCCGCGATTATTCGCGAAGCTGCCTTTATGTCTAACGATGATCGAGTTCAAAGTTTGGCGGATACTTATGAAAAGATGTATAACAGGAGGGATACACCCGCTGTGGAAACGCCGAAGCCCGATAACACCGCGCCGCATAAAAAGCCCAAACTGTAATAAAAATTGCTGCCGACAGCTTCTGCTGTCGGCAGTTTTACGTTTCGGAATTCAAACGTACAACAAATAACG
>JAFLUE010000137.1 GCA_022508945.1 Oscillospiraceae bacterium
CTTCGCTCCGTGTTCAGACAATGCTTGATTTTTGAAATTTCGCGCTCGACTATTGCGTTGTTCTTTATTATTCCGTCCTCAGCGCCTCTACGGGGTCCTTCTTTGCGGCGACGCCCGCGGGGAACAGTCCCGCGATAAGCGTAAGGAGCATACTGATAAATACAAGTATAACTCCGCCCTGCCATGGGAGCTGTGACATATTAGAAATGTCCGTAAGATATTCGATAATGATGTTTATCGGTATATTCAGCAAAAGCGTAACGATAATTCCGATAGCACCCGCCGTAAATCCTATGATAAGCGTTTCGGCGTTGAATACATTGGAAACGTCGGTCTTTGACGCGCCCATAGCTCGGAGTATTCCTATCTCCTTTGTTCTTTCGAGTACGGAAATGTATGTGATGATACCTATCATTATCGACGATACGACAAGCGAGATCGCCACAAACGCAATAAGAATATATGATATCGAATCAATAATGTCCGAAACGGACGAGATCATCATCCCCACATAGTCCGTATAATTTATAACATCCTCCTGCTTATCCTCGGAGATCTTATTGTTGTTGTAGTCGGTAATAAATTTTGTGATCTTTTCCTTGCCGTCGAAATCCTTCGCGTAAATGCTTATTGATGAGGGCTTCAGAAGATCCGCCACTCCCAAAAGCTCGAGGTTTCCGTCATATGTAGCCTCGGTCGTTTCGGGTTCTCTCGTAAGCTCCATAAGCTGCTGAAGCTGCTCGGCGGTAAGGATAGACATAAACGCCTTTGTTATTTCCGTCTGATCCGCCATTGAAAACAGCGCGCCAAGCTGCTGTTCAACGGGAAGCTGCATTATCTGAGCCTGCTGTTCGGGAGTAAGCGTTGCGGCAAGCGTCCGAATGAACTGCGAGGTCTGCTCCTCGGAAAGCATTCCCATAATTGCCTGCATAGCCTCTTCCTGAGACATAGGCTCTTCGGGCTTCTCGTCCTTTTCCGGAAACTCTATGCCCGTGAAAACATCAATTTCGGGGTTTTCCTTCTGGAGCTTTACAAGCTCACTGTTATTCGCGCGGTCTATCATAAACTCCGTAAGCGCGTGGGTATAGCCTATGCTGCCGCTGTTTGAGGAATTTATAAGGCTGTCGCCGTTTGGACGTACAACTCCGACGACCTTTATCTCGGGAGCGTTTTCATATGCCTTTCGCATAAACTCCTCGTCCTTGGACATATCGTCATATCCGCCGTCGGCATTCTTCCGGTAAAAATCACTCGGAACAAGCAGCCTGAACCTGAGAGAGGTAAGCTCCTCATAAGAGAACGAAAGGTCGCCCGTATCGAGATCAAAGCTCTCTCCCGCCATGACCGACGACATAAGTCCCGAAAGCTCCTCCTGGTCGCGAAGACCCAGCGTATAGAGCGTGATATCGGAAAGCTCGTTGTGTTCGTTTACGATAACAACGACCTCGTTGTAGCTTTCGGGAAGCCTTCCGAAAAGCACCTCGTACTGGCTTTCGCTTACATCACTGTTCAGAAGCTCATCCCACGCGTCATACATACTTCCGCCGCTTCCGCCGCCAAACAGCGTGCTATATGTCCCGCTCATCTGCGCCACATTCGACGCCATGCCCTCTCCGAGCATTGACTGCATGACAGTGGAGGGATTTACGCGGATTATCTTGTCATTGATGTCTGTACCGTAGATATAAAGATTCGGAGAATAGCTGTACTTTATCTCCATAACGCTGTCAAGAATGTTGTCGGGGTTGCTTTCGATATATTCCTTGAACTCCGCGAGGTTGTTGGTGGTTATCTCAGAGAGCATCGTTTTCATCATTTCGGTGGAAATGTTGTTTGTATATACTCTGTCGGGATCGCGATCCTCATCTGTTTCCTCGCGAATACCCATCATTGACGACATAAGACTCGTATAATCAATAGTCTCCTGCTGGATAGATACGGGATATGCCGCGAGAGTCGAGCGCTCGACGCTGTCTATATAAAGCTGAACGCCGTTTGAGAGCGACAGTATCAGCGCTATCCCGATTATTCCGATGCTTCCCGCGAAAGCGGTAAGAAACGTTCTTCCCTTCTTTGTAAGAAGGTTGTTTCTCGAAAGCGCGAGCGCGGTAAGGAAGGACATCTTCGTTTTCTTTGTCTTCCTTTTTGAGCTTTCGGCGGGCTTTTCCTTTACAGGCTCGGAAACCGACGGGTCATAGGGATCGCTGTCGCTTTTTATCTTTCCGTCAACAAGGCGGATAGTTCTTGTAGCATACTGCTCCGCAAGCTCGGGGTTGTGCGTTACCATAATTACAAGGCGATCCTTCGCGATCTCCTTTACAAGATCCATTATCTGAACAGAGGTCTCACTGTCGAGCGCGCCCGTAGGCTCGTCTGCCAGAAGGATATCCGGGTCGTTTACAAGCGCTCTCGCGATGGCGACTCTCTGCATCTGTCCGCCCGACATCTGATTCGGGCGCTTGTTGAGCTGGTCTCCAAGCCCTACCTTTTGAAGAGCAAGCGCCGCGCGTTCTCTGCGCTCGCGCTTTGAAATGCCCGAAAGCGTAAGCGCAAGCTCCACATTCGCCAGAACCGTCTGGTGCGGGATCAGATTGTAGCTCTGAAAAATAAAGCCGACCGAGTGATTCCTGTATGTATCCCAGTCTCTTGATCTGAACTGCTTTGTGGTCTTTCCGTTAATGATAAGATCGCCCGAGGTATATTGATCCAGACCGCCGATGATGTTCAGAAGCGTGGTTTTTCCGCAGCCCGAATGTCCGAGTATCGCCACAAGCTCGCTTTCGCGGAAGCTTACCGAAACATCTCTGAGCGCATGAACAGTCTCACTTGACGTCACATAGTCCTTCGTAATGTTCTTGATTTCAAGCATAGCTCTCTCCTTAATCATACTTATAAAAAATCATTTTTTATTTTACATCTTTTACGCGCTGTTGTCAATACTAATTTATACATAATTTAAAAATTTCACAAACTTTTCAGGTGATGTAAATTGGACAAAATCAAAAGCCGAGCGTCCTTCTACCTTATCTTGGGACTTATCGCGGCGTTTTCCTCTATAATATTTATTTTGTTTTTAGGTATCATCGGAGCTGTCGGAGTATTTTTCGGTCTTATCGCCGCGGCGTATTGGTGCGTTTATTTTTATTCGCTGAAATACGAGCTTTCAAAAAATGCTCTTGTGACAAAAAACGGCGTTTTTATCAAAAGAACGCGGAAAATCGAGCTATCCGACGTTGTTCTCGAAACAAGGCTCGCCATAGGCCGGACTGTTTTTATCACGCTTTTGCGGACATCCGGCGGAAGCGTTATTGTTTTTGGCGACTTTATGAGTTGATACTATGGTGATTTCACGTTGTTTTGGCGGATTTAATTGGTTGATTTCACGTTGTTTTGGCGGATTGATTTAAAATGAAATTTCAAAACCGCGCAGATTAGTATTTTGCTTCGCAAAATGCTAATCTGCGCTATCAAAGCAGTGCCGCACACAGTGTGCGGCACTGCTTATTTTTGAAATTTCGTCCTCAAATATTATGTTGTTTTGGAGGGAAACTAATGCGCTCGATAAGCCGAGCGCGCTTCCTCTTTATAACTAATCTCTAAACAGCTTTTTCATCACCAGCGCGTCATCATCGTTATAATAACGCGGAATTTCACGCACAAGCTCATAGCCGAGCTTTTCATAAAGCAAAACAGCGGCGGCGTTTTGCTTTCTTACCTCAAGAAAACAAAACTCGGCGCCTCTTTCCCTCATCTTCCCGTGTAGCGAAGCAAGCATTCTCTCGGCTATACCCTGTCTGCGAAATTCCGGCAAAACCGCGATTTTAAACAGCTCCGCCTCCCCCGCAACTACTCTTCCAAGCGCGTAAGCGCATATTTTCCCGCCGCATATCTCCGTTTCCAAAACCGAAAGCGAGCTTAAAAGCTCGCTTTCAAGCATCTCCTTTGTCCAAGGAGCATCGAACGAATTTTCCTCAATGTAATAAATATCGTCAACTTTACTCATAGTATTCCCAAAAACATTATTTTCCGACAGATATCCTTCTCGCTTCACAGTAAAAACGCTTGTCGTGGGCATGACCCATGGAGAAGGTCTTTCTCGGAAGCGCCCCATCCTTTATCACCGTCGGAAACAGCTCGCTTTTCTTCATTGACGGAAGCAGGATCCCGACCGCGTTTTCCCTCTCACACAGCCTTTGAACGGTGTCCTCTCCGTGAATATAATCGATCGTTCCGCCGTTTTGTGCGAGAAATTCATCAAGAAAATTCTGTACGGAGCCTACCGTAAGGTTTGAGTTTGGCTTTGTTATACCGAGCTTCTCGGTTCTTCCGTTCATGAGAAGCTCAAATTCCTGCCCCGCTCCATCCTTTACAAGCCCAAGCTTTTCTGTCATTTCTTTATACATTTTGTCAAAATCCGCATCAAATATTACTCGGTGTATTGCTTCAAATTCAAGCGCGGGACTGTGCAGGTTTACGATCTCGACCAGCGCATAGCGCGCAAGCTCCGCGTCGGGACTGCCCTCGCGCTTTTTGCGCTCGTAGCTTTCCTTTGCCGAAGCAAGCGAATGGTTTCCGTCGCCCATTGCATAAACGAGCGCCTGTTCGCTCGGACAGCCCTCCTGCTTTGAAAGCTTTTTCGCAAGCTCCTCTAACGCGTTTTCAACAGCGTCGGCGTCCTCACCGTTTACCAAAAGTCCCTCTGAATGTCCGCCGTTTTGCATAAGTTTGAAGTTATATACTCTCTGTAATTTTTTTGAGAGCAGCGGCTCAATGACCGTATTGTCCGGATCGTCTATGAGGATCATTATGTGAGGAAGCTCTAATGGCGCGTTCATGCGTATTTTTACACGCGGGGGTATTCTTGAAGCAACAGTTGCTTCCGTTGCGCGGACCTGAGAGCGGCTGCCCTTGTTGTAATCATACATTTCAAGGTCGATCATTCCCACAAGTCCCGCGCGGAGGCGGCCGTCTGCCTGTGTGCGCTTGGTGAGAATAAAGCTGTTTTTGTATTCCGAAAACAAATCCTTTTTGAGATATTCGTGCATATTCGCGTTTATCCGCTCGATACGCTCCTCGTCTTTATCGCCCAAAAACGCCTCGGGCAGGATAAGCTCGAGCGCCGAGGGACTTTCCTTTACGATATTTTCGACCTCGTGCCAGTATTCGGGTTCGCCGGTGTATTGGTCGCAAGCGACCACCGCCCATTTAGTCATTTCCTCATCGTTCAGTTTCGGGAGCAGGATATCGGCTCTGTGAAATGCTGTCATATTTTCCTCCTGTATATCGGCTCAATATATTTTGTAAAGAACCGCTGTTTTTACTTATTATAGCATATTGCTATGTTTGTGTCAACCCAAAAACCACCTGTCGGGAAGCGCATTAAAAGTCTTTGGGAAATGGTCAGTTTGTAAAAAACAACGCAATAGTCAAGCGCAAAATTTCAAAAATCAAGCATTGTCTGAACACGCAGCGAAGCGGAGTGTGAAGCAA
>JAFLUE010000138.1 GCA_022508945.1 Oscillospiraceae bacterium
TCCAGCTCATTATGGACATAAGGATCAAGGACTTAAAGGTGATCCAAGTTCAGCAGGCAATCAATGTTGACGCGCAGAGTTTGAGCGCGAAATCAGTCAGGAACGCGTTCGGGCTAATAAAGTCAGTGTTAAAATTCCATGAGTGCAATATCTATCTTGACAACATCAAACTCCCGAAGATAGTTAGGAAAGAAAAGGAATTGCCGACCTTTGAAACGGTATTCAGCATTGTAAAAGGCACGGAATCCGAGTTGCCTGCATTGCTTGCCGCGTGGTTGAGTTTACGCATAGGCGAGGTCATCGGATTGCAATTCCGCGACGTGGACAAGGAAAAAGGCATAATAAAAATTCGCCGCACGATCATAATGACGAGCGACGGTGAGAAAGTTCGCGACGGTTGCAAGACTGAAAAAAGTACAAGAACGCTCCAACTCCCATCGTACATAATGAGCCTTATTTCCGCGATTCCGCACGAGAGCGAAGCGGATTTCATAATTCCGAAAAGCCGCCGCGCGGTGTACGGACATTTCACCAAGCTGATGAGCAATAACGGCATTAAGATGACTTTCCACGATCTGCGCCACCTTAACGCCAGCGTTATGCTGATGCTCGGTGTGCCGGACAAATACGCCTGCGAGCGCGGAGGGTGGTCTACCGACAGTATTCTGAAGTCGGTCTATCAGCAGACTTTTTCGGCGGAGCGCAAAAAGGTGGACTGCCTCATTGACGACTACTTCGGAGGCATTGTGGAGCAGTTGACAGAGGGTAAAACAAGCGGCGAGACAAAATCACACGGACAATCACACGAGAGTGCGTAAACGGCTTTGTAATGGGACAAAAAACAAGGTAACTGTTGTTCAAATCCTGTCACTCAGACCATAAATGCTTAACACAGTTTATAAAATCACAAATGACTTTATAAGCTCTGTTAAGCAAAAAAATAATGTTGTCTGTTAGCTGAGTAGCGCAATACAGCGAGTTATCGTCAGCTTAGGGACATCCCTGCACGTTCTCCCGATTTTTTTCACACTTGCTTCTGTGTGGCAAGCTCGGATTGTAATGTTGCGAAACGCGCTGCTGTTACGTCGTTAAACAGCGCGTGTTATTCAATTGTCTGTGCTATAGTGGTGTGTAGCACATCGGCAACCAAAGACATAAGCAGAAAAAGAAGAAGAGCCTTCGGGAGAACGCGAAATTCCGAAAGCTCTTGACAAAAGTATACTCAATGTGCTATAATATGCACAATGAAGACGTTCGTAAAAAGCTGAGTTGGAATTGGCGTTCCTGCTCAAGTTCCTATGTGTGTATTGCTGTACACACTCATAGGGCGGGCGTTTTTTTGTTGCCTTATCTACCATAGGATAATTTTGTCAAGTATTTTTTGTCAAAATTGCTAATTGTATAAAAAATAATACTTCAAAAGGACTTAATTATATGAGCATTTTCGGACGCAAAGAAATAGCCGCGCTAAAGGCAGAACTCGCGGAGAAAGAGCGTGAGCTTGACCGTATCAAAGAATTACTTGCCGGTTCTATCAGTAATGTTGAAAAGAATAGCAACGAAGAAGACAGTGAGTATTATTTCAACACTTTTAGGGATAAGATAGTCCAAGATAAAAAATTAGCCGCAAGCATATATGCTCGTAAATATGAATTTATGAGCTGGCGTGAGTACAAATTATATGAGCTTCTTTGCGAAATTTCCACATCCGATAATTTGAAGAATTACGGTTTGAAGGTTTTTGCACAGGTGCGCTTGGCTGATATAGTGAAGCTTTGGGAAGACACTCTTGATGAATTTAAGAACCATATACTCTATCAATCAGGAGGAGAAATAAGAATAAATCATAGCAAAGAAAAGGTTTATGCGGAAATGGAGGAAGCGAATTTTGATAACAAAAAATATAAACAAACATTTTTATATACGCTTCTGAGATCGCACGTAGATTTTTTGATATGCCGTCCTTGGAAAGACACGTTAGCTCCGCTGATGGCAATTGAGCTTTTCGGGCAAGAACATTTTGATCCTAAAAATATAAATCTGCGAATCAATGATGAATTTAAGAAATTTTTATTCGATGCTGTGGAGATCGGCTTTGACAACAGTCTTACAAACAAGGCAATCGATGAAGCGTCGGAGAATAAGGATAAGTTGTGTGCGCTTAAATCAAAGTTGGAAGGAAAAATACTTGGCGCTATTCGTGACTATGATGAACGTATTAACAGAACTGCCGAGAATAGCAATGAAGCAAATTATAATTGAAATATTTGTGCTATATGTAGCACAAAATAAAATGCCCCGTCTGATGACGGGGTTTTTCATATCTGAAAAGAAAAATGTGCTATATGTAGCACATTTAATGCTTTGGACTTTTTGGCTTTGGCGGAGTAATTGATGAGGACTTTTTTGTAGCGTTTTCGGAATGGACTCTTTTAGCAAAATCCTCTAAACTTTGCGAAAATGATTTGCGTACAGTAGTTTTGGTCGTAACGATCGTGTTAGCTTTCTCGATTGTTGATAACTGTACATCCTTTGAAAATTCATTTAACTTGTATTTAAAAATCTGCTTCGGATCAGTAGCCGGCTGTTCCGAATACTTGTATAAGCAGTTTCTGTCTCGGTCATACAGCCTTATATCATCGAAAATCTTCAGCTTGTACAATTGAGATATATTTTGCGGCAGCGCTTTTACAGTTTCAACATACTTGTCACGGGGAACGGCACGGGGAATAAGCCCAGCATCTTTCATAGCATTGTATCTATTGATTGTGCTTTGCCACGCGACCTCTTTATCGGTACACATAACGGCAAGCTCCACATAATATCCCTTTTGTTTTAATCCATTACAAGTGTTCATCGGAATATTTACATTTCTGCAAGTTCCCTCAATGATAAGATTAAACTTTTCCGAGCTTAACCGTTCTATAAGCGAAGTAATCATCTCATTTACGAAAGGCTGCGTGTAGTTTGCGGCTTCTTTTCCGTATTGCTCCTGAATTTCAAGAAAATGAGGGTGCTTCTCACGAAACCTATCACCGTCAATGATAACAATATTCGGACATTCATCGGTTATGACTTGATGAATTGTACTTTTCCCCGAACCACTCTGACCGCCAAGCAAGAATGCTTTAGGAAAATCACAGGGCTTGCAATTTAAAGTTAACGAATTGTAGATTTTATGAAATTTCTCATCAAATTGTTCTCGAGTATAATTTGACATATTCATCTCTTATCTGTGTGGCTGAGGTGTGATTTCTTTTACGCGTTTTAAAAGCTCAACCAAGCGATTTTGATAATTGACGTGTTTATCATAGTCATTCTCCAATGGCAACTTTTGATATATTTCGTCAATTTCTTTATCTATATCAACAATTTCCTTTGGAGCGTCATTATACGGATAGTGATAGTTTCTGGAAATAAAGCCACTAATGCTTGCTATTATTTCGTTAGAAATTTCATACTTGAACGCTACTTCATATGCACTATGCATAAAAACCTCCATAATTTAATTTTTACTTACAAAATTAGTTTGTGCAAAAGGCTATGTAAAACATAGAACATAGCCTTTCGTAGTCCTTATTCTCGTTAGAATAACCCTTATGTTTATATTATATTCTCTTTTTTAGGATTTGTCAAGCGTTTTCAAAAGTTTATCAAAACTGAAAAAGAAAAGTGCTATAAATAGCACAAGCACAATCATTATCTGCCCTTGTAATCCTTAAAATCTGCGCAGCTTCGGAAAATTCACCGACAGTTACACCAACGCTGCACCCGTCTGATCTCGCGCGGAGCTGTGGACTTCTGGTAAATCATATAAGCTCAAAGCTCCTTAGGAAGCTATTATTTTGTGCAAAATAGCTAATTAAATAACTTTGACCAGAGCTGCAAGATTAGTAAAAATATACAAATCATACATCACGCTTCTGACCCTCGTGTTCTTTGCAAACAAGCAAATTCGGGTCAAACAGCTCCGTAGTTCTATTTTCACTCCAATTTCCCCATCATATCGTGATTTACCCGTGATGTATAGTAGCTTCCAATGGTGTTTGGAGCATTGTACAGAGCGGTTATCAGATAGCTTCGGATATTTCGCACATCGGTAGAGTTGTTTTTCAGCGAAAATAGAACATAGTCGATATGCCCTTCATCGAACTTCAAGAATTTGCTCTTTACAAGCTCCTTTGGAAGCTCCTCACCGTTTACGCGAACAGTCGGCTTCGTTGAGCATATCACGTCCAACATTATCGCTAACAGCTCGTCGATCCTGTTTTTATTATCCTTGTTCAGCTCACAGAGATAATCATAGCTGATATTTTCTTTCAGAATTGAAAGATAAGCTTCTCGTTCGGCTTGTAAATCAATCCTATCATATCCGTCGGTTTCCTCGCGCGTGCGCGTGATAGATTGATTGATTTCTAAAGATTTATTATCTTTAGATTTAATAAAGTGCTGACGGCAATATCCGTTCCGAGCATTTCAAGCAGTTCCGTTGCCGTTCCCGACCAATCGGGATTTTAAGCGGTGATGATCTCCGCTATTTTTTCTAAAAGCGGCTCGGGCGGTTTCTTCCACAACTCCGTTTCCGCGCGTTCCGAGTCCCAAGACAGCTTTTCGGTATTGTGGTTGAGATACAGCCGTTGGTCTTGCTGATCGCGCCCCGAAATCTCCAAAATCGCGGAATTTGCCGTCCTTGTTTCCTTGTGGATAATGAACGCACCGTCCGCGGCACCGAGCAAACCGTTCGTGCCGGAGATCATATCAAGCTTGTCGCTCGACTGCTGTTTGCGAGTGTGGTGAACAAGGAGCAGACAGATACCGTGGGCGTCCGCGATCTTTTTCAGACTTGCAACGATTTCATAGTGCCATTTTATAAAGTATCCTCACCGTTTTCATAGGCGGATATTCTTGACAGAGAAAGGTTAAGCCGATACGCTACTGCCGATTGTGTTAAATTACGACCATTACGCAATTCATAAAGCCTGTTAACCCTCTCTTTCAAGACATCACCCCTGTATCTATATTATAATATTATAATAGGGTTTAACAAGCATTTTTCCCGAATTACGGGAATGGTATTTTCGTTTTTCGGAAAATTCAAGTGTCAAAAATGCGGCAGCTTGAAAACTGCCGCGGGTAAATTTATCTTAGCTTTTCGAGTTTCCCCTTGTCCATCTCGCAGACCGTATCGCACAGCACGTCAATATCCTCCGCCGAGTGCGAGGCGATCAGGATAGTTTTGCCCTGCGCTTTTAGGTCGAGAAGATATTGCCGCATATCCTTAACGCCGTCCTTGTCGAGTCCGTTCATCGGCTCGTCAAGAATAAGCAGATCGGGGTCTTCCATGATCGCCTGAGCAAGCCCCAGACGCTGGCGCATACCGAGCGAGTATTTTCCGACGTGCTTTTTGTCATCGGGATTTAAGCCTACACTTTTTATCGCGTTTTTGATCTCGTCCTTGCCTATTT
>JAFLUE010000139.1 GCA_022508945.1 Oscillospiraceae bacterium
TCAAAACCGCGCAGCGCGCCTTTGGCGTGCTGCGCTATCAAATCGACGCGTATGTGCTATGCTCATACGCGTCGATAATTTTTGAAATTTCGGTCACTAATATTATGCGGTAACGTTATATTAAAACATTCGCCCGCGTAAATGCAATATCAAAGCAGCTTTTTATAAAGCTCCGAGATCTCCTCTACCGAAGTGTCGCGAGGGTTTCCGGGACGGCAGGCGTCCGCGTAAGCCGACTCGGAAAGGAACTGAACGTCCTCGGGCTTTACGATGTCCTTAAGGTTATCGGGAATGCCAACGTCCTTCGCAAGCTGCTTCACAGCGTCAACCGCAGCCTTTCTGTATTCCTCCTGCGACATAGCATCAACATTCTTTACGCCCATCGCGCGCGCTATTTCACGATATTTCTCTCCTGTCATGGGAGCGTTGTATTCCATAACGGTCGGGAGAATAATAGCGTTTGCTATTCCGTGGGGCGTATCATAAAGCGCGCCGAGAGGATGTGCCATTGAATGAACTATGCCGAGTCCCACGTTTGAGAAGCCCATACCCGCAACATACTGTCCGAGAGCCATGCCCTCGCGTCCGTCGGGAGTATTGTCCACAGCACCGCGCAGGTTTTTGGAAATGATCTCGATCGCCTTGAGGTGGAACATATCCGAAAGCTCCCACGCGCCCTTTGTGATATAACCCTCGATAGCGTGAGTAAGCGCATCCATGCCTGTAGCGGCAGTAAGGCTCTTAGGCATTGTACTCATCATATCCGGATCGACAACAGCCACAACCGGAATGTCATGGACATCAACGCAAACCATCTTTCTGTTCTTTTCAACGTCGGTTATTACATAGTTTATCGTAACCTCTGCGGCAGTTCCCGCTGTAGTCGGAACGGCAATTATCGGAACAGCAGCCTTCTTTGTGGGAGCTACTCCCTCAAGGCTTCTTACATCGGCAAACTCGGGGTTGTTTATAATAATGCCTATCGCCTTTGCGGTATCTATGGATGAGCCTCCGCCGACCGCGATGATATAGTCCGCGCCGCTCTTTTTAAATGTCTCAACACCGCTCTGAACGTTTTCAATAGTAGGATTGGGCTTTATATTGCTGTAAATTTCATAAGCAAGTCCCGCGCCCTCAAGAACATCCGTAACCTTTTTCGTAATATTCAGCTTAAGCAGGTCGGGATCCGAGCAAAGCAGAGCCTTCTTAAAGCCCCTTGCCTTAGCCTCGTCAGCTACCGCCGAAAGCGCGCCCTTTCCGTGATAAGACGTTTCGTTGAGTACAAATCTGTTCATGATTTCCATTTCCTTTCAAAATGAATTTAATAATTATGACAAATGCAAAACATTGCCACTCACACATCCATTATACACCAATATCATATTTTTTTCAATACATTTTTGTGAAAAACTTATGCCTTATAAAGAATTTTTTTAAAAAAATCGTCAAAAATGCACAAACAAATATCCTCCCGCATTTATTGACAAAATATTCATATTATGATATAATATAAAAAATGTTATTGAGTAAAACTATATGGAAAGGCGGTGTTTTTATGGCAATATCCCCTGTTTCTGGTGTTGGGATCATACTGACGGCTGTTCCGTCAAAAACTACCCCGGAAAACCTCGAAAAGATTATCGCGAAGCTTGAAAAACAGCGCGACGAGTACAGAACGAGTACCGACGCCCTTGACAAAAACAGGACAATAAAAAGCCTTGAAGAGCGTTTAAACAACCTCGAAAACCGTCTTTCAAAGCTTAAACAGCGCGAGGAAGAGCAGAACGGCGAATGTCAGACCTGCAAGACCAGGAAATATCAGGACGGCTCGGACGACCCGGGCGTTTCCTTCAAGACCGCCACAAGCGTTTCAAAGGGCGCGGCGGAGGCTGCTGTGCGCGGACACGAGCAGGAACACGTTGTACGCGAGCAATACAACGCCGAGAAGAACGGGCTTGAGGTCGTTTCGCAGAATGTCCGCATAAAATACGGTATCTGCCCCGAATGCGGCGACAGCTACTGTGCGGGCGGAGTAACGACTACAGTCACGCGTCCGAAAACCGAGAGCGCTTACGAGATCGCGCAAAAGGATGAAAATCCCGCAAAAAAGGCTCTCGAAGACCGTTTTGCAGTCGGCGTTTACGACCGTAACGACGAATACGGAAAGCTTTTGAATACGGTCGCCTGATACTTTGCGAATTTTCTTTCGCTTTTATATAAAGCAGGAAAGTTCTTATAAAACCTTTTTTCATATTTCTCCAATCCGCCGCCTTGCGGCGGGGATTTTTTTTACCGTAAAACGTACGTTTACCGCCGTGAGAAGCGGCTTCATAAACGGACAGGCTTATTAGCCGTCAAACCACCAAAAACCCGTGTGCGCATATTACTGCGAGGCTATGATAAGCCGAGTCTGATCTGCCTAAAAAATCCGTTTATAGGGGTAGACTTTTTTGTTCGGATATGCTATAATGTAAGTAAGTAAAAATACCGGAAAACGCTGTGTGCTTTATCCGGCAAAAAGGAGGATCATTATGGAACATTACAACCCGCTGCTGCGTGACAATGACACAACAAACAAGTTTATCACAATAGGCGAGATAATGCTGAGGCTTACCCCGCCGAACTACGAAAAGATCCGTACCGCCACCAGCTTTGAGGCAAGCTACGGCGGAAGCGAGGCGAATATCGCGCTGGCGCTGGCTAATCTCGGCGTCGACAGTACGTTTTTCACCGTAGTGCCGAACAACAGCTTGGGAAAGAGCGCTGTACGAATGCTCAGAAGCAACGACGTACACTGCAGTCCCGTTATTTTAAGCTCTATCGAAGAAACTCCTACCCACCGTTTAGGCAGCTACTATCTCGAAACAGGCTATGGGATCAGACCGAGCAAGGTCACATACGACAGAAAGCACAGCGCGTTTACCGAGTATGATTACAGCAAGGTTGACCTTGATCAGCTTTTGGACGGCTTTACTTGGCTCCATCTGAGCGGTATTACCCCCGCGCTTTCGCCGAGCTGCCGCAATCTTATAATGGACAGTCTTAAGGTCGCTAAGGAAAAGGGGCTTACGGTAAGCTTCGACGGCAACTTCAGAAGCAAGCTCTGGACATGGGAGGAAGCGAGAGACTTTTGTACCGAGTGTCTGCCGTATGTTGACGTGCTTATGGGAATTGAGCCTTATCATCTGTGGAAGGACGAGTCGGATCACTCAAAGGGCGACGTAAAGGACGGCATTCCCATGCAGCCGAGCTATGAACAGCAGGACGAGATCTTCCAGAAATTCGTGGAGCGCTATCCGAACCTGAAATGTATCGGACGCCATGTGCGCTATGCTCACAGCGGAAGCGAGAACAGTCTTAAAGCGTTTTTATGGTATGAGAACCACACCTTTGAGAGCAAGCTGTTTACCTTCAACATTCTCGACCGTGTAGGCGGCGGCGACGCGTTTGCGAGCGGACTTATCTACGCCATGATGCATGATTACAGGGCTATGGACATGGTAAACTTTGCCGTAGCAAGCAGCGTTATCAAGCATACCATCCACGGCGACGCGAACATAACCGATGATGTTCAGACGATCCGCAACCTTATGAATATGAACTACGACATAAAGAGATAAACAATAAAGCGCCGTATCGACCGATGCGGCGCTTCTGTCTAATTTATCGCGTTAATGTTATGTTGTATCGGGCGAATTGATTTAAATAATTCTTTTCTTAGCCACGGCGATAATATGCGCGACGATCCCCGCCAAAAACAGCGCAGCCCCCGCAATAAGATAAATATACACAAGCCTGTTTGTCGTTCCGTAAATTTCAAGAACTCCCTCAAATACGCTTCCCGCAGTTAGCGTTGCAACTCCCGAATTATATAGGTTATAAGCAACTTTATGCGGTCTTGGAGTCCCCCTTACCGCCGAAATAAGATTCGGAAGAACTCCGAAAACGAGAGGAACAGCAAACGCGTAAAGCATATAATACGAATATACTCCGTGTCCGAAAATCTCGTAAACGCCTCCGAAAAACGCCGTAAACATGGTTATGATAAGATACGCGAGTGTCCTCTTTGCTGCGGCTTTGGAAAAGTTATCTGTCGATGTAGACAATGTCGCTTATTCCCCTTTCGTAAATTCCATCTCCGTGCGATGTGGGTTTATTTACTATCCTTCCGTTGAATACCATTGTCGCGGAACCGCCGCCGTCAAGATTATATCCGGTTGTGACCCCAAGCTCCACCATAAGCTCCGCAAGCTGGAGAAGTGAAAGTCCAACGCTTTCGCTTGTTCTTCCGTCGGATACTATAAAGATATAATGAAGCTCATCAACAATGCCTATCGCAGTGCGCGGATTGCTTGCGTTTAAAGTGTAGACCTCATCGGCGCTTGTAACCGAGGGCTTCCCTTCCTCAACGAGCGCGGGTCCGAATGTAAATACCTGCCACGCGCCCTCGTCGTAAAGCTGTTGTGCGGGAACTTCTCTTTCCTTTATTATCCTGAAAGAACCGTCGGGATAAATAACCAGATCTTCCTGATTGTTTTTATATCCCGCGTCCTGATAGAGAACGCCGTTTCTTATAACGTAGCCCTTTTCACGAATCCCGTAATAATCTCCGTTTATCGCGAAGATCGCGTCAACGCTTTCGGCGATCTGCGACGTGTACTGGATAATATTCTTTCCGAATTTGCCCTTTGCAAAGGCAGTTTTCAGATACTCTGCCGACGACAGCCGAACCTCGGCGATATAACACTCGGTTTCATTGACGCGGCGTTGGGTAATGTTTATCATGATGTTATCATCAATATAACTGTTTTCTGTTATAATAGGCTCCATCGGTTCGGGCGGAAGCTCAGGCTCGCTGTTTTCAAAGCTGCTTTCATTGTCGGACGATACTTCCGAGTCGGAAAAAAGCTCGCTCTGAGATAAATTCGATGAGTTCTGCGGTCTGAACGAAATACTGTCGGTGGGTATATCCGATATGCGCTCTATCACAAACGTATCGAGAGATATATATACGGTAAATGCCGTAAGGACCGCACCGTACAAAATACACCACCAATGCTTTTTAAAAAAGTTCATAGATGAATTCTCCAATGTTTTCCGATACTAAAAATACGCTTAAATTATAGCACACTTTTTAGATTTTGTCTACAACTTTTATAAAAATTCAATTCCGGCAAAAAGCTGTTCCGAAATGAGCGCGCAGAGAGCGTATGAAGGTCATGATTCCCTAAGAAAAAGCGGAGTGCAAACGCCCTCCGCTTAATTTTTTACTGTTTATTGTTTACATTACACTTTCAACTGTTATACACAGCCCTGTGCCTTCATTGCCTCAGCCACCTTCAGGAAGCCCGCGATATTCGCGCCTGCCATGTAGTTTCCGGGCATACCGTACTCCTTAGCGGCGTTGTCGCACTGCTTGAAGATCTCCTTCATGATGTTGTGGAGCTTCTCGTC
>JAFLUE010000014.1 GCA_022508945.1 Oscillospiraceae bacterium
GCGTATGAGCGCAGCTCATACGCGTCGATTTGATAGCGCAGCGCGCCGAAGGCGCGATGCGCGGTTTTGAAATTTCTTTTTAAATAATTCCGCCCGAAACCACGTAGTATTGAATCGATAAATTCGCCCCAAACCACGTAAAATTCGCGTGTTGAAATAACGCTGTTTTGGCGGATAATTAAAAATCGGTTTTTTCAACAAAATGCGGCTTTTTTCGCCGTTAAAGAGTATTATTTTTGCAAACATCGGCAAATCCTCTTGAAATTATCATAAAAATATGGTAAAATGTAAGTTGGGTTTATAGCAATTAATGCGTAGAAAGAAGGCGGAAATTATGGCTAAACTCAAAATCGCCGTGCTTTTCGGCGGGGCTTCGAGCGAACACGAGGTGTCGCTTGTTTCGGCTTACACCGTCCTTACAAATATCCCAAGGGATAAGTACGATGTATTTTGTATAGGGATAACAAAAAAAGGACACTGGATGTATTATCCCGGAGAATATGAGGATATTAAAACCGGAAAGTGGGAAGGAAATCCCGACTGCTGTACGGCGGTTTTAAGCCCTGATTCCATTCACAAGGGCTTTATAGTTTTAGGCAGCGACGGCGCGGCGTTTTTACGCAAGGCGGACGTTGTGTTCCCAGTGCTTCACGGAATGAACGGCGAAGACGGAACTGTCCAGGGGCTTTGCAGGCTCGCAGGAATGCCGTGTGTGGGCTGTGATATGACGGCTTCGGCGGTTTGTATGGACAAAACGATCACACACAAGGTCCTTGAATACGCGGGGATAAAAACCGCTCCGTTTATTGAGCTGCGCCGAAATTCGCTTAAAAACACCGATGAGATTATCGAAAAGGTCAAAAGCGCGCTCGGTTTTCCCGTTTATGTAAAGCCTGCATGTGCAGGTTCTTCGGTAGGAGTTTCGCGGGCGGAGAACACGGAGGAACTCAGGGCGGCGCTCAAGATCGCGTTTGCGCACGGAGACAAGGTCCTTGTCGAAAGGGAAATAATCGGCAAAGAGGTTGAATGTGCGGTTCTTGGAAACGGTCATGATATTATCGCGTCGATTCCCGGGCAGATAACGCCCGCCGAGAAATTTTACGATTATGACGCGAAATATAAGCTCGGGACCTCAGTTCTGGATATTCCCGCGAAAATAAGCGAAAAACAAACGGAGGAGCTTCGCGAGACCGCTAAAAAAGCGTACATAGCCTGCGGCTGTTCGGGATTTTCAAGAGTGGATTTTTTTGTATGTGAAAATGAAATAATACTAAATGAAATAAACACCATTCCCGGCTTCACGTCCATAAGTATGTATCCGAAGCTTATGGACAATATGGGAATCCCCATCGGAGAGCTTATCGACAGGCTTATTCAGCTTGCAGTCAACAACGAAAACAACTGAACAAAAAAGGAAGTGAAACAAATCTTGGACAATTGTTCAATTACGTTTAACATAAAACAGACCTCGGACGGATATACTGACGAATCCGAGCTTTATACCCGCGGCGAATTCAGGCTTCATAAGGGCGCGTTTTTCATCGATTATGACGAAAGCGAGGCTACGGGCTACGACGGGAGCCACGTTCAGCTTATGGTAGACAGAGACCTTATCACAATGACAAGAACAGGCACGTCATTCTCAAACCTCGTCTTTCAGGACAACACTCGGCATTTTTGCCACTATGGTACGGAATTCGGCGACTGTATGGTCGGAATAACCACAAAGTTTATCCACCGTAACTTAAGCGAAAACGGCGGAAAAATACACCTTAAGTATTCGATAGATGTAAACGGCGGACTTATGTCAGAAAACGAGATCACGATAAAGGTTAAGACAACCGAAGATCATACGGCAACATCGCCGTCGGACCGCGCAAATTCGACTCGGCAATAACGCGTTTAGAAAGAATTTGTGCAATATGAAAAAGCATTTTGCTCAGCGTTTTTCGGCAAAGCGTTATCCGCCGCAAAGTTTTTGCCGCAGCGTTTTTTGCCGCAGCGTTTTCCGCCGCAGGCGGATAATGCGCGGATAATGCGTGGAAAACGTGCGGATAATATGCGGATAACGTGTGCATAATGCGTGAAAGCAAATGCCGCACAAAGCCCGAGAGGCGGTCTTTGTGCGGCGTTGACTTAGAATGTGAGGACGTAAAAATGTATTATAATGCGGTAAATGAAGCAAAGAACGAAATTAAGGAAATTATCATGAAGGCGCTCGGAAAGCTTACGGCTGAGGGAGAGTTACCCTCGGAGCCTTTGCCCGCGTTTTCGGTAACGATACCCGCGGACAGCGCCCACGGCGACTTTTCCGCGAACACCGCGCTTGTTTGTGCGAAGACTCTTAAAACAAATCCGCGCACTCTCGGCGAGAAGATACGCGGCGCGATCGAGCTTTCGGGAACGCTTTTCAATAAGGTGGAGCTTGCGGGAGCGGGATTTTTGAATTTCTTCCTCGGCGGTCAGTTCTTCTCGTCGGTAGTGGAGAATGTGCTTGATTTGCGCGATGATTACGGAAAGACCGATTTGGGAGAAGGAAAGCGCGTTCTTGTTGAATTTGTTTCGGCGAACCCTACGGGACCCATGCACATAGGAAACGCCCGCGGAGGTGCGATAGGCGACTGTCTTGCTTCGCTTTTGCAGACGGCGGGATATAAGGCTGACCGCGAGTTTTACATAAACGACGCGGGTAACCAGGTCGCGAAGTTCGGAAAATCCCTCGATCTGCGCTATCTCCAGCTTTGCGGAGATGAAGGACAGAAGATCATAAGCGAATGCGGCGGCGATTTGGAGAAGCTCTGCGACGCTGTTTATGACAAGACCGCCGCGGACAGCGAAGATTCTCCCGCGGACAAAAACGACCCGTTTTATATGCCCGAGGACGTTTATCTCGGAAAGGATATAATCGAACACGCAAAGAATTTCTATGATATAAACGGCAATTCTTACGCGCGGAAGTCCGAGGAGGAACGCAGAAAGGCGCTGGTGGACTATGCGCTTCCGCTTAATGAGAAGCGGCTTGAAGACGACCTGCTCAAATACCGCATAAAATACGACAACTGGTTTAAGGAAAGCAGTCTGCACAACAGCGGAGCGGTCACGGAGGTCATTGAACACCTTAAAGCGGGCGGTCACACCTATGAAAAGGACGGCGCGCTGTGGCTGAACGCAGAGGCTTTGGGCGGCGAACAGGACTTTGTGCTTGTACGCTCAAACGGTTTTCCGACATATATTGTCCCCGACATCGCATATCACTACAACAAGCTTATCACAAGAGGCTATGACACGGCGATAGACGTTCTCGGCGCGGATCATCACGGATATGTAAAGAGAATGAGAATATGCCTTAAAGCAATGGGCATTGACGAGCAAAGGCTCGACGTTGTTATCTGCCAGATGGTGATGCTGGTGCGCGACGGAAAGCCCACAAAGCTCTCCAAACGCTCGGGAAAGGCGATAACACTCGCGACGCTTCTTGACGAGGTGCCTATTGACAATGCGAGATTTTTCTTCAATCTGCGAGCCGCCGACACACATCTTGATTTCGATCTGGATTTAGCTGTGGAGGAAAGCTCGAAAAACCCTGTTTTCTATGTTCAGTATGCCCACGCGAGAATTTGCCGTTTGCTCGGAAAAATGGCTGAGGACGGCGCGAAATACAGCGGCGAGCCTACAAAATACGAGGCGGAGGAAGAAAAAACGCTTATACGTAAGATCGCGGAATATCCCGAGCTTATAAATGAAGCAGCGCGCGAATATTCCCCGTTCAAGCTCACAAAATATGTATATGAGCTGGCGCAGATCTTCCATAAATTTTATGACAGTTGTGACATAAAAACCGCGGACAGCGACGTGAAGCTGTCGAGATTAGCGCTTTGCGAGGCATCGAAAACCGTTATCAAAAACATTCTGTCGCTTCTTAAAATTGACGCGCCCGAAAAGATGTAACGCACCATAGGGAAGCGTACAAAAAGTCTTTGGGAGGGGGTCCGGGGGAACCCTTTCTACAGAAAAGGTTCCCCCGGAAAAGTAAAGGTTGTCGAAAAGTTTGAAGCATCGCTTTTCCCATAATCTGACAATTCAATAAAAAAATTCGAGGAATATAAATGTACAGTAAAGAAAAAAGCTATTATAAAAAAGCGTTTTTTGTCGCGCTTATTATGGCGGCGGTAATGTTTCTGCCGTTTGTGATAATAGACCGCGGATATTTCACGTTTTACGGTGACTATAATTCACAGCAGATCCCATTTTTTAAGCACAGTATAGAAATGGTCCATAACGGTACAATGGGCTGGGACTGGAGTACGGACCTCGGCGCGAATTTTGTCGGAAGCTATACCTACTATACGCTCGGAAGTCCGTTTTTCTGGTTTATGTGCCTGTTTCCCTCGTCTGTCTCGCATTATCTTATGGCGCCGCTTTTGTGTGTAAAGATCGCGCTGTTTTCTTTTTTCGGGTTTATTTACATAAGGCGTTTTGTAACTAAACCGCAGACAGCCCTTATAGGCGGACTTCTTTATGCGTTTTCGAGCTTTAATATCTACAATATCTTCTTTCAGTTTCAGGACGCGATTATCTGGTTCCCGCTGCTTTTGATAGGTCTTGAAGAGGCGGTCATAAACAAGCGCAGAGGTGTTTTCGCGCTGACGATAGCGATAAACTGTCTGGCAAACTATTTCTTCTTTATAGGCGAATGTGTTTTCCTCGCAATTTATTTCTCATGCCGTATTTTAATGGACAGACGCTTTCGCGTGGGTCTAAGCGACTTGTTCTTCCTTATGTTTGAATGCATAGCGGGAGTGATGATAGCGGGAGTATTGTTTTTTCCGTCTATCTATCAGGTGCTTGATGTGCCGCGCTCGACAAGTACCCTCTCGGGCTGGGACTTCATCTTCTTCTCAAACAAACAGCGCTATGGGCTGCTTATAGAAAGTATGTTCTTCCCTCCCGAAATTCCCGCAAGAAACAATATGTTTACGGAAGCAAACGCGAAATGGTCAAGCGTAGCGCTGTATCTGCCGCTGTTTTCAATGGCGGGCGTAATCGCGTTTTTAAGAGGCGCAAAAGGACACTGGGCGAGATCGGTCCTCACTGTCTGCCTTATCATGGCGTTTATCCCGGCATTCAACGCGATGTTTACCATGCTTAACGACAACTACTACACGCGCTGGTTCTATATGCCCGAGCTTATCTGCTGTTTAGCGACGGCATATGCTCTCGAACACGAAGAATGCGACATTGAATACGGACGAAAGGCTTGCTTCTGGGGAGTATTTATCACCTCGCTGTTTGTGCTTCTTACGCCGTTTGTAGTAACAAAAACTGTTGACGGAGTAAAAACAAGCAGTCTTGTCCCTCGTTTTCTCATAAACCGCGACGACCTCGACTTTTTCAAAAAAGCGGGAGTTGACGGGCGCATATATATCCAGATCGTCATTGCGCTTTTGTTCCTTATTGCGCTGTTTATACTTTTGAAGCAAAGGAAAAAGCTCAGGTTTGAAAAATATATGAAACGCATCACCGGAGCGGTCATAGTATGCTCGCTCATTTTAAGCTGGTACTTTTTAGGACTCGGACGATATCTCGGAGGAGATATAGAATACTATGATTCCGCGCTAAACGCGAGATTTGATATTGACGACGATGAATTCTACCGTATCGAGGGCGTAAACGAAACAAACAACTTCAATATGTTCAGCGAAAGCAGCTCCCTGAAAAGCTTTACGAGCATAATTCCCGGTTCGACCTTCGAGCTTTATGAAACACTGGGGATCAATAGAAGCGTAAACTCCGATCCTGACTATTCGCAATATGCTTTCAGGGCGCTTACAAGAGTGAAATATATCATGCTCCGCAAAAACACAAGCGAAGCAGCCCGAGTTTCGTGGATTCATCAGCTCGAGATCTATGATTATATAGATACGCAGGGTGAGTTCGATATTTATTCAACAGACCTCGCGCTTCCCATGGGCTTTGCTTATGACACTTACTTCCCCATTGGAAGAGTAAAGGGGACTGACAAAGCGGATAATCTTATGGTAAGGTCGGTATTCCTTACAGATGAGCAGATCGAAAAGTATGGAGATATTCTCGAAGAGGATGACAGCAGGTACAATATCTCTTATGTTCAGTTTAAGGTCGACGCAAAGGAAAAAATAGAAAACGGCGTTTTGGATTTTGAAGTCACCAAAAGCGGATTTACCTCCAAAACAAACTATGGGAGCGACAAGCTGGTATGCTTTACGGTTCCGTACTGCACGGGCTGGAGCTGTAAAATAAACGGAGAAAAAGCCGAGGTCGACAAAATAAACGGCGGTCTTATCGGTATACGCGTTCCCGCGGGAGAATGTGATATTGAGTTTACGTATGAAACTCCTGGATTAAGGTATGGTTTGATCGCGACGATCTTGGGGATAGCGCTGCTGGCAATTTATCTTCTTATAATTTACTTTGTAATGAAGGAAAGACCCGTAAGATACGCCCACCTTTTCGACTGTGAGCAGACGGAAGGAATATCGGCTCATATGGCGTATATAAAAGGCATTTCAAAAACAGAAGCAGGCAAAAAAGACAAAACCGATAAGGACGAATGATATGCATCTTGAAGAAAAAACTCTATCGCGCGAGCAGATTTTTGACGGAAGGGTCGTAAAGCTCTTTGTGGATAAGGCGGAGCTTGAAAACGGAGACATAGTGACGCGCGAGGTCATAAAACACCCCGGAGGGGTCTGTGTTGTTCCGCTCGATGAAAATGAAAACGTGATTTTTGTAAGGCAGTTCCGCTATCCCCACGCAAGGGCGCTGGTTGAAATTCCCGCGGGAAAGCTTGAATACGGCGAAAGCCACTATGACTGCGGACTGAGGGAGCTTAAGGAAGAAACGGGCTGTACCTGCGATAAATACGATTATTTAGGGCGCTTGTTCCCTACTCCCGCATACGACAGCGAGATAATTTATATGTATCTCGCCCGCGGACTTCACGAGGGCGAAAAAAGGCTCGACAGCGACGAATTTCTCGACACAGAAAAAATACCGCTTGAAAAAGCGGCGGAAATGGTTATGAATAATGAGATCGAGGACGCGAAAACTCAGCTCGCTATACTGAAAACAGTAATGTTTCTCAAAAAGAGCTATTGAATATGATCCTCATATGCTTTTACAATTTTTTGCTCAAGCTCATCACGGACGTTTGAAGATATAGGGTGGATTATGTCGCGGAAAACGCCGCTGTCCTCGCGCCTTGAGGGCATAGCCACAAACAGCCGCTCGTCGCCCTGAACGAGCTTTATGTCGTGGATGGCGATGGCGTTGTCGATGGTTATTGATACCACGGCGCGAAGTCTGCCCTCGTTCATTGTTTTTCTGATTTTGATGTCGCTTATTTCCATAAAAGCCTCCGTTGTTGGATTTGTTTTGAGTCTGCCGTCGTTTCTCGAGCTTCGAGTTTAAAACAGGCTCTCAGGAAATTATTGTGGGATAAAAGCGGCGAAATATACATAAATTTAATCGGGAGCATTTGTTTTTTCCGCAATTCCCGACAGAAAAGGAGCTGTTATACTTGGAAAATTTTCTTAAAGATAAAAAGCATATTCATTTTATAGGAATAGGCGGAAGCGGAATGTATCCGCTTGCACAGATACTTCATTCAAAAGGGTATTATCTCACGGGTTCGGATAACAACGAAACCTCTACGCTCGACGCGGTAAGGGAAATGGGAATACCCGTATATATGGGACAAGCGGCGGAAAATATCGGCGACGCGGACTGTATAGTATATTCCGCGGCAATAATGGACGACAATCCCGAGCTTATCGCGGCGAGAGAGGCGGAAAAGCGCGGCGTTATGCTTATGGAAAGAAGCGAGCTTTTGGGGCTTGTCACTAAGCAGTTTAACAAGGCAATTTGCGTAGCGGGAACTCACGGAAAAACCACCGTTTCATCAATGCTTATGATGATCCTGCTTGCGGAAAAGGTCGACCCATCGGCAGTTATCGGCGGAAAGCTTCGCGCGATAGACGGAAGCGGGCGCGCGGGAAGCTCGGAATATATGGTATGCGAGGCGTGTGAATTTAAGGACACGTTTTTACACCTGTCTCCGAATATCTCGGTAATACTGAACATAGACCGCGACCACCTCGACTATTTCAAAACAATGGATAACTTAAAGAAAAGCTTTTCAAAGTTCTGCGAGCTTACAACAGACGCGATAATCGCAAACGGCGAGGACGAAAACACTATAGAGGCTATCAAAAACGCAAATACAAAAGTAAACATTATTACCTTCGGAAAAACGCGCGAAAGCAATTTCTATCCCGAACACATCAGGCAGATATCGGACTTTTCATGGGAATTTACACTTATGAGCAAGCTCGAGGAGCTTTGTCAGATAGTGATAAACGTGCCGGGGATACACAATGTCTATAACGCGGTGGCTGCTGCGGCGGCGGCGTTTACGGCAGGCATTTCTATCCCCGCGATAAAGCAGGGGCTTGCGGAGTTTTCGGGAGCGCAAAGGCGCTTTGAAAAGCTGGCGAATATCAAAGGCGTAACGTTTGTGGACGACTACGGTCATCACCCCGCGGAAATTTCCGCGACGCTTAAGACAGCGAAGGAGATGAGCTTTCCGAGAGTGTGGGTAGTACACCAGCCCTTTACCTACTCGCGCACGGCAATGCTGCTTGATGAATTCGCAGAGGCGCTGTCGATCGCGGATAAGGTAGTACTGACCGAAATTATGGGCAGCCGCGAGAAAAACACCTACAACATCTACGCAAAGGACTTAGCCGAAAAGATAGACGGCTGTGTATGGTTTCCGACATTTGAGGAAGTGGCTAAGTACGTTGTTGATAATGCCGAATTTGGCGATTTGGTCATAACAACAGGCTGCGGAGACGTAAATAAAGTAGCGGATATTATGATAGAGATGATGAATAATAAGTAAGGAAATGGCTATGCGTAAATTAACATTATTTTTAGCCGCTGTACTTATGATCTCCCTTGCGGGCTGTGCGGATAATAGACCATCCGAAAGTATCGGCAGCATTTCCAACTCTGCGGAAAATGAGCCTGCCGAAAGTGACAGCAATTCAAGCTCTGCGGATTACAGCCATATAGCTGAGTCTGAGCAGCAATTCGGGCTTATTAATGCTCCAAGCGGGCAATATACTTACGGTCCGATCGACCCTAAAGATGAATTGGCAGTGCATGGGATTTTCCGCAAAACGGATAATGGCGGTTACGATTTAGTGATAAAATTATCCATGAAAGAAAGCCCGGCTTTCTCTGAGGACGATTTTCTTTACTGTTTGGAATACAGCGTACTTACAAAATACGATTTATCTGCTGACGATGTCGAAGGCAGTGCAGAGCGTATTACGTTGCTGCCGCCAATGTCAAATATCAGTTATATTCGTTACCATGATAACGATTATCTGTATGTCGATGCTACTCTTTGGGATGAAGAAAATGGACGGTCAACATTAGGAGAGTATTATAAAATTGCCCGTGACGGATCAAGCTATGAGGAGATCGCCTTTGAAGATATTCCGAAATATGAATGATAATCATGATACGTCTTCCTCGCTCTGAGCTTCTCAACAGGCTTAAAGCAGACTTTTTTGCAATATGTTTTTTTGAGGACTGCAATTATGAACAACTATATCAACTCCAAAAAGGATGAAATGATCCGCGCTCTGGCGGAGCTTATCGCGATCCCGAGCGTTATGGGTAATCCAAGCGAGAACGCGCCGTTCGGCGAAGAACCCAAGAGGGCGCTTTTGAAAATGGCGGAGCTTTGCGAAAAAAGCGGATTTGCTGTGACCAACTACGAAAACGCGGTCATCTGCGCGGATCTGTATCCCGAAAAGGGTATTGAGCTTGGGATATTATGCCACCTCGATGTTGTTCCCGCGAACAAAGGCGGCTGGGATACAGACCCGTTTGAGCTTGCCGAGAAAGACGGCGTACTTTTCGGAAGGGGAGCAATTGACGACAAGGGACCCGCGGTTGCGGCATTATACGCGCTCAAATGTGTAAAGGAGCTGAATATCCCGCTCAAAAAGGGAGTTCGGCTGATTTTCGGAACGAACGAGGAAAACGGCTCGGAAGACCTCGAGATATACAAAAAGCACGACAAATTTCCGCCGAAGGTGTTTACTCCCGACGGAAGCTTTCCCGTTATCAACATCGAAAAGGGAATGATAAGAGGGTGTTTTATCGGAAACCTTTCGGGACGCGGAAATATTATGTCAATTGGCGGCGGGACGGTAATAAACGCCGTTCCCGACGAAGCATCGGCGGTTTTACAGTCGATAACACGAGACGCTCTGCTTGAAGTAATTTCCGAGGACCGCTCGGGAGTTAAATTCACGGTAAATAATGACCCCGACGACGACAGGTTTATTGAAATTTCGGCAGCGGGAAAAGCAGCTCACGCGTCAACTCCCGAGGGAGGCATAAACGCGCTGACGGCGCTTGTATCGCTTATCAACAGAATGTTTGACAGCGGAAAGCTTCCTATATCCGATTGCAGACAGCGCGATGTTTTAAGAGGAATAGAAAATCTGTTTCCGTTCGGAGAAACGGACGGCGCTTCGCTCGGGCTTAAACGCTCCGACAAAAGCGGCGGTCTTACCTGTGTATTCAGCAGGTTTACCATGACGAGGACTTCGGCGGTGGGGCATTTCGATATTCGTTTTCCTACCTGTATGACGCTTTCGGAGGTCGAAGACAAGTGCCGCGAGGTCTTTTCGGAAAACAATTTCGGATTTGAAGTAACTCTCGGCGACGAACCGCATATTGTTTCGGAAAACAGCGAGTTTGTCCGCGGGCTTCTTGAGGTTTACGAGGAAGTTGAGGGGGAGCGCGGTTATTGCGTGGCGATAGGCGGAGGAACCTACGTTCATGATATCGAGGGCGGCGTTGCGTTCGGCGCGGAGCGCGGAGATACGGACTATCATATGCACGGCGACAACGAATTCATTACGGCAGACGAGCTTCTTAAAGACGCGGTGTTGTTTGCGAAGGTTATTGAAAAGGTATTAACATGAGGAAGCGTTCAAAGCGGTGATATAATGAAAAGGATACTCATTTTTACACTGATCTTTATTCTTGGCGTAATGCTGTGCGGATGCTCCGGAGCGGAATCCGCACTCAGCGGCGCGATCTCGGAAAACAGCGAGCTTCGTATTCCGAACGGGAAAATACTGCTTATAGACGACAAGGTCGTGTGTGAAAATGGCGGCTCGATAATGATCGAAAGCGGCGGAGCTGTGGTGCTGAACGGAGAGATCGAGCTGCGGGGAGATATGTATGTTGAGGGGCAGCTTCAGATCGCGAAAAAAGCGAAGATCTACGGAACGGGAACGATCCACGTTATAAATTCTTTTGACGATATTATTTGCAGCGGCACCGTGACCGCGAAAATAAAAGCGCCCGAGCCTGTTAATGCAGACGGCGTTACTTATGTCGGGGGCATACTTGTTGTAAACAAAAGGTATTCGATACCGAACGATTACGGAAACGGACTGAGCGACGAGCTTCGCGCGGCAGTTGTAAAAATGCGCGAGGACTCGGGATATCCAATGAAAATCGTATCGGGCTTTAGGGACTATGAAACTCAGAAGGAGGTTTATAAGTCGTGGTGTGAGCTGGACGGAATCGAAACCGCAAGCACATATTCGGCTAAACCCGGTCACTGTGAACACCAGACGGGGCTTGCGGTTGATATTACCTCAACGGAAAACGACTATGCGTTTACGGACGAGGCTCGGTGGATAGGTAAGAATTGCTACAAATACGGCTTGATCGTAAGATATCCTGAGGACAAGTTTGATGAAACGGGGTATATCTACGAGCCGTGGCATTTAAGATACGTCGGCAAAAGCACCGCAAAGCTGATCCACGACAGTGGGCTTACACTCGAGGAATTTCTTGGTATAAGCGGTTAAAAAAAGCCTATAGGGAAAGTTTGAAATGGAGCCTGAGGTCGCATAACACGCCCTCAGAAAAAGAAGAAAAGTAATAGTTTGGTGAAAAAATTAGGGCGTTCTATTTCGAGAACGCCCTGTTTTTTTATTTCTATTATCAGATCTTGTACGGAACCGCCGAGAATTCCTCGCTGTCATCGCTTACCCTGAACGCGTTGTTCAAAAGCTCGCAATCGCTGATTTGGAGGAGCTTTTCCGCCTCTGCCGCGGGACACGGGAAAACGACCTTGTGTCTGAACAGCGCTAAAAATCCCGAAGCCATCTGGCTTACGCTTGAGCATACAAACATTACGCGGCAGCCGTTTTTCGCTCCCTTTAAAAACAGCTTTTTAAGCTCCGCCGAAGCATTCTGATCCTCGGCATGGATAGATGTCATAAGCACATCTCCGCCGAGAATGATCAAAAGCTCATTCATCATGCCCGAACCAAGCTGTGAGGAAAGCTCCTTTATGCGCGCCGCGGCGCCGTCGCTTTCAACGACCTTGACTCCGCTCAGCAAGCCGCTTACCGCAAGCTCCGTGTAAACGGAATTGTCCTTTGCTGTGATTATCTCCGCGGATATTCCCTGCTCCTCGAGCGACTTTAGCGCCGCCGCAACCGTAGCCGCCGCCGATTTCTCGGAGCTTTTCGGAGCAAGCTCCAGCAGGTTTTCGGCATAATCCTCGCGTAAAATGATCGGCGCATTTGCCGAGATACGGCTCGGCTCTCCCAAAAACAGCATTATCTCGCTGTTTTCGCGAATCGCTATAAGCTCCGCGCGCGAGCTTTCGCGCTCGCTGTATGATACCGCCGTACTTCTGTCGGCGATAAGCGGATTCTTTTCGAGGTAATTTTCCTCGTTTCCGTCATACTCGTACGACTGTGTAAAGCTCTTTGCTTCGTCCTGCTCGGGAATATCTATTTTCGCAAGCACCGCGCCGTTTGTACCCGACACCAGAACATGACCTTCGGGGATCCTGCCCGGAACAGTACCGTCAAACAGAACTCCAAGCGCCTTTTCCCTGCCAAAAACAGCCGCCGCGCTTTCAACCGAGCTGCCCAAAACATCAGGAGCTTTTCCGTTTTCGGAGAATGTGCTTCCGACAAGAACAAGATTGATACCGTATTTAGCGCAGTTTTTGATCAGGCTTTCAAGTGAACGCCTCGCGCTTTTTCCGAAATACTTCGGCGCCCTGTCAAGCGCCCTCAGAAGCTCCGTAAAGTCGCTTATAACCGCGATTATTCTCGGGAGATATACGCTTTCGGGAATCTCGTCATAATCCGCATAATGCTTTTCTTTAAACAATGCCACGCGTGAATTTTTCTCACATACAAGCAGCTCCACAAAATCAACAGCCGTTTCGTCCGCCTCGTCCGATATTGCGTATTTAAGGTGTGCGCTGTCCGAAGCTACAAGACCGAAAAGACTGTGATCATTGTCAAAAAGCCATAGCTCGGCGCTGTCGGGGTGGGTACAAGCCTGGATTCGGTCAAGAACCGCTTTTACTATCTTCGTTCTGTCTTCGCCGTTCTTACCGCAGATATAAGCCGCGTTATTGCTTATATCAAGGCGGTCTCCGCGTTTGCTCAGTATAATTTTAGGCAGTCTGCGCGAACCCTTTTCGGCGGTTACTTCCTCTTCCTCTGCTGCTTCGGGAGAATTTGTCTCAACATCCTCCTCGAGATCCTCGTTTACCTGATCTGCTTTCTCGATCTCCTCCGACACTTCTTCGGGCTGAGGCGCATTGGCATAGGGTTGAGCCTCGGGAGCGGGTGTTGTATCGACTGCGGGCGCGGGTGCAGGTGCAACGGGCGCAGCGGGAACAGGCGCGGGCGCAACAGGTGCAGCGGGAACAGGCGCGGGCGCGGTATAGGCGGGCTGGGGCGCTGTATATGCGGCAGGCTGAACAGGAGTCTGCTGAACTCCCGCAACCCTGCGCTGTTCAATATACATTCTGCGTACAGCGTCGGGAATATCCGACGGCTTTGAATACCAGAAAAGGCTTTCGCGTGTTCTGTCGATGTAAAAGCTTCCGTTTCTGCTTCTGATCGTTATTGCGCTGCTGCGGAGCTCGGTTATGATATCATTGTCGCTTTCCGCACCGTTATGTATTATTATGAGCATAACGCCGCTTTGCGCTATATTTCTCGCCAGGTCCATTACCTGATCGCTGAACTCCGGACCAAAACTCTCCGGGAAGCCGTTTATCACGATCACTCTCGAAACAACGCTCGGAGTGGGGTTTGCTTTAATCGCCGAATAGATCTCCGACATCTTGCTGTTTATTTCAATAGGCGACTGCGGCGCGATAATAAACGGATTTATGCCCTTTGCAAAAGCGGACATGATGCCTAAGGATTCCAGGCTGTTTGCGGACGGGTCAAGATAGACCATATCGGTTATTTCCGTGCCGCAATACTTTATCAGGTTCAGCAGCAGCCTTTCCACTCCGCCCATAAGATATGTCTGGTTTCTATCGTCATATTCGAGCATAAGGACGCTGCCCTTCTGGGTCGGAACCCTGAACGGCGCGCCTATGGTTCTCGAAGCGGGGTTATATTCTCCGTTGGAAATGGTCGTAAGATCCTGTTCTACCTCCATAGGAACGGAAAAACGTATCCTGCGCTGACCGATGGAAATTTTGCTTTTATCTATAAGATTTACCGTGCTGTGAGAATTGAACGCGGATTTATCGAACGACAGAAGCTGTAAATAGCGCTTGAAGTCCTCTGACAAGACATAAGCGCGAAGCTCCTGCTCGTGCTTTTCCTTTCTGCTTTCAAGCAAAGCCACGTCGCTGTCGTACTGACGCTTAGCCTGAACCTTGCTGCCTTCGATAAGCTTTCTGGTTCGCTCCATTTCCGCCTCATAAAACAGCTTTTGCCCCGAAGCTTTTGTGTAAAGCGACTCGGCGTTCGGGTCGTTTCTTGAATCGAGCTTTATTGTCTGACGAATACTTTCGAGAACGCCCTCCGATGTTTCAAACGGCATCTGCGCTTCCTCGAGATCTCTGGCGTGTTCGCGGGCATACTGCATCAGCTCGGAGACCTTACGGATCTTTCCCCGTATCTCCTCAAGCTTTCTGTTAAGGTCGTTATCCGATGATTTACAATAATCGTTATATTCTTTCAGAGCTTTATCGATATCCGCGTTGATATTCTTTTCTTCTTGGGCTAATTCCGTAAATTTCCCAAGCATCTCACTAACCAAATCAGCCATAACTCAATTCTCCTTGTTCTTTTATCCGCGGAAAATACAATATTCCCGTTAAAAAGTACGCATTATTCGGCTTCGCCAAAAAACGCCGCATTATTCGGCTTCACACAAAACTTTGTTATATACATTCGGAAAACACTTATTGAGCCAAAAATTATGCCTATGATTTTTGCGAAGATTTTTGTATACATTTTAATGAGAAATCAGTATAGACCACAGCTTATATTTATTATACAATAAAAGTTTACTGGTGTCAATATATTTTATCAATTTTGTACAATTTGAGCAAATACTATTCAACACAAAATCCGCGCGTTTTTCAACACGCGGGCAATTAAAAAAGCTGTGAACACGATCTGATACTATGTCGATAAAAAGTGGACAAAATCTTCACTGAAAAGTTGCTGCCTACAGCAATTTGTCTGCTTTTTATCGGAAATCAGTATGATATTCTGAAAGTAAACGTTTCCGTAAAACAATACCCTCGCGCTTATTAAAACGCGAGGGTCTGATTCATTTGTGTCACGCTTTTACAGCCGCTTTAACAACGTTTACAATATTTTCCGCACAAAGACCGAACTCTTTAAGCAGTAAATTCGCCGGACCGCTGTGTCCGTAAACATCGTTTATGCCGATCTTTATTACCGGAACGGGATATTCCTCCAGCACAACGTCGCCTACCGCCGAGCCGAGACCGCCGATAATGCTGTGTTCTTCGACTGTAACGATCTTACCCGTCTCTCTTGCCGCTTTTACGATTATGTCGCGGTCGATAGGCTTTATCGTGTGGATATTGATTATACGCGCGTCGATCCCCTGCTCGTGGAGCGCTCCTGCGGCTTCGATCGCTTCGGCGACCATTAGTCCGCTTGCGATTATCGTAATATCCTTTCCGTCCTTTACTGTAATGCCCTTCCCAAGCTCGAACTTATAGTCCGGAGCGTTGAATACAGGCACCGCCAATCGTCCGAAGCGCAGATATGTCGGTCCTTCATGTTCCGCCATAGCAAGAACAGCCGCCTTTGCCTCGACATAATCCGCGGGAACGATTACGGTCATATTCGGAAGCGCTCTCATAATGCCCACGTCCTCACAGCACTGGTGGGTCGCGCCGTCCTCGCCTACCGAGATCCCGCCGTGAGTCGCGCCGATCTTTACGTTGAGCTGGGGATAAGCAATTGAATTACGAATGATCTCAAATGCTCTGCCCGCGGCAAACATCGCAAAGGAGCTTGCGAAAACAAGCCTGCCCGTCGAGGCAAGTCCCGAAGCCACGCCCATCATATTCTGCTCGGCTATTCCGCAGTTGAAAAATCTTTCGGGATATGCCTTCTGAAAAACCGAGGTCTTTGTCGCCGCCGACAGATCCGCGTCAAGCACTACCATATCGGGACGAAGCTCGCCTAACTCGCAAAGTCCGTCGCCGTAGCCCTCGCGGGTCGCGCGTTTAATTACTTCCGCCATTATTTCACGCTCCCTTCAAGCTCCGCGAGATGTTCTCTTAACTGCTTTGCCGCGCGCTGATAATCCTCGTCGCCGGGGGCTTTTCCGTGCCACTCCACGGCGTTTTCCATATAATCAACGCCCTTTCCCTTAGTCGTTTTGAGGATAATTACCGTAGGCTTTTCAAACACTCTTTCCGCCGCGTCAAACGCTTTTTCCATCTGCGAGAAATCATGACCGTTTATTGTTATCGCGTTCCAGCCGAACGCCTCGAATTTCTCGTCGATAGGATAAGGCGACATGACCTCGCTTATCTTTCCGTCGATCTGAAGATTGTTGTTATCTACGATAGCGACAAGATTATCGAGCTTGTAATGAGAAGCGAACATGGCTGCTTCCCATACCATACCCTCCTCAAGCTCTCCGTCGCCTAAAATTGTATAAACCTTATAGCCTTCGCACGACAACTTTCCCGCGAGAGCCATTCCACAAGCCTGCGAAATACCCTGACCGAGCGAACCTGTGCTTGCGTCAACTCCTGGCACCTTCTTCCAGTCGGGGTGTCCTTCAAGCATCGAACCTATCTGTCTGAGCGTTTTAAGCTCGTCAAACGGGAAAAAACCTCTCAGCGCCAAAACCGCGTAAAGCGCGGGCGCGGAATGTCCCTTTGACAAAACGACTCTGTCGCGCGAAGGGTTATTCGGATCGGCAGGGTCAACATTAAGGCGGTGTTTATACATATACACAAGCGCATCCGCTATCGACAGCGCGCCTCCCGGGTGTCCGCACTTCGCGTTATAAACGCCGTCAATGATGCCTATTCTTACTTTTGCCGCATCAATTTCAAGCTCTCGAACAAGTTTCTCGTCCATTTCTCCCTCCACAGTTCTGTTGTTTTTATTTATCAGGGGTACAAAACCCCATTATACACGTTTTCAACTCTATATTTTCCCGATATAGTCAATGATCTCGGAAATTGCTCCGCTGTTGTTGTCGCATACAACCAGATCCGCCGCGTCCCTCACGCTTTCCAAAGCGTTTATAGGAGCGCAGCCGAGATCCGCGTTCTTTATCATAGCGGTATCGTTATTATAATCTCCCGCCGCGACAGTAAAACGTTCTTCGTCATGAAGCAGCTTTATAAGATGCTGAAATCCCGACCATTTATCTACGCCCTCGGGCAAACACTCGTAAAACAGCGGACCGGAGCGTATCCAATGTACCCCGCCGAAATCTCCCGCTTCGATGAATCTCTCGACTTTATCAATAAGCTCAGGCTCACCCGAAAAAAGAAATTTCAGCCAGCCGCTCTTCGGGATCTCCGAAACACCGAGATATTCGGGCTTTATCTGCTCCCAATCAAGGTGCGTCTTCTCAACTTCATTAAGATACGGCACATATATCGCCCGCTCGCACAAGACCTCCGCGCCTATATTCGGAAAAGCCCGTGCGATAATGTCAACATAGTCATACGCGCGCTTGGCTATTTCACATCGCCACAGGAATTCATTTCTGCTGAAATCGTAGACCGCCGCGCCGTTGAAAATAACGGACGGAACATCGGTTATCATTTCCACAACGCGCTTTGCCATTGCAATGCCGCGTCCGGTAGCCGCGGCGATGATACCGCCGCCCGCGCGAAAACGCTCGATAGCCTTAAGGTCACAGTCGAGCAGACGCTTGTCATCGGTAAGCAGCGTTCCGTCGAGATCGGTTACAAAAATAACGTTTTTAAAATCCATTATTGCTTTTCAATTTCCCTGAGGAATCTCATAAAATAATCGGGAAGCCCGCTCGAAAACTCCATATATTCTCCCGTTCTCGGGTGAACAAAGCCGAGCTTTTGTGCGTGAAGACACTGACCGCAAAGCCACTTCGGCTTTCCGTTTCCGTAAACCTCATCGCCCGCAACCGCGTGTCCGATATACGAAAGATGGACGCGTATCTGGTGGGTCCTGCCCGTTTCGAGCCTTACCGAAAGGTGGGTATAACCCGCGTAATTGCGGATAACGGAATAATGTGTAACCGCCTCGCGGGAGTTCTCGGAGGTAACGCACATTTTCTTCCTGTCAGTTTTGTGCCGTCCGATCGGCGTGTTTACCGTTCCGTTTTCCTTTATACAGCCGCACACGACCGCCTGATATTCGCGCGTAAAGGAATGCTCTTTTATCTGCTCGGACAGTCCTATGTGCGTGAGATCGTTTTTCGCGACCATAAGAAGCCCGCTTGTGTCCTTGTCGATCCTGTGTACAATGCCCGGGCGTATCTCGCCGTTTATCCCCGAAAGACTGCCCTTACAGTGGTACATGAGCGCGTTTACGAGCGTTCCGGAATAATGCCCCGCGGCGGGATGTACGACCATGCCCTTAGGCTTGTTTACGATAAGCAGATCGCCGTCCTCATAAACAATGTCGAGCGGAATGTTTTCGGGAACGATCTTTGTCTCCTCCGCCTCAGGTATCTCAACAACGACCGCTGCACCCGTCCTGACGGCGGATTTCTTGTCCGAAGGCTTTCCGTCTACCGTCACAAAACCGCCCTCAATAAGCTTTGCCGCGTAGCTTCGCGTAAGCTCGGTGTTTTCGGAAACGAGCCTGTCAAGCCTGTCCGGAGAATCCGCGAAAAACTCAATTTTCGCCATTTTTTTCATTTGCCTTTTTCGCTCTTATATCGCGTATCTCTCCCACAACCACCGATACCGCGAGAAGTCCCGCTCCGACGACCGCACAGATATCCGCGATATTGAATACGGCGAAATTTATGATCCGAAGATCAATAAAATCAACTACAAGCCCGCCGTTAAATATTCTGTCAATAAGGTTTCCAATCCCGCCGCTTATGATAAGCGACGCAGCCGCGACATGAACGGGCTGTTTTATACGCCTTACGATGACAGCATACAAAAACCCCGCTATAACGACAGAGGTCACTATAATTAAAAGTATCCTCTGCCCGCTGAACCTGCTGAACGCGGCGCCGTCGTTCAGACAGTAATAGAAATTCAGTACCTCGGTATCGCCGATCTTTATGAGGTTTATAGTCTGTTTCAGCTCCATATTTGACACAACGAGCCACTTTGTAAACCTGTCAAGTCCCACCAGAGCCGCGGCGATCAAAAGCCAGATATACTGCAACTTGCTCCTCTTTTCAATTCTTTTCATTCTACAATTACCGCATTATTTCAGCGAAATAAGGAAGAGGAAAACCCCCTTCCCTATTTAAACTACATCAGAAATTCAGACGGATAACTTCCGCACAGCGCTTGCAAAGCTGAGGATATTCGCTGTCGGAGCCTACCGTATCGTCCGCCTTCCAGCATCTCGCACAGGCTTCTCCCGCCTTCTTTACGGCGGTTACAGAGCATACGCTGCCCTTATTTTCGCCCTCGCCGCTTGTCATGACGTTTACCTTTGATACAATACACGCTTCCGCAAGGTCGGCTTCCATTGTTTTAAGGCTTTCGTCAGAGGTGTAAACCGTAACCTCCGCCTCAAGCGATTTTCCTATTACCTTGTCCGCGCGCTTCAGCTCAAGCGCGTTCAGAACATCGTCGCGCACAGCCTTTATCTTAGCCCACTTTTCCTCGTCAGCCTTAACTCCCGTTTTTTCGGGCATTTGGTTGAACGCGACCGCGCGCAGATCGTCCTCTTTTCTGTGCGGCATAAAGCTCCAGATCTCGTCCGCGGTAAACGTAAGGATCGGAGCAACAAGCCTTACGAGCGCGTCAAGAATAACATACATTGCGGTCTGTACCGACCTTCTCGCGGGCGAATCCTTCGCGTCACAGTAAAGAACGTCCTTTACGATGTCGAGATAGAAATTCGACATATCCACAACGCAGAAGCTTATCAAAGCGTGATAAGCAAGGTAATAATCCATTGCCTCATACGCCGACTTGACCTTTTCGATGACCTCGTCAAGACGCGCGAGCGCCCACTTGTCGAGATCGCGAAGCTCCTTGAAATCGACCATCTGCGTGTTCGGGTCAAAATCCTTTCCGTCGCTGAGGTTTCCGAGGATATAGCGCGCTGTGTTGCGGATCTTGCGGTAGCTTTCCGAAAGCTGTTTTAGCATATCCTTTGAAACGCGTATATCCGCGTGATAATCCAGCGACGCGACCCACAAGCGCAGAACGTCCGCGCCGAAGTCCTTTATAACTTCCTCGGGGAAAATCTGGTTGCCCTTCGATTTGTGCATCTGCTGTCCATTTCCGTCAACTACCCAGCCGTGTGTGCAGACCGCCTTATAAGGCGCCTGTCCTGTTGTCGCTACGGAAGTCAGCAGGCTCGACTGGAACCAGCCTCTGTACTGGTCACAGCCCTCAAGATAAAGATCCGCGGGCCACGAAAGCTCGGGACGCTCCTTGAGTACAGCCGCGTGTGTACAGCCGCTATCAAACCATACGTCGAAAATATCCATTTCCTTACGGAACTTACCGCCGCCGCATTCGCACTTAACGTCCGCAGGGATAAACTCCGAAGGCTCTTTTGCATACCACGCGTCCGAGCTTTCCTTTCGGAACATATCGGATATCGCCTCTATCGTTGTGTCGTTTACAACTGTCTTTCCGCAGTCCTCACAATAGAGAATGGGAATCGGAACTCCCCATCTTCTCTGTCTGGAAATGCACCAGTCCGAGCGCATATTAACCATGTTCTTGATGCGCTCCTCGCCCCATTCGGGTATCCATTTAACGCCCTCGATCGCCTTTATCGTTTCGGGCTTAAACGCGTCAACATTACAGAACCACTGATCCGTAGCGCGGTAGATGATAGGCTCGTGACAGCGCCAGCAGTGAGGATAAGGGTGGACGATATTCTGAACCGCCAAAAGCGTGTTGTCGTCCTCAAGACGCTGTGCGATTACCTTGTTTGCGTCGCTTGTTTTGATACCGGCGAATTCGCCCGCTTCTTCGGTCAAAATTCCTTTTTCGTTTACGGGAACTATGATGTTGAACATTCCCTTATACTTATTGCATACCTCATAGTCCTCCACGCCGAATCCGGGCGCGGTATGAACACAGCCCGTACCACTGTCGAGCGTAACGTGATTTCCGACTATTACGGGCGACTTTCTCGGCATAAACGGGTGATTTGTTTCTATATATTCAAGATCGGCGCCCTTGAAGCTTCCGACTGTGCTGTACTTTGAGATACCTACAGCGCTCATGACCGTGTCCACAAGCTCCTGTGCCATAAGCAGATACTCGCCGTTCGACTTGCTCTGCTCATCCTCAACGTGTACAAGCGTGTAGTCATAATTAGGACCCAAGCAGATAGCGAGGTTTCCGGGGAGCGTCCAGGTCGTCGTTGTCCATATTACAACAGATGTTTTCTTAAGGTCGATCCCGAGATCCGCGAATTTACCCTTGTCATCAAACAGAGGGAACTTCACGTAGATCGAATAGCACGGGTCGTCCTGATACTCTATTTCTGCCTCCGCAAGCGCGGTGTTGCAGTCCGCACACCAATAAACAGGCTTCAGTCCTTTATAGATGTAGCCCTTTTTCATCATCTCGCCGAAGACCTCGACCTGCTTTGCCTCAAACTCGGGCTTTATCGTAAGATAAGGATCGTCGAAATCCCCCCATACTCCAAGGCGCTTGAACTGCGATTTCTGCTCATCGAGGCAGGACAGCGCAAACTGTCGGCAGCTTTTGCGAAGCTCTACGGGAGAGACCTGACCGCTGTCAACTCCGAGCTGCTTTATTGCCTTAAGCTCGATCGGAAGCCCGTGACAGTCCCAGCCCGGAACATAATTAGCGTTAAATCCCGTCATAGACTTGTATTTTACGATGATGTCCTTTAAAACCTTGTTAAGGGCGGTTCCGAGGTGGATATTTCCGTTTGCGTAAGGAGGTCCGTCGTGTAAGGTATATGACGGCTTTCCCTTGTTCTTTTCCGAAAGAGCGTAATACAAACGCTCCTTCTCCCACTTATCGAGCATCTCAGGCTCTCTTTTGGGGAGATTTGCGCGCATGGGAAAGTCCGTCTGCGGCAGATTGACAGTACTGTTGATATCGACTTGCATAGCTGACTCCTAAATTATTTTTATTTTATTCTCAGTTCTTTTCGTTGTTTTTTCCGAACTTCAGCTCACCGCGGCGAACCGGCTTTGCTTCCGCGGTGTTTGAATTAAAGAAAGGAAGGTTGTTTTCCGCGGTCTTTTCGGGTACGCCCTTTTCATTCTCGCTTTTATCTTCAACAGCCTCCTGAGTTCTCATCGGCTGCTGTTTTTCGGACTTTTTCTTGTTGTCGACCTTCTGCTGAGCCGCAGCTCTCGCAGCGGCAGCCTTTTCCTCCGCCGCTTTCTTTATGCGCTCTTCCTCGCGGCGCTTTTCGACCTCCTCGGTCACCTTCTTTACATAATCGTTTTCGCACTTTTCGGGAAGCGACTGTATAAAGCGTATATGCTCCTCATAGTTATCGAGGATCCTTTGTCTGAATTCGTTGGTTTCTTTTCTGGTCTCCTGAAGGATATTCTCCTGGATCTCCTGCTGTTTATCCATGATCGCCTTGATCTCGTCCGCCTTTTTCTGTGCCTCTTTTACGATCCTGTCCGCCGTTTCGTCCGCTTCCTTGCGGGTCCTTGCGGAATACTCGTTTGCTTCGTTTATGGTCTTTTCGCTCTTCGCTTTTGTATCGGCAAGTTTCTTCGCGATATTCTCATTAGTTTCCTTAGTAAGCTTTTCGGCGGACGCCTTCGACTCCGCGACAATAGCGTTGCCCTGTTTCTGAGCGATAAGCAAAGCGTCCTTAAGAGCCTCCTCGTCGTCGCGGTACTCGCGGATCTTGTCAGCAAGAACCTCAAGCTTGCGCTCAAGCTCTCCGTTCTCTTTCTGAAGCTTTGCAAACTCTTCCGAAACCTCTGTCAAAAACAGATCGACTTCTTCGGTTTTATAGCCGTTAAAAGTCGCTCTCTCAAAATGTCTCCCAATAATATCCTTTGCGTTCATTTAATACTTCCTTCCGAATTATTCACGCGATAAGCGTATTTAAGCTAATTTAAACAAAAAAACACACCGGGCATAGCCCGGCCTGTTCCCATAGGAATTGCAGCCGGCCTTGTCTGCAATTCCTATAAAAACAGCTTATACTCTTTTCCATTAAATAAAGTGTACATAGTCTGAAAAACCAAGAAAAACTTCACTCACCGGTTTTTATGAAGATCATCTGTGTACACTTTAAACAATTGGAAAATCAGTATTATACATATTTTTCGATTTCGACGCGGATCCGTCCTTTTTTGGACACACCGACAATTTTCGACACATTAAACTTTCCGTACCCCCTTATCGAGAGTACAGAATTTTCCGCCACGGCTTTGCTTACTTCAAGACACACCGAAAAATCCGCACTGACAAGCCCGCTTTTAACGAGCGAAGCGGATTTATCCCTTGATAAATTTGTGCAGGCAGAAACTATACAGTCCAGCCGCATAGACGGCACGCTTTTTGTAAACCTTACAGGCTCGGGCTTTACTATCGGTCTTGTCAACTTATCCTCAGCGCAGACTCCGACATTTCCGATTTTTGTTATCCCGAGTATTAGCTCAGCCTCGGCTTCTAAGCAAAACACCGCTCCCCAGCCTTCATTTACAACAATATCCCCCACAGTCTCTCGTTTTATCCCGAGCGACATTATCGCTCCGAGAAAATCGCGGTGGGAAAGACTGTCGCGGCCGCGGAACGCAAACGATACGGCGCGAATCGGAAACAGCTCTCTTTTCGCGTCATCGGCGAAATCCTCGCCGTATGTTCCTTCAAAAAAGCCGCATACCGTCCTCGACGCACCCTCATACCCTCCGAAAAACACAGGAATTGCGTCCTCTGTCCGCGCCGCTTCTCTCGCGATCTCCGCTTCTCTTTCATTCAGAAATGCCGAAAAACGCGGAACACCCGATTTCAAACTAATATCTATCAAATCGGAAATATGCGCGGACAGATAACGCTCATCTTCTGTCAGATCCAGTGGCATAAAGCTTAGTCTATGCTGTCAATGAGGTCAACATTCTTAGGCGCCGCCGCATAGCAATATGCGTCAACCTTCTTGATGTCGCCCTGGAAAGCCGCCGTAACACCCGTCATAAAGTCAACGATCCTTATGCAGATATCGTTTGAAAGACCGTTAAGGTTGATGAAAATAACGGTTCCCTCACGGATAAGGTCAACGGCTACCTCAATTACTTCCTCGTAGCTTCTGGGCTTGAGAATTTTTATCTTAGCCGGCGACGCGCTTCCCGTGCCGATATTTACAAACTTGGAGCTTGAGCTGCTTGTGTAGGGCTTAGGCTCGCTGTAGCCCGAAGAATAAGCTTCCGCGTTTGTTACCGCGCTCGAAGAAGTGTCGTAGGTATCATAAGACTCGTTTTCGTAATCAACGAAACCCTCGCCTTCGTCAGCTACCCCAAACAAATTCTTTAAAAATCCTGCCATTTTAATTTCCTCCCAATTATTTGTTTTAGACCCCTTACGGTAAGTTACCGAGGAGATCCGCTGTATTTCCTTTGTCCGAAAAGCGCTGAACCTATCCGGACAATGGTTGCCCCATACTTTACTGCCGCTTGATAATCCCCCGACATTCCCATCGAAAGCGTATCAAACAGCCCCCCGCTGTGCATAGCCCTGATCTTCTCAAAAAGCTCCTGCATCTTTGCGAAAAGCTCCTCCCCGCATCCTGCGGGCGGAATCGTCATCAGACCCCTGAGCCTGATGTTTTCAAACCGCGAAATTTCCTCGCAAAAGCTCATCGCCCCGTCCGCTGAAATTCCGCCTTTTGTTTCTTCATCGCCTATATTTATCTCGGCGAGTATATCCATGACCCTTCCCTGCTGTGCGGCGCGGCGGTTTATTTCCTCCGCCAAACGCACACTGTCAACAGAATGGATCATTGAAACCTTATCAATAATGTATTTTACCTTGTTCGTCTGAAGTCCGCCTATAAAATGGACCTCGGCGTCCGCGTAGCTTTCGCGCTTTTCGAGATACTCCTGGACGCGGTTTTCACC
>JAFLUE010000140.1 GCA_022508945.1 Oscillospiraceae bacterium
AGGCTAATGTTCAGCCTCAGAATAACAACAGCAATCAGAACGCGGGCTGGACTTGCGTCTGCGGAGCGTCGGGCAATACCGGAAAGTTCTGTTCTTCGTGCGGAAAGCCAAAGCCTGTTGACAATAACTCGTGGACGTGTTCATGCGGCGCGCAGAATAAGGGTAAGTTCTGTATGGACTGCGGAAAGCCCAAGCCCGCCGGGGTTCCGCTCTTTAAGTGCGACAAGTGCGGTTGGGAGCCGAAGGATCCCACAAACCCGCCCAAGTTCTGCCCCGAGTGCGGCGACCCGTTTGACGCAAACGATATTGTTTAATTAGGAGCATATATGTTTGTTGTACTGCACGTAAACGAAAAGCTTCAGCCAAAACACCGCTTTAATTTAGAGGATTATATCGAAGAGGTTCTCGAAAAGAATGAATTAGGCGAGGTTACGGGCGGCGGCACTCTTATGGAAAAGAACGGCGAGATAAACTCCTGTGATATCGATATTGAGCTGTCTGATGAAGCTCCCAACGCTTTGGAGCGGTTCAAGAAATTCATCGGCGATATCAATATCGCCAAAGGCTCGGTGCTTAAAATCGAAGGCTGTGACGATGTTCAGGTCGGAAAATTCGAGGGAATGGGCTTGTATTTAAGCAACGACCTGCCCGATGATGTATACGAAAACAATGATATAAACGACCTTTTGGAGCGTCTGAGGGAAGCTGTAGGCGAAGCGGGGGATCTGCGGAGCTGGTGTGAGAAAGAGTTTACGGCGCTGTATTATTACGGCTATTCCTTTGACGAAATGAGCAGTCTTGCAAAGCCTGTGCTTGATTCACACCCGCTTGGTAAGGAATGCAGGATCGTGCGTATTGCATAACAATTTTTGGCTTGATGTTTAAAACCGAATAACACATCCCGCTCGGATCATTTTCGGGCGGGTTTAGTCGTGAGCAAAGGAGTCTGAGCCTGTTTATTTTTTCCGACAGCCGTCATTTAGGATTCTCGGAATATCAAACCGGCTCCAAAGGAGCAAAAATGTCTGTATTTGATATATTCAAAAAGTTGGAGAGCGAAAAAAACGAGCCTCAGGGGGCAGTTGAATACATTATCTGCGGACTTGGAAATCCCGGAACGGAGTATGAAAACACCCGCCATAACATCGGTTTTATGACGATCGATACTCTGTGCGAAAAATACAAACTGAGCTGTAAAAAGATAAAATTCAAGTCGCTTACCTGTGACGCGGTCATTTCGGGAAAGCGCTGCCTTATAATGAAACCGTCAACTTATATGAACAACAGCGGGGAGGCGGTCGTTGAAGCAATGCAGTTTTACAAGATACCGCCCGAGCGCGTGATAATCGTGTTTGACGACATTTCGCTCGAGCCGGGGCATTTAAGAATACGCAGAAAGGGAAGCGACGGCGGTCATAACGGCATAAAAAGCATAATTTATCTTTCGGGAAGCGATGAATTTCCCAGAATAAAAATGGGCGTTGGTGCAAAGCCCCACCCCGATTATAATTTGGCTGACTGGGTTTTGGGGCATTTTAAAAAGGAAGACAAAGAGGTTATAGAAAAATGCTTTGATAACGCCGTTTCTTCAATAGAGCTTATGGTAAACGGAAAAATCAACGACGCGATGAATAAATATAACTCTTAAAAAACCGAATCAGACTGTAGATAAACTCAAAACCACGTAGTATTCAAGCATGAAATTTCAAAAATCAAGCAGTGCTGAACACGGAGCGCAGCGTAGTGTGAAGCGTTGCTTGGATAGCGCAGTACAGTGTTTTGCGAAGCAAAATGCTGTACTGCGCGGTTTTGAAATTTCTTTTTAAATAATTCCGTTATTAGACGCGGATAATATAAAATCAACAAAGAGGTTTTTATGAACTTTTTTATAAATGCCGCCGAGCAAAATAACGACTTTGCGCGGCTGTTGAAATATGTAAGATCGGATAACCCTCTGCCCGCGCTTGTTACGGGCGTTTCGCATATCCATAAGGCACTGTTTATATCCGCGCTTTTAAAGCGCACTGATCTGCTTCCCGTGCTGATAGTTACGGAAAGCGAGAGCGACGCGGTAAAGCTGCTTTCGGATATAAACATGATGCTCGGAGAAAACGCGGCGCTTTTGTATCCCGAAAAGGATCTGAACATTACGGGCGCTGACGCGGCTTCGCTTGAATACGAGCATAAGCGTATTGAAACGCTTTCGGCTATGCTTGGCGGAAAATGTCTTGCGGCAGTATGCTCCGCGTCAGCGGCAGCACAGCTTACAATTCCGCGTGATGAACTGAAAAACCGCACAACAACGCTTTCTTCGGGAGATGAGATCGATAAAAACGAGTTTGTTGCGCGTCTGATCGCGGCAGGGTATTCAAAGTGCGACCAGATCGAGGGAAGCGGTCAGTTTTCGGTTCGAGGAGGAATTGTCGATGTGTTTTCGCCGAGCAGTAAAATGCCGTACAGAATTGAGTTTTTCGGCGATGAAATTGACAGTCTGTGTGAGTTTGAGGTCGAGACCCAGCGCCGGACAAATCCTCTCGAAAGTATAGAAATTTCTCCCGCAAAGGAAACCCTCTTTAACAGCGGCGAACAGCTTGCCGATAAGATCGAAGCGCTTCTGAAAAAGCTGCGCTCAAAAAACGCTTTGGAGATAAAGAAAAATCTCGAAAACGATATAAGCCGTCTTCGCGGCGGAGTTGAATTGCTTAGTCCGGATAAGTATTTTCCGCTTTGTTATGACGAAGAAGAAACTGTATTCGATTATGCGAAAAGTGTTTTTGTCTGTGAGAACAGCGCTGTCCGCGAGAGTCTGCGTTCAGCGTCCGTACAGCATACCGAGGATCTGAAAATTCTGCTTGATGAAGGGAAGATATGTAAGGGCTTAGACCGCTTTATGCTGACAAAAAACGAGTTTACCGACCTTTTGAGAGCAAGGGCGCGCGTTTATTTCGACAGCTTTTTAAGCGGCGGCGGATTGGAGCTTGGTATCTCGATAAAAGCCATAAACGCTGTACAGACCTCGCCTTGGGGCGGCGAGTACAAGATACTTGAGGACGGACTAAGGCACTATCTTGACGTAAATAAATGCTGTTTTATTTTTGCGGGTACAAAAAAGGGCGCGCAAAATCTTGCGGCTGATCTTCGTGAGGACGGCTTTGACGCTGACTTTTACGAAAGTCCCGAGAGCGTTATTTCAAAAAAGATAGTTGTCGCTGAAGGAACGCTCTCCGCGGGATATGAGTACGGAAATATTGCCGTAATTACTCATACTCCCGTACACGCGACAAGACGCAAGATCCTGAAAAAGAAAAAAGGCGAGGAGATACGCTCGCTCGAGGACATTTCCGTGGGCGATCTTGTGGTTCATTACGCCCATGGGATAGGCGTTTTTGACGGAGTTCATAAGGTTGACGCGGGCGGGGTTTCAAAGGATTATATCCGAATAAAGTATGCGGGAAGCGACGTTCTGCACGTTCCCGTGACCCAGCTCGACCTTGTTTCGCGTTATATCGGCTCGGGTGATAATTCGGGAATAAAGCTGAACAAGCTTGGCGGAGAACAGTGGCAGAAGTCAAAAGCAAAGGCAAAAGCCGCCGTAAAGGAAATGGCGGCGGAGCTTATCGCGCTTTATTCGGCAAGAATGAAGTGTCATGGCTTTGCGTTTCCCGAGGACGACGAAATGCAGGACGATTTTGAACAGCATTTCCCGTATATCGAGACCAATTCCCAGCTTCGCTGTATAGACGAGATAAAATCCGATATGCAGCGCGAACAGCCAATGGAGCGGCTGTTGTGCGGAGACGTGGGCTTCGGAAAGACCGAGGTCGCGCTGAGAGCGGCGTTTAAGTGTATAGAGGGCGGAAAGCAGTGTGCGCTGCTTGCTCCGACAACGGTTCTCGCCTGGCAGCACTTCCAGACCGCCTCCGCGCGAATGGAGGGCTTTCCGATAAATATCGCGATCTTGTCGCGGTATAAGACACCAAAAGAGCAAAAAGAAATACTAAAGGGACTTGCCTCGGGGAGAATTGATTTTGTTATCGGCACACATCGAATTGTTCAGAATGACGTGAAATTCAATGATTTAGGGCTTGTAATTATTGACGAGGAACAGCGCTTCGGCGTTGCTCATAAGGATAAATTCAAGGAGAGCTTTACGGGGGTAGACATACTTTCGCTTTCCGCAACACCCATTCCGCGGACGCTGAATATGGCAATGAGCGGTATACGCGATATGAGCGTGCTTGACGAGCCTCCACAGGACAGACAGCCCATATCGAGCTACGTTATTGAACACGATCTTGGCGTTATTTCCGCGGCAATACAAAAAGAGCTCCGCCGCGGAGGTCAGGTCTACTATATCCATAACCGTATCGAAAGCATCTACGGCTGTGCTGATAAGCTTCAGACCTTGCTTCCCGAGGCGAAGATAGGCGTTGCTCACGGAAGAATGCCCGAAAACGAGCTGCTTGACGTATGGCGCAGGCTTCTTGACGGAGAGATAGATGTACTTGTATGTACGACAATTATCGAAACGGGAGTTGACGTGCCTAATGTAAACACGCTTATTATCGAGGACGCGGACTATATGGGCTTAGCCCAGCTCCACCAGCTTAGAGGACGCGTCGGAAGAACAAATAAGCGGGCTTACGCTTATTTCACCTATAAGCCCGGGAAGATACTCACGGAGATATCTCACCGCAGACTTGAAGCAATACGTGAGTTTACACAGTTCGGAAGCGGCTTCAGAATCGCGCTTCGCGACCTTGAGATACGCGGAGCGGGAAATATTCTCGGTTCTTCTCAAAGCGGACACCTCTCAAATATCGGCTATGATATGTATTTGCAGCTTCTCGATGAGGCAGTCCGCGAGGAGCGTGGCGAGAAGGACGTTCATAAGGCGGAGTGCCTTGTTGATGTGAGGATAAACGCGTTTATTCCCGAGGATTATATCTCGAACCAAGCGCAGAGGGTGGATTGTTATCGAAAAATTGCCCGCGTAAAGACTGAGGACGACGCGCTCGATATGACAGACGAGCTTATTGACCGTTTCGGAGAACCGCCCGAGAGCGTTGTGGGGCTTATTGAGGTTGCTCGGCTGAGAAATATTGCGGCGGAGTGCGGGATAAGTGAAATAACGCAGGTCGGCGAGGAGCTTACGTTTTTCCTCTCGAAGATCGAGCCTGACAGACTTGCGGCGGCGGGGGCTGTTCTTGGGAAGAAAATGCGCGTGGAGACAGTCGGAAAGCCGCGGTTTATTGTGCTTCCCGATAAAAGCCTTTCCTCGCTCGAGCTTATAAAGCAGACGATTACGGCAATGTACGCCAACAAATAGGGAAGCGTACAAAAAGTCTTTGAAAGGGAGTCTGAGGGAAAACTTTCTTCAGAAAGTT
>JAFLUE010000141.1 GCA_022508945.1 Oscillospiraceae bacterium
CGGCGCGCTGAGCTAACACATCGACGCGTCTGAGCTGTGCTCAGACGCGTCGATTATTTTTGAAATTTCGTTCACGAATATTTTGTGGCGGCGAAATTATTTAATCTAACCCACATAGTGGTCGAGAGCAAACTTTATTTTAACAATCTGCTAAAACAACATTATTTTAACAATCTTACAAAACAATGTTGTAGAAAGTGCACAAAAAGGTCTTTCAAAACTCTCGATGTTTGTCTATTTAGTATATTGCATTATACGATACCTTGTGGTATAATCAAATTGACAATAAATCTCGGAGGTGAAATAATGAATTCACAAATGAAACGAGGAACACTTGAAATGTGCGCCTTGTCTGTTATAAGCAAGGATGATTGCTATGGATATGAGATCGTAAACAGAATTTCCGAATGTATGGAAATAACCGAGGGAACAATATATCCGCTTATGAAACGCCTGAGGGACGCGGGACTTATTGACAGCTATATTGTTGAATCGCCCGAGGGACCGCCGAGAAAATATTATAAGATCACCGAAAAGGGAAGAACGGAGCTTGAAAGGCTCGCAGATGAATGGAATGAGTTTGTGGTCAGTATTGGCAGACTGCTGAAAGGGGAATACAGGAATGATAACGAATAGTAAAAAGGATTTTTTCGGGCAGCTTAAGTACGAGCTTGAAAGGATCGGAATGCAGCTTTCGGACGATATCAGAATAGATTTTGAGGAGCATTTCGCGGAGTGTAAGGACGAGGGTGTTTCCGAATCCGAGGCGGCAAAGCGCTTGGGGGACGTAAAGACGATCGCCAGAAACTATCTGAACCTTGAAAGCTCGAGAATAAACAGTATGGTCGCGCGTGATATTGAACACAGAGTGAGCCTTACAAAGCCGGGGCGCGATGTTCCCGCCGATCTGTCGCTCTTAAAGGACAGGCATGAAGAGGAAAATGATTATGAGCATATAATCGAGTATACTCCCGAGCATTTTTCCGAGGAAATTTATCCGCAGGCAGAGAATTCACAGCGTCAGAACAATTTCACAGTAAATTCTTCCGCAAATTCTGAGAATAATTCGGGAGCGGCAGCCTCATCAAGCTATGTGAACAATTCGCAGAGATCGGGAGCCGGCGATCAGAATGTCGCGGACGCGTTTTCAAACGCGGGAAGAGCGGTCGCCGACGCGGCGAAAGTTACGGGAAGCGCCATTGCGGACGCGTTTGGAAACAGCGGCGTTAAAAAAGCTGTGGTAAACGCGGGAAAAACCACCGCTGACGCAATGAAGAGCGCGGGGCATTCCGCCGCCGAGGCAGTCAGAAACGCGTCGCAAAATGTCGCGGATAAGGTAAGAAACGGCGTTCCTCACCCGAGCGACAAGATCCGCGAGAATACAAACAACAGCCGCAAGGGAACTATCCCCAATAACCCAAACAACAAAAGTGCGAAGAAGGGCGCAGGTTTTATTAGCGTAAAGGGACTCAAGCCGAATGTAAACGCTAAAAAGCTTGTCAGGGCGATTTTGTTGGACGTGCTTTTGTGGATCTGGCTTCTGCCATCCATTATAGGTTTGGTAATAGGAATTTTCTTCGGCGGATTTGAGGTTATAGGTTCGGTTGGCATTCCCGTTCTTATGCGTTACCAATATCGATATTATTATGAGGTCGTTTCATTCTTCTGGGGAATAGCAAACATTTCACTCGGATTTATTATTTCTCTTATCGGAATTTGCCTTGTAAAGCCGGTCTTAAAGCTTGTTAGATTTATAATCAACCAGCACATAAAGGCAATTTATGATCTGTAAGCAATTGTGAGGTGAAAAAAGATGATCAAAAGAATTGTTACGGGACTTTTTTCGGTTTTAATTCCTGTATGTGTTTTAAGCTTCATCATAGGCGGAGTTTTTCATATCGTTTTAGGTGAGAAGAACTACAGCTACGGCGGTTACCATGATGGCGAATACGTTGTGTCTGATAATACGACTTACGCAAACCATGACATAAAAGGCGAATTTGAACAGATGCTTCCCGCAAAGAGCGGTCTTACTTTCATGCTCTCGGGAGTAGACGCGGATATCATGATCTCGGATTGTGACGAGATATGCGTGACCGTTAAAAACGGCAATACCGAAAGAGACGTCAAAGTCGCGCTTTCAACAATGGGTGACACAAGCATTATCGAGATCCACCCGACAAATATTACCTTTAATTTGACAGGAGGACTTATAAATTGGCTCGACGATATCTTCGGAAACGCGCCGAAATGCAGCGTGACCGTAAAGGTTCCGCAGGGTATCTATCAAAACCTTACCGTTAAGCAAGGATCGGGAAAGGTCAGCATAAACAATATAATCGCCAATTATAATGATATTGATATCGGCTCCGGAAGCTTCTATTATGTAAAAACCTCTGTTAAAGTCGCTAACGAATTTGACGTAAGCCTCGGCTCGGGCAAGGCTGTGCTGGAAAACGCGAATGCAGACAGATATAGATTTAACATAGGCTCGGGATATTTCAGCGCAAAGGGTCTTACAGGCACCGGAAATGTCAATATAGGAAGCGGAAACGTAACGCTATCCTACCAAAGCTTCTCCAATCTGTATCTCAAAAAGGGAAGCGGAACGCTCAATATGCTTGTTCCTCCGTCAACCTCCTTCAAAACCACGGCTTCTATCGGTTCCGGATGGATTACGCTCGATACCGACAACGCAGATCAGTCCATCAACAAAAGCGGAGAATATTATATCGGCAGCGAGGAAACCGGAAATATCTTCGACGTTAATAATGGAAGCGGAAACATCTATATCAAAAACAACGACGGCAATGATTTTGTCGAAGTTCCGCAGACTTCCGGCATCATTGCGGATAGCTCATACAGCTCAAGCAGCAGTTCAGACAACAGCTCGAGCAGCTCAGGCAGCTTAGAACCTTCATATGCCTCGGGTATAACTTCCACACAGCCGGATGGCTTTGAAGAAAATTCAAGCGACGCTTCCGACTCAAGCAGTTCTGGCACGGAATTATTAACACAATTGATATATCAAACTTATATAACCGACGGTATTTTCCGATATTGTCAGTAAGATTTAAGATCAATGCTGATAACACTATAACATTACAAATTCTATTCAGAAAGGAAATGTATTATGGCTGAAAAACAGGTTTACAGATTCACAAATGAGATAAGCGAGGTAGAGGTATGTTCTATCGGCGCGAAGATAGTTCTTATCCCGACCGACGGGGAGGGGATAACCGCGGAGTATGAAAATCCGAAGGATAATCCAAAGTTCTGCGCGGTTTTGCTTGAAAACAAGCTCAGCTTCAAGGAAACTCCGTTTATAAACATCATAGGAAACAAGGCGGAGGAGGACTATAAGATAAGCGTTTATCTGCCGAAAAAGAGCTTCTCGAAAATAACCGTAAACACTACCCACGGCGGCGTCAGCGCAAAGGGCGTAAAGGCTGAGGTGTTCGACCTCAACACCGCCTCGGGAGATATAGACGTAAACGCCGAATTCAGCGAGATACGCGTAAAGACCGCCTCCGGCAAAATTGCAGTCAAAAACTCGCCCGAGATCACCGCAAGGCTCGTAAAGATAAATTCCGCTTCGGGAAATATTGAGATCGACGCGAAAACCGAAAAATTTTCGATAAGCTCCGTTTCGGGAAATACCGTTTACAATAACGCGGGCGGAGAAGGAAATGTTTCTGTCGCGTCGGGAAAAATTGATCTTAACTACAGCGAATGGAACGGTGATCTAAACATCAGCGCTGTGAGCGGAGAGGTCAACGCGGCGCTTCCCGAGGGCAGCGGGATGGATGTTGATTTTGAGGGCATTTCGGGAATGCTGAAGACGGATCTCGGAAATGAAAAGGGAAAGCTTATGAATCTTGGAAAAGGTACACACGGGACATTCGGAGGGGAAAACCTTCATAGCATAAAGATAAAACTAACTTCCGGCAACGTCATTGTAAAACAGCAGTAATTTTACGCATACTTCCCCCTAATGTTATATAAAGTCGGGAGAGCTTCTTACGGAAGCTCTCCCGACGCGTTTTTGCAGTTGACAGCGGACAGACAGTACACGGTAAACAATGATCGAACCACACGCGCTTTGAAAATCAAGTGAGCGTATGGCTCAAAAAATTGTTTACCGTTTACTGTTCACTGTCAACTGTGTAAACTGCCATAAGCTGACCGCAGGCGGCTTTAAGCTCCGCTCCGAACTCACGGCGCTTTGTCGCTATTACTCCGTTTTCCTTCAGCACACGGCAGAAATTGTTCACTGTTTCGGCGGTTGGTTTTTTAAAGTTCGTATCGGTTTCGTTGTAAGGGATAAGATTAACATATAAATTGCGTCCTCTGATAAGCTTGGCAAGCTCCTTTGCGTGAGCTTCGACGTCATTTATCCCCGAAAGCAGAATGTATTCGAGAGTAACACGCTTACGCGTTTTTTTCGAGTAATACGCTGCTGCGTCCAAAACCTCGGCGATAGGGTAGACCTTGTTTATGGGCATAAGCTCTGAACGAAGCTCGTCATTCGGAGCGTGAAGGCTTATAGCGAGGCTTACCGAGGGCGTGATATCGGCAAATTCACGTATCTTCGGAACGATCCCGCAGGTCGAAACAGTGACTCTTCTTCTTGAAACAGCAAGCCCCTTGTCTTCGGTTATAATGCTGCAAAAGTCCGCAACGGCATCAAAATTGTCGAACGGCTCGCCTATCCCCATAACCGAAACACCGCTTATTTTACATGAAAACTCGCGCGCAACGGCAAGAACCTGTGCGGTCATTTCGCCCGTTGTAAGATTTCTGCGTTTTTTCAACATTCCGCTTTTGCAAAATTTGCAGCTCATATTGCAGCCGACCTGAGTTGAGACGCAAACGCAATTCCCGAAGCGCTGGCGCATAAGCACAGTTTCGCAGAAGCTCCCGTCCGACAGCCTGAGCAGCAGCTTTGCGGCATCCGCGCTGTCAAGTTTCCTTACAACCTCGGGCTTATCAAAGGTAAACACCGAAAGCTTTTCCACTACGCGTTTACTGAATCCAAACTCCTCAAAGCTTTTATATCCGCGTCGGTATATCCCGTCAAAAAGGATCTCGGATTTAGCAGGATTTTCATTCTGTTCTATCATAAACCGCCGCAATTTATCAACCGTAAAATCATAAAAGTTCACGCTCTCACCTCAACATAATTTTATCACATTTTTCATAAAAAGTCAATAAATTATAAAAAAGTGCTTGACAAAAGACTTGTGTTATGATATAATATCAATGTTGAATTTCTGGGTGTGGCGCAGATTGGTAGCGCGCTACCTTGGGGTGGTAGAGGCCGCAGG
>JAFLUE010000142.1 GCA_022508945.1 Oscillospiraceae bacterium
ATTTCAAAAAGCTTAAAATTTTTTCTTTTGAAAAAATTTTAAGCGGTTCTCACTTGGCGGCAGCTCCGCTGAGCGTTTTGCGAAGCATAATGCGTCCAGTGATGAATTTTGAAATTCTTTTTAAATAAATCCGTCAAAACAACGTTTTTGTGTATTTCTGCAAGCTGGGCAGTCTGTGCTTTGGCACAGACTGTTGTTTATATATGTGTAAGGTTGCACAAAATTGACTTTGAATTATGGTTTAAATTTGTCTGAAAAACCATTGACGACACATTTTAAATGAGATATAATATTATTATCCCATATTGTGTATAAGGCGTTTTTGCCTTGTTGGTTAATGCGAAAGGATAATATCTATGTTTTGCAGTAAATGTAACAGTGAAATTTCCGAGAACTCAAAATTCTGTTCGGTCTGCGGAGAGCCTGTTAAACAGAAGAAGTTCTGCTTTAATTGCAAAAGCGAGCTTTCTGAAAACGCAAAGTTCTGCGCTGCTTGCGGAGCGCGCGTAGAGGACGACACGGATTTTGTCGCCCCCGTTATTCCTGCCGTACAGGATACAACAGCAGCCCCACCTGTTTTTCCCGTTGTACAAGATACAACAGCGGAACCCGCCGCTGCCGCTGTACAGAATACAGCAGCTGAGGGCGGAACCGTAATGCCCTCAGGCTTTGCGAATACGGTCCCGACAGCTAAGGAGCCTGTTATTGAACCAAATCCTTCATCCGCGTCTGCATATAGTGATACAGCGCCGAAGAGTACCGGCTTCCCGTCGTTTTCGGGACAGTCTGAGTCCGGAGCTAACGTCGGATATATTCCGCCTTATGCTCCACAGGCGAATTCGGGAGATATCCAGACCCCGACGGTCGTTTCAAACGCTCCCGCTGCGGCTGCGGTAGTTAAGAAGAGCCGCAAAAAGCCTGTTATCATAACGATAGTGGCTGTGCTTGTTGTGGCTTTGGCTGCGGGTGTTATATTCTTCTTTACAAATAAGGCGACTGTTTTAAGCACCATTATGGGCAAGTCCAATTACGCGGCTATGGTTGAGGGAAATTCGCTCAAACAGGCGGCGTCAATGCTTGACGGAGGCTCGATATCGAGCGGCATTAAAACAGCATCGGGAGTTTATTCTTCGTTAGCCACGCTTTCTCCCGGCGGATACGGCGCCGGCGACTATGTGTTCCTGTCTGACAAAGCTTCGGGAAACAGCGATGTTCCGTCTGTGGATCTCTCGCAGTTTTTCTCGGTTCTCAACAGCTCCGTCAATGACGCTTACGGCGTAAATTCCGTTATGGTCTCTTTGGGCATGAATGCCGAGCTTACGGATACGGCAAGGAACGAGCTTAAAAATGAGCTTAATATTGACGATGATAAGTTAAACGAGCTTATTGAATACATAAACGGAACAAAAATATCCGCGGGAATAACCTCCGCCGAAAGCTCTGCCGCGTTTAAAGCGGGAGTTGAAGTAAAAAACCTTAAGCTTGATCTGAAGGTCCTGATGAACTCAAAGGGCGAGGCTTATATTGTTTTGCCGTTTGCTTCGGAAAAAGCGCTTCTGGTTAAGGTCGGAGAAGCTTTAGACGGAAACATCGAGTTTTCAAACACTAACGACAGCGTTATACTGGAGCTTGACGAAAAGGAGATCGAGCGATTTTTAAATGAGATCGTCGAGCTGTATATTGAAAACTATAAGACGTCTGAGATCGAAATGGAAAACGGAGAGCTTTCCGTTTACGGCGTTTCGGTTTCGGGAAAGGTCTTAACTGCCCAGTTTGACAGCAAAATGGTTGAAAGTCTTATAACCGATATCGGCGAAAAGCTTGCAGGGGACAACTATTTCAAGGGCAAGATCGTTGAATATCTGAAGAAATGCGGGGTTGAAATAACCGAAAGCGAGTATGAAAAAGCTATCCTCGACGCGGTCTCAGAGCTTGAAGTAGACAGTTCCGCGAAGCTCAAAATCACAACGGTTATAAACAATTCGGGAGATGTTCTCGGAAAATCATACCAGATATCATCAAACGGCAACAAGGCGACCCTATCCTATGCCGAAACAAAGAACGAGTTTGTATGTGAGCTTAAATCCATATCCGACGAGGAAACAGCATCCTTCTCCGTAAAGATCGAAAAGGAAAGCGATACAGCGGGAACGGCTACGGTAAAGATAGTCGGAGAAGATACAAACGTAACATTTAAGATCAAGTATAACGACGTAAAAACCGAAAAGTTCTGCGGAAAGGAAATCGGGGTCGGAACATATGAGATAAGTCTTTCTCTCCCTAAGAACTTTGAGGAAGAACCCGGTATGTCGGCAAATTACTCGGAGTTCTTAGTGGACACAAGACTTATCTTGAGCACCTCCGTAAGCGGAAATACCTGTACGTCTTCTGTTGGATTAAAGTCGGATAAATTGGGCGCGGTCACACTCACCTATTCCCTGACCGCCGAAAACAATACGACTGATCTTGTCGAACCGTCGTCTGTTATTGATCTGACTCCGTATGTTGACGGAGAAGAGCCTGACGAGGCGTTTAAGAAGGAGTTTTTGGAATATCTTGAAAGCATTCGCGACGCTATAAGAAAGCAGAACGCGGGCGAGATCGGAGATACCGCCGCCGACGCTATTGATGATCTTATCACATCCGCAAGCCAGGCGAACAGCTCGGATGTAAGCGATCTCATGTACTCAATATCATCCGGAGCAGAGGAAGTATTGAACCTAAGCACAAAATACGATGTTCATGACTATGACCTCTATAGCGAAGTATCAGCGCTTTATGAGAAGTATTACGAGCTTTATCTCGATTTTATGGATGTTTACTACAGAGAATATTCTTTAAGCACTGAGGCTTACGAAGAATTTAAGTCAAGGCTCGATGATCTCGAAGTGCAAAAGAACGCGCTCGAAGAAAAGTATATGATCGCGGCGGGTTTTACCTCTGAGAATTTTGAAGACATAGAAGCCGCCGATACGCTCGCCAAGATGATCTACGCAAGCGCACAGACCTTCTGCGCATCAGCTTATACAAATAATAATTCTCTTAAGAACGTTGGGAACGACGTTGTTACTGTTGTGGCGGAAGTTCAAGGCGGAACATGGACAATTACCGCTCCTTCGGCGGTCGGCACAAACGAAGCCGCTCCGGTATTCGGCGACGGAACCAAGTACCTCTGGACGGGAAGCGATGCGGCATATTGTCTTGACGCATATCTTAGTGGAAATATCGTCGATCTTACAGACGGAGTCGTTTGTCTTTACTTCTGTAACGGGACTTGTGTAGGCGCGGCCGTTGAGCAGGGCTCTGGCGTTTCCGCTTACGACAATGATATCCCCTATTCCATTGTTTCCGCTCTTCAGAACTCTTCTTTTGAGATCAATTGGGTGGGCGGCAATGCCGGTGTTTCAACAAACGGCGCTGTTATAGGCACCTACCCGAAGATCGCACATATTGACAACGCTTTCTGAGAGGAGACCTTTACGGATATGCAAGCCATCCGCTTGCTTTGCGTGTGTCGGTAAATTTCCGACACGCAATAAAGTATTATAATAAACGACCGCGCCGATGAAAATCGGCGCGGTTTTTTATGTACATATTATAATGGTAAATCAATTTTACGAATAAAATCCGTCAAGAAAATCCTTAAGAAGCGATACGGTCCCGTCGATACCGAGAGCCGAGCTGTCTATGCACAAATGATAGTTCTGCGGCACTCCCCAGCGCTTGTCGGTATAGTAGTTGTAGTAAGCGACGCGCTGTTTGTCTATGCGCTTTACATAATCCTTCGCGATTTTTTCCTCGATCCCGTATACTTCGACCGCGCGCTTTATACGCCATTCAACAGGCGCCGAGATCAAAATATGAGCCACGCCGTCAAAATCCCTCAGCGCATAATCAGCGCAGCGTCCGATAATAACACAGGACTGTTCCGAGGCTATTTTCTGTATAGCGTTAAGTTGGGCGAAGAAAAGCGTATCGTCAAACGGAACGCCGCTATGTCCGTAGGTCGTGGACAAAAGATATAGAAAGCTTCCCGTGCGTTTTTCATCGTTTTCTTCAAAATGGCTCTGGTGGATACCGCTGGATTTCGCCGCTTCCTCAAGAAGCTTTTTGTCATAGAATTCCGCCTGGATTTTCTCCGCAAGCTTCATTCCGATCTCGCGTCCGCCGCTGGCGTATTGCCTTGTGATTGTAACGATCTTTTTGCTCATAAAAACACCTGCTTTCCTTTTAAAATATTCCACAGACTCCTTAAAGCCTGCATAAGACGGATCAGTCAATTTCCTTGAGCGCTTTGTAGATATCCTGCATACGGCTGTCGATATCGGAGATCTGTTCCGCGCAGTCGCGAAGCTGTTCCGCAAGCTCCGCCGAGACTCTGACGTTGGATTTGTACTTAAGCTCGTGTTCAAGGCTTGCCCAGAAGTCCATAGCTATCGTCCTTATCTGGACCTCAACATTTACAAGCTCCTTTTTATCCGAAAGATAAACGGGCGTCTGAATGACCAGATGCAGGCTGCGATAGCCGTTTGGTTTCGGAGAACGTATGTAGTCCTTGACCTGGATAAGCTTTACGTCATCCTGAGCTGTCAGAAGCTCGGCGACGTGATAGATATCTTCTATGTAGTTACAGATAACGCGGACTCCCGCAATATCGTTCAGATTTTCACGGACTCCCTCGCAGGAAAACTTTATGCCTTTATTCTGCATTTTTTTGAAAATGCTTTCCGGAGATTTCAGCCTGTCCTCGATATGATGAATGGGATTATAAGAATACTTTGTCCTGAATTCGCTGTCGAGGATCTCAAGTTTTGTCTTGACCTCTCGTATAGCCGATTCGTACAGATGCTCCATTTCTATAAAGCGGTAGTAAAATTCCTGTACGACCTGCTGTTGATTTTCACTCAGAAACTGCGTTACAGGCGCAAGCTCGCCGTCGGTAGTCTGTAAAGCAGAACGCTTTTTTGTTGTCAAATGAAAAACCTCCTCGCGTCTTGTATGAGAAAATTATACAAGATCACGGCAAAAACTGCGTAAAAAGATCATGAACGTTTTGTGAAATTATTTCTTCGCGTCAACTGCCATTCCGTTAAGCAGCGCTTCTATTTCCGCCTGTGACATTTGTCCGCCCGAGCTTGAAGCAGTTTCAGTAGCTATTGGAGCTTCCTGAGGTTCGGGAGTAGCCTCGGCAGTAGCCGCCGCGGCGATCATCTTTTCAATATCGTCCTGCGACATCTTGCCGCCCGAGCTTGACGCGGTTTCAGCAGCTATTGGAGCTTCCTGAGGTTCGGG
>JAFLUE010000143.1 GCA_022508945.1 Oscillospiraceae bacterium
ATAACAGAAGCTGCGGAGTTTTAATGCACATAACATCGCTTCCGTCGAAATACGGAATAGGAACGCTCGGAGAGGAAGCCGAAAAATTTGCGGAATGGCTGAAAAAAGCGGGGCAGAGCTATTGGCAGGTTTTGCCGATAGGACCTACGGGCTACGGCGACTCGCCGTATCAGCCGTTTTCGTCCTTTGCGGGAAATCCGCTTTTGATCGACCTTGACGAGCTTTGCGAACAGGGCTTGCTTTCAAAAAGCGATTGTGAAAACGCAGATTTTGGCGCGGATCCTAATATCGTTGACTACGAAAAGGTGACAAAGACACGTTCGGAGCTTTTACATAAGGCGTTCGCGAATTTCACCGACGATGTGGGTTTTACGGGATTTATGCTCGAACAAAAGGAGTGGCTCGACGATTACGCGCTGTTTATGGCGGTCAAGAACGAGTTCGGCGGAAAGCCCTGGACGATGTGGGACGACGATATAAAATTCCGCCGCGCGGACGCTGTTAAAAAATATTCCGAAAAGCTTTCGGACGAGATACGCTATAACAAGTTCTGTCAGTATATTTTCTTCCGCCAGTGGACGCGCTTCCACAATTTCTGCTCGCAAAAGGGGATAAAAATAATCGGTGATATTCCGATCTATGTATCTCCCGACAGCTCCGACGTCTGGGCAAACACTCGGCTGTTTGAGCTTGACGAGAGACTTAACCCGAAGCGCGTCGCGGGAGTTCCGCCCGATTATTTCTCGAAAACGGGACAGCTCTGGGGAAATCCTCTTTATGACTGGGCGGCGATGAAGATGAACGATTACGCATGGTGGACGGCGAGGGTAAAGAAGTCCGCCGAGCTTTTCGATATGCTGAGGATAGACCATTTCCGCGCGTTTGATACTTATTACGCCATTCCCTTCGGCGAGAAGACCGCCGAACACGGAAACTGGGAAAAGGGTCCGGGAATGAGCTTATTCAATGTCATAGCAAAGGAAGTTCCGAACGCGGATATAATTGCGGAGGATCTTGGCGATATTTTCGACAGCGTAAAACAACTGCTTGCGGAGAGCGGTTTTCCGGGAATGAGGGTGCTTCAGTTCGGCTTCAATCCCGAAAATGCCGACAACGATCACCTTCCGCACAACTACCCGAAAAACTGCGTTTGCTATACCGGTACCCACGACAACGCGACCTTTATGCAGTGGTATTCCGAAGCGGATCTGAAGAGTAAGGCGATGTGCCGGAAATATCTCGGAAAGATCTTTTCCATACCGCTTTATGAGTATGCGATACGCGCTGCGTATGCATCTCCCGCGAACCTTACCGTAATCCCTATGCAGGATATTCTCGGACTCGGCAAAAAGGGGAGAATGAACGTTCCATCGACGCTTGGCGGAAACTGGAGTTGGAGAATGAAGAAAAAGGCTCTGAAGAAAAAACACACGAAGATGCTGCGCGGCTTCGCGGAAACTTATATGAGGATCAACGGCAATGCGTAATTCGTAATGTGTAATGATATTTTGGTCATTACAATTACGCACTGTGAATCGTATATAACACCGCATACTTTTTAACGATACGACAATATGATGATGAAAATTGATTTGGACAAAGCCGAGAATAATTATTTCCGCGGAAATTTGGGCGCGGTCTATTCTCCCGAAAAAACACTTTTCAGGCTATGGCAGCCGTTTGCCGAAAAGGCGTTTTTGCGGCTTTACGACGCGAATGACGAGCTTGTGTCTTCCTTGGAAATGAAGAGAAACAAAGGCGTTTTCGAGCTTGAGATAGGCGGCGATCTGGCGGGCGTTATGTACGATTTCGCGGCTTTGGAAAACGGAGAGCAAAGGGAGTTTTCCGACTGTTATTCAAGGCTTTTGGATAAAACGGCAAAACGCGGAATTGTCACGGATATGCGAAAAAACGCGCCCGAAGGCTGGGAACAAGACAAGCCGATAACCGCTGATGTTCCCGTTATCTACGAGCTTTCCGTGCGCGATTTTTCAATGGACGAAAGCGCGGATTTCAAAAACCGCGGAAAATTTTCGGCGTTCTGCGAGAAAAATGTAAAAAACAAATACGGCGACCCGTGCGGACTTGAGTATATAAAATCGCTCGGCGTCACGCATATCCAGCTTATGCCCGTTTTTGATTTCGACAGCGACGGACATGAATACAACTGGGGCTATAATCCGCGTTTTTTTAACGCTCCGAGCGGATATTATTCGCAGGAAAACGCCGTTTTGGAGCTTAGCGAGCTTGTTTTATCCGCGCATAAAATGGGGCTTGGAGTTATAGCGGACGTTGTGTATAACCACGTTTACGACGCGGGAAACTCCTCTTTTGAACGGCAGCTATCGGGGTATTTCTTCCGCGGCGACAAAGAGTTTTCAAACGGCTCGGGCTGCGGAAACGAGTTTGCGAGCGAGCGGAACATGGCGCGGAAATTCATTTTGGACAGCGTTGAGTTTCTTGCGCGTGAATACCATCTCGACGGATTTCGGTTCGATTTGATGGGGCTTCTCGATATAGAAACCATGCGGCAGATCGAGCGAAGTCTGAGAAAAATAAACCCCTCGATCTTGCTTTACGGCGAGGGCTGGACAGGCGGTTTAAGTCCGCTTTCGGAGCAGCTTCGCGCTGTTCAGAAAAACGCACGAATGCTTTCGGGGATCGCGTTTTTCAACGACAGCTTTCGCGACGCGGTACGCGGAAGTGTTTTCAACGTAAACGACCGCGGTTTTATCAGCGGAGATGAACGAAAAGCCGAGCCGATCTTGCGCGCAATTACGGGGAATTATCCCGATACATTTTGGACGGAAGACCCCGCTCAGACGATAAATTATGTTGAATGCCACGACAATCATACGCTGTTTGACAGGCTGGATATCGCGCTTAAGGACACGGACGCGTGTGAAATTATGCGCGCGGAAAAAATGGCGGCGGCGCTTTTGCTGCTCTCACAGGGAACAGCGTTTTTACACGCGGGACAGGAATTTCTCCGCACCAAAAACGGCAGCTCTAACAGCTATGATCTTCCCGACAGCATAAACTCGATAAAATGGGATATGCTTTATGAAAACCGAGAGCTTGTAGAATACTACCGCGGGCTTACAGCGTTCAGAAAGCGCTTTCTCGGCGAGCTTCGCGGCGGCGAGGCGGAGGAAATAAACGGCGGATTTGTGATAAAAAACAATGGGTTTGTAATAATAATTAACCCTACAAACGAAAATATAACGCAGGATCTTGTACAGGAGCATGAGGTGTTTATTGACGAAAAATCAGCCTCAGACAGCCCGCTTTATACGAGCAAACGGCTTTGCTGTGCGGGATACGGTGTATTAACGGCGAGGTGTAAAACTGTTGAAGAAGGAAATTGAAGAGCTTCGTAAAGTAATGTGCCGCGAGAAGGTGTATGCGGTCATTGTTCCGACAAGCGACTATCACAGCTCGGAATATGTAAGCTCACATTTCAAGCTGCGCGAGTATCTCAGCGGGTTTACAGGCTCCGCGGGAACGCTCGTCGTTACGCTCGACAGCGCCGCGTTATGGACAGACAGCAGATATTTTCTCCAGGCGGAACGCGAGCTTTCGGGAAGCGGCATCGAGCTTATGAAAATGGGCGAAAACTCCACACCTAAAATAGAAAAGTTTCTTCTCGAAAAAATGCCCGAAAATTCCGTACTCGGCTTTGACGGAAGAACGCTTTCATACGAGTTTGTGAAACGTCTGAGCAAAACGCTGTCCGAAAAAAACATTTCTCTTTCGGCTGAAACGGACTTCGGGGAGCTTGTGTGGGAAGACCGTCCGCCGCTTTCCGCGAAGCCCGTATTCGAGCTTTCGGAGGGGATATGCGGCGTTTCGCGCGCGGAAAAGCTCATGCAGATACGCGAAAAACTTAAAGAGGAAAACGCGGATTGTCTTGTGGTTTCGGCGCTTGATGAGATCGCTTGGACGCTTAATCTGCGCGGGAATGATATTGATTTTTGTCCGCTGTTCCTCGGATTTATGATGATCTTCAGCGGTGATGAAACAACAAAATTGTTTTCGGATAAAACTGCTTTCAGTAATGAAATTATCGGAAAATTAAAAGCGGACGGCGTTGAAATTTACGGCTATAACGATATCTACAGCGCGCTCAGCGCGTTCAGAGGCACGCTGTGGATAAACGAAGGAGCTTCAAATTTCCGTTTGGTGTCCTCGGCAAAAAACGCCAAGATCATCAACAAGCCAAGTCCCGTGGAGCTGATGAAGGCGATCAAAAATCCGACCGAGATACTCTGCGAAAAAAACGCGCATCTTAAAGACGGAGTTGCGGTAACGCGATTTATGAAATGGCTTAAAACAGCGGTTTTAAGCGAAAAAATAACCGAGCTTTCCGCCGCCGAAAAAATCGGATATTTCCGAAAGCAGGGCGAAAACTATCTCGGAGAGAGCTTTGCGCCGATAATGGCTTACGGCGCTCACGGAGCTATTGTGCATTATTCCGCAGACGAATCTACAAACGCCGTAATAGAGCCGCGCGGAATGCTTCTTTCGGACACGGGCGGTCATTATCTCGACGGAACTACGGATATCACGCGCACATTTGTGCTTGGAGAGATCACGGAGGAAGAAAAACGCGCGTTTACGCTTGTTTTAGCTGGGCATTTAAATCTTCTCGGGGCGAAATTTCCCGAGGGTATCCGCGGAAGCTGCATTGACTATGCGGCGCGCGAGCCGCAGTGGCAGTACGGTCTTGATTTCGGTCACGGAACGGGACACGGCGTCGGATTTCTGCTTAATGTTCACGAGGGTCCCCAGCGCATAAGCTGTCGGGCGCAGAACGACGCGCCGATAAAGGCGGGCATGATAACCTCCGATGAGCCGGGGATCTATATAGCGGGGAAGTACGGTATACGTCACGAAAGCCTTCTGCTTTGCGAAAAGGATGAGAACGACGGCTTTTTGCGGTTTAGTCCGCTTACGCTTGTTCCGTTTGACCGCGACGGAATTGATAAACGATATCTTACTCCACGCCAGCTCGAGCTGTTGAACGACTATCACAGGCTTGTTTTTGAGAAGCTCTCGCCGCTGCTCGGTGAGGAAGAAAAAAAGTGGCTCGAAAAAGCCACCGCGCCGATTTGAGATTTAGCAAGGGGGACCCTTTTGAAAAAGGGTCCCCCTTGAACCCCTTCCAAAACTTTTTAATACCGCCTCTTAGCGGAGGGCGTGTTTAAATTTGCCTGTAGGTTAAAAATTAGCAAAAAGTCTTTGGAAAAGGGGTTTGGGGGAAAACCTTTCTACAGAAAGGTTTTCC
>JAFLUE010000144.1 GCA_022508945.1 Oscillospiraceae bacterium
TCGACGCGTATGAGCTGCGCTCATACGCGTCGATTATTTTTGAAATTTCGCGATTATCTATCGTGTGGTTCGGGAGGAATTTTTGAGTTAATGCTGCGTTGCCTCAAGCAAAATTATATTATTATGATGTAATTGCAGCAACGCAATAACCGAGCGTGAAATTTCAAAAATCAAGCATTGTCTGAACACGGAGCGAAGCAGAGTGTGAAGCAATGCTTTGCACGGTTTTTTAATTTCTATTTAAATAACTCCGCCCATAACAACATTAAATTCCGACTTATTTTATCATAAACTTGCGTGCCGCGTTGATGCCGATCTTATAGAACAGGGGTCTTAAAGCGCGGTCGGCTTCCTTTAATTTTTCGCGGATAGGGATATTCTGCGGACAATGCTGTTCGCACTTACCGCAGCCTACGCACTGCGACGCGAAGCCCGGCTCCTTTCTCAGTCCCATGTTCTGAGCGAACTCAAAGCGCGCGGGTCCCTTTTTCTCCATGTACATAAGATTGTAGTAAAAGAAGTTTCCGGGAATATCCACGCCCTTCGGGCAGGGCATACAATAGCGGCAGCCCGTACAGCTCACCTTTTCGCGCTCGCGGATTATCTGCTTTATCCGCTCGATGACTTCCATATCCTCCGATGTCAGATGATTCGGTTCTGCCTCCGAAGCTATGCGGATGTTCTCCTTTACCATTTCCTCGGAATTCATTCCCGAAAGCACACAGCTTACCTCAGGCTGGTTCCACAGCCACCTCAGCCCAAGCTCCGCGGGAGTATAGCCTTTGCTGTCGGCGGCAAGGATCTGCTTTGCCTTTTCGGGCAGATCTACCAGCTTTCCTCCCCGCAAAGGCTCCATAATAACAACGGGAATACCCTTTTCCGCCGCAGCCTGAAGACCTCTCCTGCCTGCCTGGGTATGCTCGTCGAGGTAGTTGTACTGTATCTGACAGAAATCCCAGTCATAATCATTCAGGATCTTCAGGAACATTTCCGTTTCTCCGTGGTATGAAAATCCGATGCTTTTGATACGACCCTCTGCCTTCTGCTTTTTGATCCAGTCCTCAATGCCGAGATTTTTCAGCTTTTCCCATTCCGCAAAGTCCGTAAACATATGCATAAGATAGTAGTCAATATAGTCCGTACGAAGACGCGAAAGCTGCTCGTCAAAGGTCTTGTCGATCCCCGCCGAGGAGCGTATGATATACTGAGGGAGCTTAGTCGCTATGTATACCTTGTCGCGGCACTTGTTTTTGTCTAAAATACGCCCGAGGCACTCCTCGCTGCCGGGGTAGATGTACGCGGTATCAAAATAATTTACTCCGTTTTCAATTGCGAGAAGGACCTCTTTTTCCGCCTTTTCAAAATCAATCGAGGCTCCCTTTTTGCTGAATCTCATACAGCCGTAGCCGAGCTGTGATATCTGATTTCCGTTTCTGTCGGGTCTGTATTTCATGTTTTTCTCCTACTAAAAATCAAAACCGGAATCCTCGTTCAGGATCACCGACACTATTCCCGAAACATTATTAAGCGCCTTAAGTATTCCGTCAATGGAGGTCTGCTCATATTCAGATCCTACATTTCCAAGGTCAAGATAAATGCTTATTTTGCCATCGTCCTTGGTTATGTCAATATAGCCCATGTAAATATCTTTATCAACATATGGCTTTAAGAATTCTCCAACAGCCGCCTGTGTTTCCTCAAGCTTTTTATCTGTCGGCTCGTCCTCAAAGTAAACGTTGTAAAAAAAGCACTCCCCGTCAATACCCGCTAAATGCGCTTCATAGTACAGCCCGAGCTTATCGAAGTGCATCATGTTGTCAAATTCGTATTCCATTTTTTTCCTCCTTTAAAAAAGTTGTACATCATAATATTTACTTAATTAAGAAATCAGTATAATAAAAGAATTTATGTTTTTTATTATACCATAAGTATGTGAAAATGTCAATAAATGACAGTGAAATTGTTTTAGTAAAACCGTCTGTTATACTGAAAAGATCACATTTTATATAGTCTGTGTGAATTTTATCAACTGTTTTTCACCGATTCATGCAGCTCTATGGATATAAAAATCCCCACGCAAAAAACCATGCGTGGGGATCTTGTGTATTGTTCCAAAAGGGGAGTTGTTATCTCTTGGTTAACGCTTGGAGAACTTGAACGCGCTTTATATAAGCGTTTTTCGGCTATTTTGTTAGTTTTGTGTTAGTTGCCCTGTGCGTTTTGAGACGTTGCAGGGCTATTCTATAACCGAAAATTTGATCAGTGTTTTTTTATAATGGGCTTGATGATCCTCCAGCCAGCAATACCGACTAAAGCAAGAGCAGCCACTCCTCCCGTACCCTTTTGCCCAAGATCTCTTGCACAATGAAGACAAAGTCCGGGTTTATGTGCTTTTTTACCTACTAATGTTGCTCCGCATTTTTTACATTTCTTTGCATCTTTATCATTCATCTTGAGAATCCTCCAATGTTACAATATAGGTTTCTCGGCTTTCCAATTGTTTTATATTGGAAAGTTTTGTTTTTAGTTCAATAGAAAAATCATACCAACAGTCAACATTATCCTTATTGTACCGAAAATTAGCATGCAACAATTCAATTGCTGTGTATCCTGTATTTCCTATTTCGTTTGATAGAAAATCAGTCATGAAAGCCTGGTATTGCTCCATTTCTATTTTGGCATTCTGAGACTGACCAAGATATTCATAGACCTGCATCGTTATACCGCATATTTTAGTAGAAAACTGCAGATCATCCGCAATATGACTTATTAGAGTGTTTATTGTAGACTGTCTGCGGAATAAAGGCCATTTTGAAAATTTGGCAAGATGATTTACTGCTGTATTCATCTCTGTTTTTATTGCGTTTTTAGCTTCAATCAAATGTTCAGCAGCCTTTTCAAGATACATATTACGTTTCTCCTGTGTTTCTGCATTTTGAGCGTGAAGTATATTGTCACGAGCGTTTAAAAAAGGTGTGAAGATGGCATGATCTCTGTCTTTGTCAAGTTGATAGTTTTGGATTTCTTGTATTGCAGCGAGCTTATCATTAATCTGTTTCATTTGAAGTTGATTAGTTATGTTTCTTGTTGTTTCAAGTGTTTGGGGATTATTGTAAACCTTTTTGAGCGTTATGTCTTTTATTCGTATTCCGTTCTCATTTAAGATAACAGCTCGCATGTTTCCATTTATTTGTTTTGATTCTCCAATGGAATATAACCCTTTTTTTAGTTTACCCCTTATATCCGATGGAAGATGTTCAAAGTCTGGTATTAAGCTTATATCTCCTTTAGCAACAATACGTGCGTGTTGAATAACATCATTAATTATCCCCATATCTGCAATTGGAAGGTCAGCCATAATACTTGTCATAGAACTGTTGATTAATGATGAAACCTGAAGTTTAGCATATTCCCCCATGAAGTCACTCATTTTCGTTATTTCAGTTCCGCGAGTGTCCGCATCTGTGACAAGAATATGAACTTGTTGCTCGGAAATTGGAACAATACTATTATCAGAAAGTTTATCGTTTCTTACGTCTTTATTATTATCGTTCATCATTATGTTTTACATCTCCTTCCCAAAGGCATAGATAAAGATTTAAATAATTGTACTAAAAGAGCAATGTTCTATATTAAATTATATCATATTGTATCTATTTAGTCAATGACATGATATTAATTTACGGAAAAGCTCTCAGACTTTAATTGGCTGAGAGCTTTTTATAGTATAAAGCATTAGCCTCTCCCAGCAAGCATAAACTCAAAGCTCACCTTAAACTTTCGGGCAATGCGGATCAGATCGGAACTGTTAAGACCAATGATGGCGTCCGATGATTTATCGCGATTGTAGAGATCGTTGACCTTTTTGACGGCAAGACCGCTTTTCAGCAGATCGTCCTGTGTGATGTTGAGCTTGGCGAGATTGTTGATGATAATGCGCGAAATGTTTACTTGCAAGGCTTTGTATTTCTTGTTGGCTGCAAGCCTTGTAAGTATTTCAAGGATAAGCTCCTTTGGTGACAGGAACGATGTGCTGTCATAAATCTCCGCCCCATTTTCTTCAGTGCTGTCCGATCCTTTGAGCAGATACTCCACCGAACAGTTCATATATCCTGCTATGGTCTTTAATTCGCTTTCTGAAACAGAAGTTCCTGAAAGCATACTAGCAATATGATCGGGACAGGCTCTTAAAACGCTGTATATCTTACGAACAGAGTTGCTGTCATCGGAAATTTCATTTTCTGTTTTGTAATCGGTAAAGAAATAATCAACGGGAACATCAAAATAGTCCGCGATCTTGGCGAGAGTTTCCGATGTAACCGATGCGCCGTTTTCCCAGCGTTTCAAATTGCCAGGGCTTATTCCGAGTTCCTTTAATACGGGTGTAGGCTTTACACCATACTCCCCACATATCTGTATCAGCCTGTCATAAAACACAAAAATACCCCCTTATATTTGTCGAATTTTAACAAATTTTATAAAAATGAATAAAAACACTTGAAAAGTTCATTAAAATGAATCATAATATAATCAAGATAGAGCTGTTGTGTATTACATATCATCTCTAATTCACATTATAACATATTTTTATTTATATGTCAAGGAGGTAATTTAATGACTTATACTACTTATACTCCAAAATTCACAGGACGGAATGTTCCTATTGCCGAGATTGCAAAAGCAACGGGGAAAGACCCGCAATACATAAGGATCGGCTTGCAAAGAGGGATATTCAAGTTCGGATATGCGTTCAAAAATGATAATTCCTCCGAGTACAACTACTTTTGCCCTGATAAACAGGTGTGGGAGGAGATCGGATATTTCAGAGAGGTAGCTGCTAATGAATGAGTTTAACGAAAATACCATTGTCAAAGGAGATGAAGCATACCGCAAATTTATAAGGCGAATGATAGACCCGTCCTATCTCCCGACTATCTCAATGTCCGAACTTTACGAGAATGTGTACAGCAAAAGTCCGCCGATAATCGACGGGCTACTGTACCCCGGGACTTATCTGTTCGTTGGTGCGCCGAAAGTCGGCAAGAGCTTTTTTATGCTCCAGCTTGCGTATCACATTAGCACAGGGACAAAGCTCTGGGAATATTCTGTGCGAAAAGGCTCGGTGCTTTATCTCGCGTTAGAGGACAATTACCACCGACTGCAAGAGCGGCTGTACAGAATGTTTGGTACGGACAACACTCCAGACCTGCATTTCTCGGTGTCAGCTCATCAGCTCGGAAAGGGTCTTGTCGAACAGTTGGGCGGATTTGTCAAAGAACACCGC
>JAFLUE010000145.1 GCA_022508945.1 Oscillospiraceae bacterium
CGATGTTACCATTACCTTGCAAATTATGTCCGAAATGGGCGCGAAGATCCGTATGATAAATAAGACGACTGTGGAAATTGACGCGCGCGGACTCAGAAATCTGCCTATCCCGTATGAGAAGGCAAAGCGTATGCGCGCGACGACATATTTCCTCGGCACTCTTCTCGGACGTTTTCACAGCGCCCATGTTTCTATGCCCGGGGGCTGTAACCTCGGCGACAGACCCATAGACCAGCATTTGAAGTGCTTCGCGGCTTTGGGAACAAAGTGCGAGCTTGACGGAGGAATGATACACCTTTCGGCGGACAGACTTATCGGAAACCAGATATTCTTCGATAAGAATTCCGTAGGCGCTACCATAAACGGGATCATGGCGGCGGTCAAGGCGGAGGGTCTTACAATAATCGAAAACGCCGCGAAGGAGCCGCACGTTGTTGATCTGGCAAACTGCCTGAACTCAATGGGCGCGGATATAATCGGCGCGGGAACGGACGTTATAAAGATCCGCGGAGTAAAGTCGCTCCACGGAACGACATACAGCGTTATTCCCGATCAGATCGAAGCGGGAACGTTTATGACTGTCGCTGCGGCAACAAAGGGAGATATCCTTATCAAAAACGTTATCCCCAAGCACCTCGAGCCTATCACAAACAAACTTCTGAAAATCGGCGTTCATGTTGAGCAGTTCGACGACGCGGTCAGAGTTGTGGGCGGCGACGGGTATGTCGGAACAAGCATCAAGACTCACCCTCATCCCGGCTTCCCCACAGATATGCAGCCGCAGGTATCCGCTGTGCTTGCTTGTGCGAGCGGAACGTCAATGATTACCGAAAGCATTTTCGACAACCGTTTTCGTTATGTAGACGAGCTTCGCAGAATGGGCGCGAACATTTCCGTTGAGGGAAGAGTCGCGGTCATAGAGGGGGTCGAGCGTCTCAAAGGCGCGCCTATGAGAGCGACCGATCTCAGAGCGGGAGCCGCGCTTATAGTTGCGGCGCTCGGCGCGGAGGGTACGTCGGAGATATACGATATTTTCCATATTGAGCGAGGCTATGAAAATATGGAGATAAAGCTTCGCAATCTCGGAGCGAATATCGAAAAGGTCGACGAGCCGGAGGAACCCGGAGCTGATAACCGAAAGGCAATTTAAAGCAAACGTATTGAAGTTCGTTCTCGGGCTTATGAGAAGTCTCGGATATGAGAAAGCTTGGATTTAAACGGAGTTTTTATGTCAAGAATATATCCTGTCTGCTCTTCGAGCAGTGGAAATTCAACATTTATCGGAACCCGTGGACACGGTATTATCGTGGACGCGGGCTGTTCTTTCATGGCGCTGAAAAACGCGCTGTTTCTTATCGGAACAAAGCTTGACGAAAGCGGGATAGAGGCGGTTTTTATCACTCACGAACACAGCGACCACATAAAAGGCGTTGAGCAGATAATAAAGAAAACGAAGATACCTATCTTCGCTTCTCGGGGAACGAAAGAGGCTATGTTCCCAAACGGAACGGACGCGCGGGTCTTCGACGCGGAGGACGGCTATCGAAGCGCGGATTTTGAGGTGAGCGCGTTCAGGACCTCCCATGACAGCGCGATGAGCGTAGGGTATAAGATCCGCTTCGGAGAGGACAGCTTCGGCGTATGTACTGACACAGGAATCGTTACGTCGGAAGCCGAAAGGGCGCTGTTGGGGTGTAAAACGGTTCTGCTCGAAAGCAATTATGACGAGGATAAGCTCAGGAAAAACCTGAACTATCCGCCCGAATTAAAGCGTAGGATCTCGGGGGAATTCGGGCATTTATCAAACACGGACTGTGCGGAGTTTGCGCTGAGACTTGTGAAAAGCGGAACGCGGCATATTATTCTCGGGCATCTGTCTCGCGAAAACAATACCCCCACCACCGCCAAAAGCTGTGTTGAAAAATATCTTTCGGCTCACGGATTCATAGCAGAGCGCGATTATACGCTTTGCGTCGCGCCGGTAGTTACGACGGGAGAATACATAGCGGTATAAATAATTTTAATTCTTAATTCGTAATACGTAATTACATCGGTGTATACCATGCGATCCGAAAGGAGAAGGCCTTATGGCTCGTAAAAATGATTACGAATTGAATTTGTGAGGTAAAAAATGGCTGAAAAACAAAAAATGAAAATTTCCGATAAATTGAAGATCGGTTTCCTGCTTGCATATTTTCTGATCCTGACAGTGGAAAGGGTAATAAGCCTTGTGTCGGTTTTTTTGGGTGATTTTTCGGCTTATGACGCGCTGGATTGGTATATGACCGCGCTTACGCTGTTTGCGCTTTTCGGCGCGTATGTTTATCTGATAACCCGCTGTGAGCTGTTTACTAAAAGCTATAACGGCGAGGGCGCTTCGACGATTGTTTCGCCGAAAAATTTCGGAAGACTTTCCATAGCCGCGGGCATTCTTCTGCTCGGGGGCATGGTACATACGGACGGTACGATCCCGGGCATTCAGTTCACAAGCTACGGAATGATCCTGGTTTCGATGGCTGTACATACCGCCGTACAGGTGAGAGAAAACGGCGGCGGGCTTAAAAGATGGCTGTCGTTTGCGTATATTGTCGCGTTTTCAATGTCTATCCCCGTGGTCTATCATTCGTATATAGAGCTTTCGTGGCTGTTTATACCGCTTGAATGCGTGGTTTCGGCGGGTATGGTCATTTTATTTACAATAATGCTGAAGCATTTTTACGAGGGCGACGGTGAATATAGCTTTTCGATCGTTCCGTTTCTTGTCATGACTATCGGCGACGCGGCGGTAATATATCTGCGGTGGGACGAGGAGATAAACTTCTTTGTACTTATTTTCGCAAGCCTTGCGGCAGTTTTGTGGATCGTGGGAAAGCTGTTGAGGGCGGCAAAAAAGCAGTGAATATGACCAAAGACCGACTGTTTTCATGCCTTTGGACAGTGTTTGTATGCTCGGCTGTTTGAAACAGCGGCTAAGCTAATTATATTTTTCGGACAGTATGATGATTTATTGTGTTGACAGCAGATGTAATTTATGATATACTAAAAGCATAAATGCTTTCGGTATGGATTTAAATGCCCCGCGCATACGCGGATCAAAGATATGCTTCGCGCGTATCGGGCGGTTTGGTTTGATTATCGTTATAAGGAGGGCTTTAAGTTGAGAAGGTCTGTTAAGGTTTGCAGAAAATGCGGCGCGGCTATGCCGGATGACGCGGTTTACTGTATGAAATGCGGAGAAAAGCTTGAGGAAGAAAGAAACTGCCCGAGCTGCGGAAACAGCGTCCCCGAGGGCGCCAAGTTCTGCTTTATATGCGGAAAAAAGCTTCCGCTCGTGCTTGAGGCTTCTCCCGTAAACGATTTTGAGTATAGGAAAATTGACAGCGGGGTCGTTACCATAAGAAAATACAAGGGCAGCTCGGACAATGTAGTCGTACCCGACCTTATCGAAAACGCGCCTGTTACAAAGATCGGAGTGGATACATTTAACGGCTGCGGCAGGATAGTTACGATAAGCCTGCCTCAGAGCGTTCTTGAGATAGGGAACTCATTCTGCTCGGGCTGTGTAAGCCTTACAAGTATCAACATCCCGAGCGGGGTAATGGAGCTTGGGGATTACGCGTTTTTTGAGTGTACAAGGCTTGCGAGCATAATCATACCCGATACGGTAGTGAAGATCGGAAACAAGGCGTTTTTCAACTGCTCCAATCTTGCGAGCATCGTTGTGCCGGACGGACTTACGGAAATAGGCGCGGACGCGTTTAACGGCTGTGAGAGGATAACAAGCCTCAGGATACCCGCCAGCGTTAAAAAAATCGGCGCAAGGGCATTCAGCGGCTGCGTGAAGCTTGACAGCGCGGTCATTCCGGACGGAGTAACGGAGCTTGGGGTCGGCGCTTTCGCGGATTGCAGGGCGCTGAGGAATGTTGTTATTCCCGACAGCGTTACAAAGATATTCGGCGGCGACCTGTCGCAGAGCGCGACGTTCAGGGGCTGTGAAAACATTTCGGTGGCGTATAAGGGTAATATTTACGACTATGAGCATATCCACGACCTCTATAACGCGATAAATTCCTCGGAAGGCTGACAAGAAACAGTACGTTAAGAAAGAAGCTATCCCCGAAGCAGTTTGATATGACTGCTTCGGGGATTGGCTTTATAATTCGTTCACTCGTTTAACACGTTGTTTCGGGCGGATTGATTTAAAAAGAAATTTCAAAACCGCGCAAAGCTGCGCTTTGCGCTATCTAAGCATTGCTTCACACTTCGCTTCGCTCCGTGTTCAGACAATGCTTGATTTTTGAAATTTCGCGATTGTCTATCGCGTGGTTCGGGATGAGTTTTTAAGTTAATGCTGCATTGTTTCGAGCGGATTTATATTATTATGTAATTTGCAACAACACAATAGTCGAGCTTTAGCTTTTGGGGTCGCATATTCCGCTTTGCTTGTCTGTAACGCTTTAGAATACTTCTATACCGCTATCCACCTTTTCGGGAACCCATTTCCCAAAGACTTTTTATACGGTCTGCAAAAGCACGTTTTCTTTTCGTCAAAATGCCCATAATTCCCGAGGAAAATTTGTTTGAAATATTTCCCTCGGGAAACGTTTACGGGACTTGTATTTATAGAAATAAAGGAGTATAATTTAAATTAGGATATTGTTTTTTATTAACAATACCAATGCAAAAAACGATGAAAGGGATTAAAAATCATGAAATTCGGTCACTTTGATGATTCCGCAAAGGAATACGTAATCACCTCTCCCCGCACACCGTATCCGTGGATAAACTACCTGGGAACACAGGGCTTTTTCTCACTGATATCTAACACGGCGGGAGGTTACACGTTCTATAAGGACGCGCGTCTGCGCCGTATCACCCGCTATCGCTATAACAACGTTCCCGTGGATATGGGCGGACGTTATTTCTACATCAAGGACGGCGATACCGTGTGGAACCCCGGCTGGTCGCCCGTCAAGACCGAGCTTGACGAGTACGAGTGCCGTCACGGTCTGGGATATACGATAATCAACGGCAAGAAGAACGGCGTTCGCGCGACTGTTAAGTTCTTCGTACCGCAGGACTTCAACGGCGAAATTCAGAAGGTCACGATCTCCAACGAAAGCGGCGAGAAGAAGTCGCTCAAGCTCACGAGCTTTCTGGAGTGGTGCCTCTGGGACGCTAACGACGATACCACCAACTTCCAGCGCAACTTCAACACCGGCGAGG
>JAFLUE010000146.1 GCA_022508945.1 Oscillospiraceae bacterium
GCGAGGGCATTGAGATCAGTATAATAAAAGCATTTATGCTTTTATTATATCATAAATTAATATTTTTGTCATTAACTTTTTTAAATTTTTTTGTCGAAACAATCAGAAATAATGGTTGACATTTAAAAACAGACTCAGCCAATCGGGAAGCACGCGAAAAGTCTTTGGGAAAGGGGTTTGGGGAAAAGACCTTTCTTCAGAAAGGGTTTTCCCCAATAAAAATATCGAAGCGTATTTTAGTTTTTGGAACACTTTGACGAAGCTTTTAGAAAATGTTTATAAATTACACAAAAAGTCTTTGAAAAAGGGGGCGCATAGTGCGCCCTTTGGAAGCCCTCTAAAACTTTTTCGTGAACGGTTGTTGTTCGGATTGGATTGTTGTCGGCTGTGGCAATTTTTTATGCGCTTCGGAAGCAAAAAACTTTTCCCTTCCAAAACCCGACCCGCGCCGACAGGTGCGGCACGAAAGGGTCCCGGAAGGGATTTCCCTTAAAATTCTTGTATTCGCAATTTATGCTTCATCAAAAAATTGACGGCTGGATCTGCCTTCCGTCAAGAGCTTCGATAATTGTCGCGGAGATCTTTGTGAAATCCGCGACAAGTGAAAACGGTTTTTTAACATGATCGTCCTGTGCCAGCGGCACAAAATAATAGTTTTTATAGTTCCTGAGGGTACCTATGTTTTTTGCCGAAGCCGAAAGCCCGTCGTTTGTCGAGACCGCTATAATTACGGGCTTTTGGTTTCTCAGGTGGCTTTTTACCGCCATACACACAGGCGTGTCGGTTATCCCTACGGCGAGCTTCGCCATAGTATTCGCCGTACATGGCGCTACCACAAGCACATCAAACAGCTTCTTCGGACCGATCGGTTCTACGGAGGGAATATCGTGAAGCACGGTCTTTCCCGTGAGTTCAAACATCCGCGCGGCATTTTCCTGGGCTGTGCCAAAGCGCGTATCAAGCGAGTACGCGTTAAAGGACATTATCGGGGTAATGTCACAGCCTGCCTCTTTAAGCGCCGAAATGGCTTCAAACGCCTTTGAAAACGTGCAGAAAGAGCCGCAGACCGCGAAGCCTACCCTAAGTCCCGAAAGCTTTTCTATGTCATTCATCATAATCTGCTCCTTAAAGGTCATGTGAAAGCAAACTGCTTTCCTATTGGACGCGCGTTTGCGCGGAATCTTTGATTATGAATCATGAATGAGATTGTTTATCTCTTCGGCTATAAATCGTCCCGCGGCTTCGGGAGAGAATTTTCCGGGAAGTCCTCCCGCGAAAACATACCTTCCGCCGTGTTTTTCGCAAAGTGATTTTGTCGGCTCCCGAGGAAGCGTCGCAAGCTCTTCATATATTGTCCATTCCTTCATTTTCGCGAAAACATCTTCGGAGAATAATTGAGAAGGCGCGGTATTTGCGATATAATTGCATTCGCCAATAACATCGGATATCCCGCCGATATCGACCGCCGAAAATCCGTCAAGCTCCGCCAATACGCGTGCCTCGCGCTTCCTCGCGGCAATTATGACGTTACAGCCGAACGCCGAAAGCTCTCTTGCCAAAAAACGCGCTATCCTTCCATAGCCCGTTATCAGTGCGGTCGAGCCGAGCAGCGCCCCCGTAGAGTGCTGTATCAGCAGCATAACGGCGGCCTCGGAGGTGAGCTTCGCGTTTTTCAGCGTAAGCGCTTCGCTTTGAAAATAGTTTTCGAGCGTATAGCCGTTTTCAAGGCAGAGCTTCGCTAAGGCTTCGGCGTTCCCGCCCGCGAAAATTCGCGCGTTTTCCGCGGCATATTCGGTTATCCTGCAAAACGGAAAGCTTGTTTTTTCAATCGGGCAGCTTACGTTCTCTCCGTCCCTTGAAAGCGGCACGGGTAAAACGATCATGTCATATTTTTTGTTTGTATTCATCTGTTCACCTAAAAACAGCGTGTCTGCCGAAAGCCCGTGAGCCGCGTATATCATGCGCTCGTCGCCGCCCATAACTAAAATATTGCTCATAAACGCCCTCCAAATCTCTCCAAACTGTCGATAAGCCCTCATCTGCTTTGCCCGCCGCCACACGGCAACCATCAGGTTAGCCGTGGCATGGCTTTCGTGTGCCTAAGGTCTTCTCGACAGTCCGGTTATAGCACATTGTATGCGCTTTATTAAATAAGGTGAATTTATGGAAAACGACGAAAAACTCATGTGTCATACAAAAAAGATTGTCGAAAAATCGGGTTGACTTTGCATAGGAATAAAGTTTATAATATTGTTTGTGACATTAAACAAAAAGGAAAGGAAAAAACGATGAAAAAATTTTTAGCGGCATTTTTGTGCGCGGCTATGGCGATTAGCCTCAGCGCCTGCGGCGAGGATGCCGAGATTCCAAACGACGATAAGGAAAGCTCGGTTTCCGACAGCCAAAACACCGGCGGCAACAGCACGGACGGCAGCGGCAACAGCGAAAGCTCCAAGCCCGAGGAAAGCTCCAAGGATCCAAACAGCTCGGCGAACGAGCCTTCGGCTAATGAGGAAGATTTCCAATATGAGGATTATGAGGGCGGAGTAAAAATCGTTGGATATCTCGGCAGCTCAGAAAATGTCATAATACCCGAAACAATCAAAGGTTCACCCGTGGTAAAAATAGATGACGGCGCTTTTGAAAAATCCGTGGTAAAAAATGTAACTATACCAAAGGGCGTGACCGAGATTGGAGATTTCGCTTTTAACGGTTGCAAGAGTCTGGAGAGCGCAGTTGTTCCGGACAGCGTTATTTATATTGGCGAAGGGGCTTTTTTTGACTGTTGGGGTCTTAAAAGCACAAACATTCCGAGCGGCGTGACCGAGATAAAGCAATACACATATTATTGGTGTAAAAGCCTTGAGAGCATAACTGTTCCCGACAGCATAACTTATATCGCGCCCTCCGCGTTTGAAGGCAGCATGATAAAAAGTGTAAATATTCCGAGCGGTGTGACCGAAATAAGCGAAAAAGCTTTTATGAACTGCACCGCCCTTGAGAGCATAGCCATACCCGACACCCTGACCGCAATCGGTTCAAGCGCGTTTTACGGCTGTACATCGCTCACTCGGTTTACCGTTCCCGACGGTGTGACTTCGATAGGTATACTTGCTTTCTCAAATTGCACAAGCCTTGAAAATGTAATTATTCCCGACAGCGTGACCAAGATCGATGAAGGAGCTTTCACAAAATCCGAAAATATTCAGGTCACCTATAAGGGTAAGATCTATTCATACGCCGAGATCGACGACCTTCACGCCGCGGTAAACGGCAGTTAAAATTTTTCCCCGCTCTTATTTGAAAAGGGCGGGGATTTTTATACTTGATTTTCTTTCCAAAATATAGTATAATGAAATAAACAAATTTTTGAAAGGAAGTATACTATGAACGTATGGCATGACATAAATCCGTCAAAAATAACTCCCGAGGATTTCTTATCCGTGGTGGAGATCGAAAAGGGGAGCAAGAAGAAGTATGAGCTTGATAAGGAAACGGGACTTATAAAACTCGACCGCATTCTCTATACCTCTACCCACTATCCCGCGAATTATGGCTTTATCCCGAGAACGCTTGCGGACGACGGCGACCCGCTCGACGTGCTTATTTTATGCAACGAGCCTATCGATCCGCTTGTGCTGGTTCAGTGTTATCCTATCGGAGTTATCACTATGATAGACAACGGACGAAATGACGAAAAGATCATCGCTATCCCATTTGAAGACCCGACCTTCAATTCCTACAAGAAAATTGAGGAGCTTCCCGCGCATATCTTCCAGGAAATGCGCCATTTCTTCAGCGTCTACAAACAGCTTGAGGATAAGGAGACCGCGGTCGATGAGGTAATGGGTCAGGAGGCGGCGGTCGAGGTCATACGCCAATCAATTGAAAACTATAACGAGATATACGCTCCCCTCCACCCCTTTGTCCCCGTCCATACGACCCACAGCAGAAAAGCATGATATTAGCAAGCCAAAGCCCGCGAAGAAAAGAGCTTCTGAGCCTTATTACAAGCGGCTTCGAGATAATCCCCGCAAAGGGCGAGGAGATATTGCCCGAAGATATTTCTCCCGAAGACGCTGTTCTAATGCTTGCAGAGCAAAAGGCAGATGAGATTTTCGCGGCGCGTAAAAATGAGATTATCATCGCTGCGGATACGGTCGTTGCGGTTGACGGAAAGATACTCGGAAAGCCGAGGGACGGGGAAGACGCGTTCGATATGCTGAAAATGCTTTCGGGGCATGTCCACAGCGTTTTTACGGGAGTGTGCGTGATCTTTGCCGATGGCGGGAAAACGACCTTTGCGGAGCGTACAATGGTCGAGTTCTATCCGCTGTCCGACGAGGAAATACGCGGTTATATAGCCACGGGAGAGCCGATGGACAAGGCGGGCGCATATGGGATCCAGGACAAGGGCGCGCTTATCGTAAAGAAGATCGACGGCGATTATTACAATGTTATGGGCTTGCCTGTGGGCAGACTTTCAAGAGTATTGAAGGGAAAAATATGAACAAACCGAAGTTCAGGCTTACTTACAATTCGCCTGTGATACTGACATTCGCGGCGGTCTGCGCCGTGTCGCTTATCCTCAGCTTTATCACAAACGGCGCGTCAAACAGGTTGATTTTCGTGTGCTACGGTCACGCGAGCCTGCTTGATCCGCTGACATATATCCGAGTTTTCATGTATGTGTTCGGACACGCGAATTTCGCGCATTTCGCGGGGAATATGACCATGCTGCTGCTTGTCGGACCTATCGCCGAGGAGCGCTACGGAAGCTATAATCTGTGCATAATGATCTTCGTAACGGCGATCGCGGGCGGTATTCTCAATATGCTTTTCTTCAGCACAGGCATCATCGGCGCGTCCGGGATAGTGTTTCTGATGATTATTTTAAGCGCGTTTACGAACATGAAAAAGGGAGAGATCCCGATCACACTGATACTTATTGCGGCAATTTATCTCGGTCAGGAGATATACAGCGGCATAACCGCAAACGACAATGTTTCACATTTCGGACATCTTTGCGGAGGCGTTTCGGGGCTTGCGTTCGGAACTGTTTTCTATAAGAAAAAGTTTAATAATTAAAAACGTTTTATCAAGGCGTAAATTAATTATATGTGGTGTCGAGCGGATTTATTTAAAAAGAAATTTCAAAACCGCGCAAAGCTGCGCTTT
>JAFLUE010000147.1 GCA_022508945.1 Oscillospiraceae bacterium
GAAAATCCTCCGCCAAATCCGCCGAAGCCGCCAAAAATATCTGCAAAAATATCCCCCAAATCAACTCCGTCAAAGCCGCCGGTAAAGTTTGCGCCGCCGCCATAGCTCGGATCGATCCCCGCGTGTCCGAACTGGTCGTATTTCGCGCGTTTTTCGGGGTCTGAAAGGACCTGATTCGCCTCGTTTATTTCCTTGAATTTTTCCTCCGCCTCGGGATTGTCGGGGTTTAAATCGGGGTGGTACTGCTTCGCAAGCTTTCTGTACGCTTTCTTGATCTCAGCCTCAGAAGCGCCCTTTTGCAGTCCCAGCACCTCGTAATAATCACGTTTATCCATTCTTACTCCTCAAATATATCGGGGTCAACCATCGGAACTGTAAGCTCACAGATCTCGCCCTTGTCGTCAAAGCCCCAGAAGCTCTGATAAAAACCGTCGCCCAAGCCGGAGGCTATCATAACCAGCCGCTGTGAGTTTTCGGGATTTGTCCATTCTATGAAATCGCCGTCCTCACGCTGAAACTGCGGGAGATTTTTGGCACTCTCCGCAAAAAACGCCGCGAAATAATCGTCATAGTGATTTTTGTCGGGATTGTTTTTGTGCCAATTGCCGAGAAACGTCCGATAATCCTTCGCGCCCTCGCTGTCGCAAAAGCACATCATGCCCGCGTCCACGGGAAAACCGTGCATAACACCGTCCTTGAATTTCGCAGCCGCCGTTTCCTCCACACTTTCCGCAAGTTCATAGCGTACAGCTTCGGTATCCTTGATCTTCAGCCGCGCAGTGCATATTCTTATACCCGTAAGCTTATTTCTGAACAGCGCGATCTCGGCGGGATAAGTCCCCTTCGGAATTTCACGCTTCAGTACGGGAGCTGTTACATGATCGCCAAACATATAGCACAGCGGATCAGCCACAACCACCCGCCCGCTCGGAACGTCAACCTGTCCTACCGTAAGGAAAAAGCGGGTTATCGATTTTATAAACTGCCGCGCTATCTTCTCCGCGTCAAGCTCATTAGCGCAGATATACTTTAAGTTCCGCTCGAAAGCAGCCTGCAATTTTTTTCTCGCGTCAAATTGAAGGATAAAATCTATCATCCTGAACGCCAGCTCAACCGCCTCGTCACGGTCGTCGGGAAATTCGTCAAATCCGCTGAAGACCGAGCTAATTTCCGTGCTTTCCTCGTTCTCAAATCCGCCCGCTATTCCGATGAGATATTTTCCCACAGCGCCCTTTTTGAATTTGAAAACGAAAAATATCCGATCGTTGTTCTGGTCATCTTTCAGCGCGAACGCGAATTCTATCTTCTTCGGGGGCTTTTTGCCCATTTCCTCTTGTTCTGACAGCCACTCGCACAGCGCTTTCTGCGCGATATCCTTCTGCATTTCGTTCATAAATCCATGTCCTCAATATACGGTAAAATACGCCGAGCAGCGGATAACCGCTCGGCGTATTATTATACAATCACTTCTCGGTAAACTCCACGTCAACAGCGCCGTCATCGTCGTTATTGCCGCCGTTGTCCGCGCTTTTGAAATCCTGAGCGCCTGCGCCCTCGGGAGCGTTAGCCTGATAAACCTTCTGAGCCACCTCATAGAACGCGGTCTGAAGCTCTTCCTTCGCCTTCTTTATCGCCTCTATATCCGTTCCCTTGAGGGCTTCCTCAAGCGCGGTTATCTTCGGCTCTACCTTTTCCTTATCCTCTGAGCTTACCTTGTCGCCGAAATCGGTCATTGACTTCTTTATCTGATAGACCATAGAGTCCGCCTCGTTTCTCGCGTCAACGTCCTCCTTGCGCTTTTTGTCCTCCGCGGCATACGCTTCGGCTTCCTTAACGGCTTTGTCAATGTCCTCCTTGCTCATGTTTGTAGACGCGGTTATGGAGATATGCTGTTCCTTGCCGGTGCCTTTATCCACAGCCGTAACGTTTACAATACCGTTCGCGTCAATATCAAACGTTACTTCGATCTGCGGGATACCGCGCGGCGCGGGAGCGATCCCGTCAAGGCGGAAGTTTCCGATAGACTTGTTGTCCTTCGCAAACTCGCGCTCACCCTGCAAAACGTTTATATCAACGCTCGGCTGGTTGTCGGCATAGGTAGTGAAGATCTTGCTCTCCTTTGTGGGGATGGTGGTGTTTCTTTCGATCATTCTTGTGCATACGCCGCCTGCGGTCTCAATACCGAGCGAAAGCGGAGTAACGTCAAGCAGTACGATGCCCTGGACCTCTTTATTAAGAACGCCGCCCTGGATAGACGCGCCGATAGCCACACACTCGTCGGGGTTGATACCTTTGAACGGGTCTTTGCCGAGGAAGTTCTTTACCGCGTCCTGAACAGCGGGTATTCTCGTAGAACCTCCGACCAGCAGTATCTTGTGAATCTCGTTCTTGTCAAGACCCGAATCGCCGATCGCCTGCTTGAGCGGGCCCATGGTTGCTTCAACAAGATCGGAGGTAAGGTCGTTGAACTTTGCTCTCGAAAGAGCAACATTCAGGTGTTTGGGACCGTTTGCGTCCGCGGTTATATACGGAATGGAAATGTTCACGGAAGTAGAGTTGGAAAGCGCGATCTTCGCTTTTTCCGCCTCGTCCTTCAGACGCTGCATAGCAAACTTGTCTGTCGAAAGGTCGATACCGTCCGACTTCTTGAACTCGTCCTTAAGGAAATCGATGATGCGCTGGTCGAAGTCGTCGCCGCCGAGGCGGTTGTTTCCCGCGGTCGCGAGAACCTCCTGAACGCCGTCGCCGATGTTGATAACGGACACATCGAACGTACCGCCGCCAAGGTCGTATACTACGATGTTCTGATCCTCTTCCTTGTCTACGCCGTATGCGAGCGCAGCCGCCGTAGGCTCGTTTATGATACGCTGAACATTGAGTCCCGCTATTTGTCCCGCGTCCTTTGTAGCCTGGCGCTGAGAGTCGGTAAAGTATGCGGGAACGGTAATTACCGCGTCCGTAACCTTTTCGCCGAGATAAGACTCCGCGTCAGCCTTAAGCTTCTGCAGGATCATCGCGGAAATTTCCTGCGGGGTGTACTTCTTGCCGTCGATATCTACCTTATGGTCGCTGCCCATGTGACGCTTGATGGAAATTACCGTCTTGTCGGGATTCTGTACCGCCTGGTTTTTGGCAAGCTGACCCACAAGCCTCTCGCCGTCTTTTGTGAACGCAACTACGGACGGAGTTGTTCTCGAACCCTCCGTGTTAGTGATAACAACAGGCTCGCCGCCCTCGATAACCGATACGCAGCTATTTGTTGTGCCAAGGTCAATTCCTATAATCTTGCTCATAATAATTTATCTCCTTTTCAATTTGATTTTTTTGTTTTTGCTCGGTAATTTTCGCGGTTATTCCGCTACGGCGACCACGGCAAATCTTATTACCTTGTCTCCGATCTTATAGCCCTTCGCGAAGGTCTGAACGATCTTTCCGCTTTCGACCTCGCCGCTTTGGACCTTCTGTACTGCCTGATGAAAACTCGGAGAAAACGCCTCGCCGTCGCTCTTTATTTCCTCAACTCCGAGGTTTTTCAGCGTCTCGATAAAGCTGTCGTATATCATTTTTACGCCGCTTTTGTAGTTTTCGTCGGAACATTCCGCCGCGAGCGCTCTTTCGAGATTGTCCATAATGGGCAGGAACCGCGAAGTAACGTTTGTTACTATCTCCACTCTCAAAGCGTCCTTTTCGCGCTGGGAGCGCTTGCGGAAGTTGTCGTATTCCGCCATTGTCCGAATAAGCTGGTCTTTTACGGCCTTAAGCTCCTCGGCGGATCTGTCGGAGGCTGTGTTATCCGAAGCATTTTCCGCTGTATTCTCTGCCGTCATGTCAGCTTCCTCATTTTCTCCGTTTACCGCGGATATTTCTTCTTCATTCATTGGTGTCATCTCCTTTGCTTTCCAAACTGTTTTCTATCTCAATCCCCTCGTTTTCGGAGAGCATTGTCGAAACCTTTCTGCTGAGATATTCTATATAAGGGATTATCTTTCGATAGTCGAGCCTCATAGGACCTATGATCCCGAGCGTTCCCGCTTTTTTTCCGTCCTTATAATAATTGGTGCTTACTACTGTTGAATTTGAGATCGCGAAGGTCCCGTTTTCCTCGCCGAACTTTACATTTATTCCCGAAAACGCGTCGTCGAGAAACTCCGTAAGCTCACCTTTTTTTTCGAGAAATTTCATAACGTCGTCCGCCTCGAAATCCCTGCACGCCAGGAGATTGGCTTCGCCGCGGACATCTACGCTGTCCCTCATCATTTCCTCGGACAACTCGTAAACAGCTCGTATAAGCGGCGAAAGCGAGAGCATATAGCTGCTCATAGCCGCGACAATGCCGTTTACATATTCCTCGGACATATTCTCAACATTCACTCCGCAAAGATGCTCGTTTAAAAAGCCGGTAACACTCTGCATCTGCTCGTTTGTGAGGTCGAACTCCATTCGGCAGACCTTGTTTTTGATAGCGCCGCTTGAGGTTATCATAAGCAGCACATACATTCTTCTGCCCGTCGGAATAACGTCGACCTTTGAGATAACGGAAAACTTTGCCGCGTGGTTTGTGGAGATAGCCGCGCATTTGGTTATTTCCGCAAGCGCCGTTCCCGCGTTTTCAACAATGGCCTCGTCGGTAAGACCACCTTCCTCAAGAAGTTTGTCTATCTGCGATATCTTGTCGGCGGAGAGCGGTTCGGGACGCATAAGGTTGTCGATGTAAAACCGAAAGCCCTTGAAGGTCGGAACTCTGCCCGCGGAAGTATGGGGGTGGTCGAGGTATCCTTCCTGTTCGAGAGCCGCCATTGTATTTCGGATAGTGGCGGAGCTTACTCCTATTTCTGACATTTCCGCAAGCGTTTTTGAACCGACCGGCTCGCCTGTACGGATATATTCATCAATGATCGCGGTCAAAATTTTCATTCCGCGCTGCTCCACGGCAACCACTCCTTGTCGTTTTTAGCACTCTTACGCTTTGAGTGCTAAGTATAATTTAACACAATTTTCAGCGTTTGTCAAGTGTTTTTGAAAAATAACTGCACAAATTGAACACAATATTTTAACCTCTTTTTATGCACTTTAACCATAAAAGCTGTTTTGGCGGATTTATTTAATACGTTGTTTAGGCGGAATTTATTTAAAATGAAATTTCAAAACCGCGCATCGCGCCTTTGGCGCGATGCG
>JAFLUE010000148.1 GCA_022508945.1 Oscillospiraceae bacterium
GCTTTGCTCCGCCGCGGCGGCTGCATTTTGAAATTTCGCAATGCTCTATTATGTAATTCCGAACTTTTTCTACAAGCTGAGAACCCCTTGAAGTTAAGTCTTCAAGGGGTTCTTTTTTCGGAAAACGACAGGCATTTGCCCGTTTATTTAATCCTTAAGCTTGAACATACTTATTCTATCGCTGAGCACCTGAGCCTGGCTGCTCATCTGCTCGCTTGCCGCGGCGCTTTCCTCAGCGGTAGCGCTGTTATTCTGTACAGCCTCGGCGATCTGCTTGATACCGACGTCTATTTTTTCGATAGACTCAGACTGTTTGTTGCTGGATTCTGAGATGTCCTGAAGCGAGGATTTTACGATCTCGGCGGTAGAAGCAACGTGTTTGAGCGAGTTATCCGCCTTTATGGAGATATCTCTGCCGTTCTTTACGGAGGACATAACGTTTTCAACAAGCTCGTTTATGTTGCCGGTAGACGCCGCTGTTTTGGAGGACAGCATCTGTATTTCCTGAGCGACAACCGCAAAGCCCTTTCCCGCTTCTCCCGCGCGCGCGGCTTCGATAGAGGCGTTGAGCGAGAGAATGTTTGTCTGAAAGGCAATATCCTCAACTGTTTTTACGATATTGCTGATTTTCTCCGAAGCATCGGAAATAGCGTCCATTGCCGAGTGCATATCGCTCATGTCTTTACTGCTTTCACGAATGCCGTTAAAGGCTGCTTCCATTGACAAAAACGCTTTGTGTATATTTTCTGTGCTTAATGCTACATCCTCTGTAAGAATGTCTATTGATCTCGACAGCTCCGTGATAGAGGTGGTTTGCTGTGTGCTGCTCTGTGCAAGCGACTGCGCGCCGGAGGAAACGTGTTCCGAGCTTATCGCCACCTGTTTTGCGACGGCGTTAATGTCATACATCGTTTTGCTGAGAGTGTCGGAAATATTCTCCAAGGAATCCTTGACCTTCGCGAAATTACCTATATATTCCTTTGTAAGCTTGAAATCAAGATTGCCGCGTGAGATCTCATCCAGCACAAACGATATTTCGGATATGTATTCAACGTAATCATGCAGACGCGTAACCGTGTGTGAGAAGTTCTCCGCGAGCATTCCTATTTCATCTTTTGATTTTACATTTATCTCCGCGTCAAGGTTTCCTTCAGCAATTTGCTGTGCGGTGCGGTTGAGTGAGGCAATGGGTCTTGAGATGCTTGAAACAATTATCAGCGCAACCACTCCCGCAAGAATTACAACCACTATTGCCGCAATTATGATCGACACTCTAAGCCCGGCGCCCTGTGCGTTCATTTCGGCGGAGGTCACTGCAACCATAAGATTCATACCGTTTCTGAGCGGTCGGAAGGTCGTTACATAGCTCTGACCGTCATATTTCATCTCAAAAATTTCGCGGCTTACATTTCCGGAGGATATCGCCGCGCCGATCGCATTGGTCCCGCCGTTTGAGTCAAGGTCGGCAAGCATAGTTCCGTACTCAACTTCCTTGTGGAACAAGATCTGGTTTTCGTCTCCGAGAACAAACGCCGAAGCGGACTCATATATCATTTTGATATCCGCAAGCTCCTCGATCAGCGAGAAGTCAACATCCATTCCGATGATACCAAGATTCTCGCCGTTTATGAAAAGCGGAATAACGTAGGATATCATGTACACGCCGACGTTTTCGTTGAGATAAGGCGCCATCCATGTGGGCTTTCCGTTATTTACCGGGATATAATACCAGCCGACATGATTCAGGTCGGTCTTGTCGTAAATGCTGAAATCGGTGTTTTCAACGACCTCATAAGGCGCGTTCAGACCGTTTCTCATGTAGAATTTTCCCGAGGTGGGATAAGCGACGTCGGGGCTGTAGCGTATGTAAACCGAAATTGCGCCCTCGGTATGCTCCGCGGCGGACAAAAGAGACGGAGCCACCATTTCGCTGAACTCGTCAACATATGCGTCCGAACGCTTGAACGTCTCAAAATCATTCAGATTATCGATAATATAGTCCGCAAGAGTATCGACCGACTGTTCTATACGCATAAAGTACGCATCCAGCTCAAAGGCAGTTTTCTCACATGAGCTGTTTATAATTTCCGAGGCGTCATCACTGATGATCTTATTGGAAAATGTAAAGCTCAAAATACTTATTGCCAAAGCCGAAATAATTGTACAAGCAAGAACCAAAGCGGATATTTTGAATTTGATCTTCATATTATCCTCCATATAATTTTTTAACAAGGTAATTATCATTATACAATATTTTTCAGCTTTTGTCAATAATTATTGGTATTGTATTTCAAAACTTTTAACAAAAAAAGAAAACAGTACGGAACCGACAACTCCTGCCTGATTTACGGTTGACTTTTTTAATGCGGTTTGATATAATTAATTCAGCGGCGGAGCTTACTGTCATAGATCATGATCGGATGTGTTTTTGTAAGCCGTATAAAAGTCTTTGGGAAAGAATATCGGGGAAAACTCTTCCTTCAGAAAGAGCTTCCTCTGTAAATTAAATACTAGTAATTTAAAGGAGATCAAAAATGAACGTTCAAGACCTAATTAAAGAAGCAGGCACTATACAAAGCGAACTGACCGCCATAAGACGCGAGCTTCACCGTCACCCCGAGGTAGGCTTTGAGCTTACATATACCAAGGCTTTTGTAAAGCAAAAGCTCGAGGAATTCGGCTATCAGCCCGTTGAACTCGGCAAAGCGGGGCTTATCGCACTCGTCGGAGGAAAAACGCCGGGAAAGACCATCCTGCTCCGCGCGGATATGGACGCGCTCCCGATACAAGAGGAAGCCGACGTTGACTATCGCAGCGAGAACGACGGCAAAATGCACGGCTGCGGACACGATATGCACACAGCTATGCTGTTGGGGGCGGCTAAGCTGCTTAAAGCTCACGAGGATGAGATATGCGGCACGGTGAAGCTTGAGTTTCAGCCCGCCGAGGAGATATTTCAAGGCTCTCCCGATATGCTGAAGGCGGGTCTGCTCGAAAACCCTCACGTAGACGCCGCCGTAATGATACACGTTACCGCGGGAATGCCGCTTCCGTCGGGAACGATCATGGTGTCGGGAGGGGGTATCTCCTCCACCTCCTGTGAGCAGTATCACATCATCGTAAAAGGAAAGGGCGGTCACGGCTCTACTCCGCACGAAGCTATCGACCCTATCACTGCCGCCGCTCATATACACATAGCGCTTCAAGAAATAAACAGCCGCGAGCTTGACGGAAATCAGTTCGGCATATTCACGACAGGTCGGTTTGAGGCGGGAAAGACCTCCAATGTCATTCCCGATACTGCCGAGATGTGGGGGACTATCCGCACAACAAACCCCGAGAACGAAGTAGGCTCGCTTATCAAAACACGTATGAAGCAGATATGCGAGGGGATAGGCGCGGCATTCCGCTGTGAAACAGCCGTTGAGTTTTATGATTACTGCCCCTGCATGGTCATCGAACCGGAGCTGGCGGCTGACACGCTCAGATACATGAAAGACCTGTTCGGGGACGGCGCGATCGATCTGTCGGTCATCTCGGGCGGAAAAGCGGGCGGCGGGAGCGAGGATTTCGCTTTTGTCAGCCACCGCGTGCCTACGGTCAGTATGTTCCTGACAGCGGGCAGCTCGAAGGACGGATATCAATACAGTCAGCACCATCCGAAGGTGAGATTTGATGATTCGGTATTGTCTCGCGGCAGCGCGGCTTATGCTTTTGCCGCTTTGAGCTGGCTTAATGAGCATTGCGGGTAAAAATTATCTTTGTGTTAAGGCAGAGCCCGTCGGAGTTTTGGAAATCAAGGGGTAAGCAATGAAAAAAAGAAGCGTCGGAAAGGTCGCAATATGTGTGTTTATCATACTGCTTGCGGCAACTGCGTTATTTACATCGGGAACATTCATATTCCACAGCATAAAAAGAAATGAAGAGATCGCCGTTTTAAAGGAAAAGGGGTATTATAATCCCGTCTCGGTCGGAGATTATTGCTTGAATGTCGCGAAATTCGGCAACGAAAACGGGGCGCATACGATCGTAGGAATGGCGGGACTTGGTGCGGGCGATTTCCCCGTAGGTATGAGACAGATGACCAAGCCGCTTGAAGAGAACAATCTTGTTGTTTTCGTTGACCGCGCGGGCTATGGATTGAGCGGCGATACCAATAACGAAATGACGCTTGAATACATAGTTGAGGACTATCGAAAAGCGCTGAGAAACGCGGGCATTGAAGCTCCTTATATCCTTATGCCGCACTCTATCGGCGGAGTGTACGCAAGCTATTGGGCAAGCCAATATCCCGATGAGATAGAGGCGGTCGTTTTTGTGGACGGAAGCCAGCTCAGCGCGAATGCCTTTGAAGATGACGAGCGGTATTATGCTGTTGGCTTTGGCAACAGAGTTCTTGCGGTTCTTGCAAAGTTAGGATTCAGCCGATATGTGTTGAGAAACTATTTTTATCACTATCCCGATAATTTTACCGAGGAAGAGCAGTATCTCGGCGACGCGCTTGCTCTTATGACATTTGAGTCATTTGCTCAGATTGCGGAAACGGGAATGTGTCCGACCAATTCTCGGGACGCGTTCAACGGCATTATCACGAACGATGTGCCGAAGCTGTATATCTGCTCAAGCTGGGGTTTTGAAACCAAAGAGGATATTTTTGAACATATTAAGTGGATAAACCGTCAGATGGAGATAAACGGTCTCAGTAAGGAGTTGGGTTTGACAGACTATGACGATGAAACGATAAGTCAGATACTTGACGAATACAAAAATGCCAGAGACGAAATTATTTATCCCTATGCGGAGAAAATGGGAAACTGCAAGGTCGTGTGTTTAGGCGGAGATCACATGATATACGAGCAGAAGCCGAAGGAATGTGCCGAGATCGTTTTGGGATTTCTGAGCGAGCTTGATAACGGCACTGTCGGTGTACAATAAACAGTATTTTTCGCAAACTGACGCGCTCGGATTAACCGAGCGCGTCAGACTGTATATAAAACCTCAAAAACAACATAATATAGAATCGCGAATTTCAAAAAGCTTAAAATTTTTTTACAAGAAAAAATTTTAAGCGGTTCTCACTTTGCGTCGGCTTCGCTGACGCAAAGTGATGAATTTTGAAATTC
>JAFLUE010000149.1 GCA_022508945.1 Oscillospiraceae bacterium
CAATGGGCAGCGTGCTGACTAACAAGTACGCAGAGGGCTATCCCGGAAAGCGCTATTACGGCGGCTGTGAGAATGTTGACATTGTGGAAAACATTGCCATCGAGCGCGCAAAGAAGCTTTTTGGGGCAAAATTCGCGAATGTTCAGGCTCACTCGGGAGCGCAGGCAAACACCGCTGTTTATGTGGCTCTGCTTCAGCCGGGCGATACCGTTATGGGCATGAGCCTCGCTCACGGCGGACACCTTACCCACGGCTCTCCCGTAAACATTTCGGGAAAAATTTATAATTTTGTTCCTTACGGTACAAACGACGACGGTTTTATTGATTATGAGGAGCTGTATAAGCAGGCTAACAAATGCAAGCCCAAGCTCATCGTAGCGGGCGCTTCCGCTTATCCGAGAGCTATAGATTTTGAGAAGCTTTCGGCTATCGCGAGAGCTGTCGGTGCTTATCTTATGGTCGATATGGCGCATATAGCGGGGCTTGTAGCTTCGGGACAGCATTTAAGCCCCGTGCCTTACGCCGATATCGTCACAACGACCACTCACAAGACGCTTCGCGGTCCGCGCGGCGGTCTTATACTCACAAACAACGAGTATCTCGCAAAGAAGATAAATTCCGCTATTTTCCCCGGAACACAGGGCGGTCCGCTCATGCACGTTATAGCCGGAAAAGCGGTATGTTTCGGCGAGGCGTTAAAGCCCGAATTCAAGGCATACGGCGAGCAGATCGTAAAGAACGCGAAGGTGCTTGCGGATACGCTTCTCGAAAAGGGCTTCGATCTTGTTTCGGGCGGCACGGATAACCACCTTATGCTCGTAGACCTTCGTCCGTTTGATATCACAGGCAAGGAGCTTGAAACAAAGCTTGACGAGGTTTATATAACGGTAAATAAAAACGCTATCCCCAACGACCCGCAGAAGCCCGCGTATACAAGCGGCGTTCGCATCGGAACTCCCGCCGTGACCACGCGCGGTCTTAAGGAAGAGGATATGAAGATAATCGGCGAATGCATTTATCTCACTGCTAAGGATTTTGACAACTCCGCTGAAAAGGTACGCGGAATGGTCACTGAGCTTACCAAGAAATATCCGTTGTACGAATAATCAGCCTATATTTTCTTAAAAATGCGGCTTTCGTTTGTATAGCGGAAGAAAGGCTGAAATTATGAAGTACACACGAGAGCTGATAGAAGATAAATTCAAGCGCGGAGAGCGGCTTAAATACATTTTTTTCTGGAAGCCCGCTGCTGCAGGAGCTGTCGGCGTTACTAAGTGCTGTTTGGGGCAGTGGGAGGATTGCCGTTTTACTGTTGACGGCGTGGAATACCATACCGCGGAGCAGTATATGATGGCTCAGAAGGCTTTGTTATTCAAGGACGAAATGATCCGCGCGGAGATAATGGCTGCAAATCACCCAAAGCAGTACAAGGACTTAGGCCAGAAGGTCTCGGGCTTTGTTCAGGAAATATGGGACGAAAACCGCTGTGATATCGTGATCAGGGGAAACGTCGCAAAGTTCTCACAAAATGAGGATTTGAAGGCGTTTCTGCTGAATACCGGAGAGCGGGTCTTGGTTGAAGCCAGCCCTTTTGACAAAATATGGGGCATAGGAATGAAAGAAAACGATCCTAAAGCCGAAAACCCAACTCTCTGGAACGGAATGAATCTACTTGGGTTTTGTTTGATGGAAGTGAGGGATATTCTGCGTAATGACCGATAAGACAATTGACGGAGGAAAGCCGTTTGATTGGGGCAGAACTTCTGAATATTACGCGAAATTCCGAGATATTTACCCGAGCGAGTTTTATGAGAAGATCACGGCGCGCGGACTGTGTACAGACGGTCAGAGCGTACTTGATCTTGGCACGGGAACGGGCGTTCTTCCGCGGAATATGTATTCATACGGCGCAAAGTGGACGGGCGTTGATATTGCCGAAAATCAGATCGAACAGGCGAGAGTGCTTTCTCGGGGAATGGATATAGATTATTTGGCGATGCCTGTTGAGGATATAGATTTTCCCGACTGTTCGTTTGACGTGATAACCGCCTGTCAGTGCTTCTGGTATTTCGATCATGAAAAAATCGTTCATAAGCTTCACTCAATGTTAAAGCCAGACGGAAGGCTTTTGCTTCTGTATATGGCGTGGCTGCCGTTTGAGGACAATATCGCCCGCGCAAGCGAGGAGTTAGTCTTGAAGTACAGCCCGAATTGGAGCGGCGCGGGAGAAACGGTACATCCTATCGATATTCCCAAATGCTATTTCGAGCAATTTGAGCTTGTTTATCACGAGGAATATCCGCTGTTTGTCCATTTTACCCGTGAAAGCTGGAACGGGCGAATGAAAGCTTGCAGGGGCATAGGCGCATCATTGTCAGATATCGAAATCGCGAAGTGGGAGGAAGAGCATAAAGCGCTTCTTGAGGATACAGCTCCCGAAGAATTTGACGTAAAGCACTACGCGGCAATCGCGGAGCTTAATGCGAAATGAAAGGAACAAAAAATGAAGACTGTAAAAAATACAGAGGTCCTTTACAAGGAATACAATGAGATAGCGCCCATCGGGCTTATTGCTATGCGCGGTACGGAGGCGCTTGCGGCGAGGATCAACAACTACCTTATCCGCTGGGCAGACAGAAACGGTTGTCAGCACCGCGAATTTATGATCGATAGCCAATGTCCCAGATTTGCTTCCGGTGACGCAAAGGGTTTGATAAAGAACACCGTTCGCGGAAAGGACTTGTTTATTCTCGTGGATGTGGGAAATTACAGTTGTACTTATAAGCTCTTTGACAGGGAGAATTATATGTCGCCCGATGACCATTACGCCGATTTAAAGCGCATTATACAGGCGGCGTCGGGAAAGCCCCACAGAATAAATGTTATTATGCCGTTGCTTTACGGCGGCAGACAGCACAGACGCTCTTACCGCGAGAGTCTTGACTGTGCGTTTATGCTTCAGGAATTACAGCAAATGGGTGTTCAGAACGTTATCACGGTTGACGCGCACGATCCGCGTGTCTGCAATGCCATTCCGCTTATGGGCTTTGACAATGTTATCCCGTCCTATCAGGTCCTGAAGGCAATGTTCGGGGCGTTTCCCGATCTTGTAATAGATAAGGACAGCTTTATGGTAATAAGTCCCGACGAGGGCGCGCTGAACAGGAATATGTTCTATGCCTCTGTATTGGAGGTCGAGATGGGAATGTTTTACAAGCGCCGCGACTACTCTACTATCGTAAACGGACGTAATCCCATTGTAGCCCATGAGTATCTCGGAACCTCCGTTGAGGGTAAGACAGTGTTTGTAGCCGACGACATTATTTCCTCGGGCGAATCTATGCTGGATATTGCTCAGGAGCTTAAAAAGCGCAAAGCAAAACGATTCTTCGCGTATGCTACCTATGGCATCTTCACAAACGGTCTTGCGGAGTTTGACAAGGCTTATGAGAATGGAATGATTGACGCTGTATTCAGCACCAATCTTACCTACCGTACTCCCGAGCTTATGAAGCGTCCGTGGTATAAGGAGGTCGACGTATCGAAGTATATCGCGTACTTTATAGCAAGCATCAATCACGAGACTTCTATCAGCAACGTTATCGATCCCCATGAGAAAATAAAAACTCTCCTTCGCGAACATAAGGGGCTTTAATATGCCGCTTGCCGATAAAATTCGTCCCGAAACGCTTGCGGACGTAGTGGGACAGCCGCACCTTATAGGCGAAAACAAACCGCTTCTTCAAATCATAAACTCGGGAAAAATCCCGAATATGATTTTCTACGGACCGTCGGGAGTAGGGAAGACAACCGTCGCGCGGATAATTGCAAATTCCGCTAATATGCGGCTTCATAAGCTGAACGGAACCTCGGCTTCGACCGCGGATATAAAAGAGATCGTCGGAGAAATTGATACCTTTTTAGGCAGCAGCGGTATCTTGTTGTATCTTGACGAAATTCAGTATCTGAACAAAAAGCAGCAGCAGAGCCTGCTTGAATACATCGAAAACGGCTCTATAACGCTTATTGCGTCAACAACGGAAAATCCGTATTTTTACGTTTACAACGCCATCTTATCGCGCTGTACGGTTTTCGAGTTCAAGTCCGTAGAGCCTGCGGAGCTTGAAAAGGCGGTTCGCAGAGGCTTTTCCGAGATCTCAAAGGAAAACGGCGTTGAGTACGAGGTGTCCGACGAAGCGGTGAATTATATCTGTCATGGCGTGGGCGGAGATGTAAGAAAATGCCTGAATACAGTGGAGCTTTGCGCGCTGTCGTCTGTAAACGGAAGGGTAGACGTCGCTCTTGCAAAAGAACTTACCCAGCGCAGTAATATGCGCTATGACCGCGACGGCGACCAGCATTATGATCTGCTGTCCGCGCTTCAGAAGTCTATACGAGGTTCGGACGAAAACGCCGCGCTCCATTATGCCGCAAGGCTCATTGACGCGGGAGACATCATCTCGCTCTCAAGGCGGCTGTTGGTCATTGCCGCGGAGGATATCGGTCTTGCATATCCTCAGGCTATACCGATCGTAAAAGCGTGTGTAGACAGCGCCATGCAGCTCGGGCTTCCCGAAGCGCGGATCCCGCTTGGCGACGCGGTAATCCTGCTTGCGACCTCTCCTAAGTCCAACAGCGGCTACAACGCGATAAACGCGGCGCTCGCCGATGTGCAAAACGGCGCTGTGGGAGATTTTCCGCGTCACCTGCAAAACAAGCATTTTGATGGTGAGGACGCAAATATACGCTGTCAGAATTATCTGTATCCCCACGATTTTCCAAACCACTATGTTAAACAGCAGTATCTTCCCGATAATATCAAGGATAAGGTTTATTATCACTATGGTGATAATAAACTTGAAAAGGCAGCCGAGGAATACTGGAAGAAAATAAAATAGAAACAAATAGGGAAGCGTACAAAAAGTCTTTGGGAAAAGGGCGTGGGGAAAATCCTCTCTTCAGAAAGGGTTTTCCCCACAAAAATATATGCGTAATTTAAAGTATGTAAAGAACGACAAAATGTTGTTCTTTTTTTACTGAAAAATTTTCAAATAATTAAAACGTACTCAAAATTACTTTAGTTATGTGGGGAAAAACTTTCTTCAGAAAGTTTTTCCCCAC
>JAFLUE010000015.1 GCA_022508945.1 Oscillospiraceae bacterium
AGGGAAAACTTTCTTCAGAAAGTTTTCCCTCAGACTCCCTTTCAAAGACTTTTTGAGCGGCTGACTGTTACTACTTCATCTTCCCATGCGAAAAATCAATTGTTTTTGTAAAAGGATTGTAGATCACATCATAGATATCTTTATCAGTGAAAAAGTATTCATTTTTGTAGTAAAGCGGGATAAATACCGCGTTGTTTATGAAAATCTGCTCTATGGCAAAATAAATGCCAACTCCGTCATTTTCCGCAATATAAGCCGAGTCCAGAAGCGAGCTTATATCTTCCTGTAAAAGCTCCGCCGAGATCTGCTCAAGATACGCCGCGGGACTGTCATATCCTCCCGTAAGCTCCGTAACCGCGATCTCATAAGCTCCGTTTGCTATCCTGCGGTTAAATTCACTTTCGGACAAAAGCTCGAGCTGACAATAAAACCCGATCCGCTGCCATTCCTGCATTATATATTGAGCCGCGGTATGTGCGTCCGAGCTTTTGGTTATTATCCTCGCGCCGCGAAGAAGTGTTGTGTCTATAGAGCTTTTTGCCGCTTTAAAATACGCCGCCGCTTCATCGGCATTGTAATCGGGGATCTTGCATAAACCCGCTTTTTCGCGGTAATTCTGCCCGAAAATACTCGTTCTTTTCGGAACGATCCCGCCTGCCGCCTCAAAATCCTTCAAAGCCCCGTTCATATTTTCGCGGGGAATCGACAGCGCAAGTGCCTTTCTGAAATCAAGACTCTCAAACAGCGAATAGCTCTCATTAAAGGTAAGTCCGACCGTTATGCTCGAAAATTCCTCACAGTTGTAATTTCCGACGATCTTCGATTTGTCCTTGTTTGCCAGGGCAATTATGTTTGTTTCACCGCTGAGAAAATCGCCGATAAAATCCTCCTCGTCCTCGATGAAAAACCTTACGGAGGAAGGACAGACCCCAAATACATCGGCGTTTTTTGAGTTTCTTGACAGAATGACATTATTTACGTCCGTTGAAGCATATGGGTCGAAGTTCCACTTCCTTACGTAAAACGCTCCGTTTGAAGCCGTACATTCCGCGGAAAGCCCGTATTTTCCGCGGGTGCTGTCAAAAAATTCCTCATTGCAGGGCATTGCCGGAGCCTCGCACAAAAGCTGCAAAAAACGCGGATTTGCGTAATCGAGCGTTATCTCAAGCTCAAAATCGCTTATTGCCTTGACTCCGAAATAATTATCGGTTATGATTTTTCCGTTATTCAGCTCTTCCGAATTCTTTATGCAGAAATATTCGCTTGCCCTGGGGGCTTTTGTGGTTCTTGAAAACAACCGGCGAAATCCGAAAACATAATCCTTCGCGGTGCATTGTTTTTCAAAGCCTTCGCAGTTAGTCCAGAAAACGTCCTCTCTGAGCTTGAAATTATATGTCAGATCATCGTCCGATTTTGTATAGCTCTCCGCTGTTCCGCATTGCACAGAACCGTCCATGCCATACCTCATAAGTCCCATAAAAACATTCAGCACGATCTGGACCGAATTTGAATCGTTGGCCTGCTGGGGATCGAGCGTTTTCGGATTTTCCGATATATCAATCATCAGAACCGCATCAAGCCCATTGTCCGAACAGCCGCTTATTGTAATCGCGGTTATTGTCATAAGAACCGCTAAAATTCCGCAAAATAACTTTCTCACATTAACTCCGCCGTTATACATTTTGTAGCACAGCATACCCTTTTTTCAGGCTTTGCTGTACGTCGATGACCCTCTGATTTTCGCTTCCTCTGAATTTCAGCGAAAGCGAGCGCTTTTCAAGCACAAAGTTTCCGTCAACAAGGATATCCGTAATTGACAAAAGCTTTCCGACAAACTCCTCGGTCTCCGCTTTTTTCAGCAGCTCCTCGTATGTCCACCCGCTGTAACACATCAGATGCAGACCGTGTTTTTTCAGCTTGCTTCCAAGCTCATACAGCGCCTCCGCCTGACAAAACGGCTCTCCGCCCGAAAAAGTAACGCCGTCATGAAGCGGGTCGTCCGCACACTGAGCATAAAGCTCATCTGTGTCAACGACTTTTCCTCCCTCGAAATCATGCGTTTCGGGATTCTGACAGCCCTCGCAGTTATGCGGACAGCCCTGTGTAAACACAACAAATCTGAGTCCCGGGCCGTCAACAATCGACTCGCTGACTGTACCCGCAATTCTTATTTTCATAGCTCCTCCGTATTATCCCCGATAAAGCGGATCTTTCCGCTGATCTGCGTGTTTTTGGCGTTTGACGGTCAGTGCTGCCGCCACACGGTGCCAAAAGCGCCATTTAAGGCAACACCCCATGGTATTGCCTTAAAGCTTATTTGTAATAACGTCTGTCAGACCAACGGATAAGTACGTGATATCCTTGTCATACCATAAATTTCTTCGGTCGTTCAACTCTGTCAATAACGACCTCGCTGTCCTTGCGGTGGCAGTTCGGACATTCATCGTCGATAATTCCCGTAAATCCGCAGCACGGATCGCGGTCGATCGGGTGGTTTATCGCGCCGTAGCCGATGCCTTGCTCCTTCATAAAGCTTACGACCTTTTCAAACGCGTCAAGGTTTTTCAGCGGATCGCCGTCAAGCTCCACATAGCTTATATGACCGCCGTTTGTAAGAGCATGATAAGGAGCTTCGAGCCTTATCTTCTTAAACGCGCTTGTGTTATAGTAAACAGGAACATGGAAAGAGTTTGTATAGAAATCCTTGTCTGTGATCCCGGGGATTATGCCATAGCGCTTTTTGTCTATAGCGATAAAGCGTCCCGAAAGACCCTCTGCCGGCGTAGCAAGAAGCGTAAAATTAAGTCCGGTCTCTTTGCTCTTTCTGTCAGCTTTTTCGCGCATATGCGTGATTATCTCAAGACCGAGCTTCTGAGCTTCCTCGCTTTCTCCGTGGTGTTTTCCCGTAAGAGCGACAAGCGTCTCCGCAAGCCCGATAAAGCCCGTAGAAAGGCTTCCGTGCTTTAAGATCTCGCCGACCTCATCTGTCTCGGAAAGTGTTTCGCTGTCGATCCAAACACCCTGTCCCATAAGAAACGGGTAGTTTTTAACGCACTTCTTGGACTGGATGGAAAGTCTTTGCAAAAGCTGTGCAAAAACCATATCCATCATATTGTCGAGGCTCTTGTAGAACTTGTTGATATCCCCATGAGCTTCAATTCCGAGCCTTGGGAGGTTTATGGTCGTAAACGACAGATTTCCGCGTCCCGTAACGATCTCGCGCGATTTATCGTGATTGTTCGCGATAACTCTCGTTCTGCAGCCCATGTAAGCAATCTCAGTATTGCAGTCGCCCTCCTTGTAGTACTGAAGGTTGAACGGAGCGTCAATAAAGCTGAAATTCGGAAACATTCTTTTAGCCGAAACGCGTATAGCAAGCTTGAACAGATCGTAGTTCGGTTCGCCGTCGTTAAAGTTTACGCCTTCCTTGACCTTGAAGATATGGATAGGGAAGATAGGCGTCTCGCCGTTTCCGAGACCCGCCTCCGCTGCGAGAAGTACATTTTTGGTTATCATTCTGCCCTCGGGCGAGGTATCCGTGCCGTAGTTTATTGACGAGAACGGATTTTGCGCGCCCGCGCGGGAATTCATCGTATTAAGGTTATGGATAAGCGCTTCCATAGCCTGGAATGTCGCTCTGTCGGTCTCGATCTCCGCAAGCATCTCAGCCTCGTCCTGAAGCTTGGAGAACTTGTCGCCGTATTCGGAAGCTATACGCTCCCATTCCTTTTCCTTATAGTCGTCATTGTTTTTAAGCCTCGGATAAAGTCCCGATTCCTCGAAAATATCGTTGGCTGTTGCTTTGATCTTTTCGGAGATCTCCTTGTAGTCCCCGCCGAATGTATATAGTATACCCTTAGTAAGATTTGCGGTATACAGTCTGCGGAAGGTTTTTCTTACACCGTCTGCCATTGCGTAGTCGAAGTTCGGTACGCTCTGACCGCCGTGCTGGTCGTTCTGGTTTGACTGAATGGCAATACAAGCAAGCGCCGCGTAGCTCGAAATATCGTTCGGCTCGCGCAGAAAGCCGTGTCCCGTGGAAAAGCCGTTGTGAAACAGCTTTTGCAGGTCAATTTGACAGCAGGTCGTCGTAAGAGTAAGGAAATCAAGGTCGTGAATGTGAATGTCGCCGTTAATATGCGCTTCGGAATGTGCCGAATCAAGAACATACAGCTCGTTGAACTGTTTTGCGCCCTCGCTTCCGTATTTAAGCATCGTACCCATAGCCGTATCGCCGTCGATATTGGCGTTTTCACGCTTCAGGTCAAAATCGCCCGCCGATTTAAAGGTAAGGTTCTCGTAGGTCTTCATGAGCTGAGTATTCATCTCGCGCGCTCTTGTGCGTTCCGCACGGTAAAGAATAAACGCCTTTGCGGTTTTTGCGTGACCTGTCTCGATAAGTACCCTTTCGACCATATCCTGTACTTCCTCAACAGAGGGATTCCTGCCTATGATACTCTCCGAAAGCTGCTGACAAACCTTGTCCGCAAGCTCCATTGCTTCCTGATAGTCGCGCCCTCCGACCGACTGGGCTGCCTTATAGATAGCCTTTGCGATCTTCTCGATATTAAACGGCGCCTCGCGTCCGTCGCGCTTTTTTATCATTGTTATCATTGCCATTCCCGATAATCTCCTTTAATAGACCTTCTCGGTGGCTTCCGAGGAGTCTAATGTTTTAACACAATATCTTGTAGAAAAATCGTGCATATGCTTATTATATAGTATTTTGTCATTTTTGTCAATAGATTTTTACTATTTTTTTAATAAATTAGCAAATAATTTCAGCTTGATTTTTATGCAATAATATTGTATAATTATTTTATCGGATCCAATAAAAATCATGTACATAAGAGGTAAAAATGGTAAGAAGAATTATTCATATCGATGAAGAAAAATGTAACGGCTGCGGTTTATGCAAAAACGCCTGTCACGAGGGCGCCATCGATATTATAAACGGAAAGGCGAAGCTTACCCGCGACGATTACTGCGACGGCTTCGGAGATTGTCTGCCGCAGTGTCCCGAGGGCGCTATAAGCTTTGAGGAAAGGGAAGCGAAAGCCTACGATGAGGAAGCCGTAAGGCTTAACAAACAACAGAAATTCTCTCCGAAAAGCTCTCTTTCACAGTTCCCCGTTCAGATAAAGCTTATGCCCGTTACAGCGCCTTATTACAGCGGCGCAAAGCTGCTGATCGCCGCGGACTGCACGGCGTTTGCGTATGCGGGAATGCACGAGGAATTTATCCGCGGGCATATTACTTTGGTCGGATGTCCGAAGCTTGATGCGGTCGATTATTCGGAAAAGCTTGCGCTGATAATCGAAAAGAATGATATAAAGGAGATCGCTGTTGTGAGAATGGAGGTCCCTTGCTGCAGGGGCTTGGAGCTTGCCGTGAAAAAAGCTGTTTTTATGAGCGGAAAAACGCTTCCGATAACCGTCACCGTGATCTCGACCGACGGAAAAATAATACAGGAAGCGTAATACTATGGAAAATTATACCGCTGTGCAAAAGGAGCTTATCGGCGCTCTGGTGGGGCTTGCGAGAAGCTTGAATGAAACAAACTCGGATATTTCCGCGCTTGATTCGATCATCGGCGGATTAAATGCGATCGACTCGGTATCTTCCGATGACATTCAAGCTGTACGAATGGCAAAGCAAAGGGCTGTACCCGATTGCAGTACCTGCCAAAATCCCTGCGGAAAAACCTTTGATTACGATCTGGATGACCTGAATAAGCTTGCTCCCGAAACCGCCGCGCTTAAATATCTGCTTATAGAGAAAATGAGAGGCTAAGCGGGCAGTGTATCATTTGATGAAAATAATTCCAAAACTGTGCTGGATAATTTAGCGGAAGGTCTGTTTGCTGTCGGATACGATTATTTTAATAATGAACAGTTAAGCGAGATGATACAAAAGATGAGCGATGAAAAATGAAATATGACGATATTATAAAGCTTCCTTGTCCCAAACCCGAAAAAAGAATGCCAATGCAGGGGCGAGCGGCACAGTTTTTGTCGTTCGCGGCATTGACAGGGCTTGATGAAGCTATTGACGAAACCGCCGAAAAACAGCGGAATAGGGATATATCGGAAGACTCGGAGTTTGACGGATATTTTCTTGATTAAGATAATTCACGTCTGATAAACTCGTCTAAATCCGCTGTTTTAAGCAGCGTGTAAAGAATGTCGGTATAACTGTAAACAGGTGTCGCTCCGTCTCTTCCGAGCGCGGCAACTCCCATAAAGCTCGGCGATAAAATATCATGAGGAGGAATGAAAAACACCTCTCTGCCTTGCTCACAGGCATGATTTGCGGTGATAAGCGCTCCGCTTTTTTCGCCCGCCTCAAGAACAAGCGTTCCGAGAGACAGTCCCGAAATAATGCGGTTTCTGTGCTGAAAATATTCGGAGGACGGTTTTGTAAACGGAAGCAGCTCGCTTATTACCGCGCCGCCGCTTTCAACAATTTCCTGTTTAAGACCGGCGTTTTTCGCGGGATAATTCACGAAGATCCCACAGCCCAAAACGCCGATCGTGCGTCCGCCGTTGTCTATGCAGGATCTGTGTACCGCCGCGTCGATCCCTACAGCAAGTCCGCTTGTGATAATCGTTCCAACCTTTGTGAGCTGGGGAATTATCCGCTTTGTGACCGAAATTCCGTAGCTTGAGGGAGTTCTCGTACCAACCGCCGAGACCGTCAGCGTTCCGTCAAGCCCTCCAAGCTCTCCCGCGCAGAACAGAACTATCGGCGGATTGTCAATATTTTTCAGTAGGGAAGGGTATTCTTCGTCGTCAAGGGTCATGATCTTAACGCCGTTGTCAGAGCAGAGCTTCATTACCTCTCTGACAGCGCCTCTGCGTACTTTATTTGCCCGCTGTTTTTCCTCTTCTGATAATAAAACCTTGCCGTCGCGGATCGCCGTGGCGGCTTTTTCGGCATTATAGTCAAACTGCTCAAGAATTTCAACAGTTCTTCGGTTGTATGGCTGCATTACAAGCAGCAGCCATATCCATACCTCTTTGGAGCTTTTCGTAAGATCACCCCATTAGATCATATATCGTCCAAAGTTTGCTGTGCGTCGCCGTTATATACAATTCCAAGGTGCTTGTACGCAAGGGCGGTAACGATCCTTCCGCGCGGAGTTTTTGCCACAAATCCGAGCTGCATAAGATACGGCTCGCATACGTCCTCAAGCGTGACCGCTTCTTCGTTAAGCGCCGAAGCAAGCGTGGAAAGCCCCACAGGACCGCCGTTATAGCCCTTTATTATCATCTCAAGGAAATTTCTGTCCAGACTGTCCAGCCCCAGCTCGTCGACCTCCAGTTTTTTTAGCGCCGTATCCGCGATCTCCCTCGTTATTTTTCCGTTTCCTATTACCTCCGCAAAATCGCGAACGCGCTTCAGCAAACGGTTGGCTATACGCGGAGTCCCTCTTGAGCGCCGCGCTATCTCAAACGCGCCGTCCTTCATACACGGGATCCCTAAAATTACCGCGGAGCGCTGAACAATATCACAAAGCTGTTCGGGAGTATACAGCTCAAGCCTCTGTACAACGCCGAATCTGTCCCTGAGCGGCGCGGAAAGCTGACCCGAGCGTGTCGTAGCGCCGATCAGCGTAAAATGCGGCAGGTCAATACGTATCGAACGCGCCGCGGGACCGTTTCCCATTACAATATCGAGAGCGTAGTCCTCCATAGCGGGGTAGAGGACCTCCTCGACCTGACGTGAAAGGCGGTGTATCTCATCTATAAACAGCACATCGTTCGGCTGTAAATTTGTAAGCAGAGCCGCCAAGTCTCCCGCCTTTTCTATCGCAGGACCCGAGGTTATGCGGATATTGACTCCCATTTCGTTTGCTATAATGCACGAAAGCGTTGTTTTTCCAAGCCCGGGAGGTCCGTATAAAAGTACATGATCCAGGCATTCTCCGCGTTTTTTCGCCGCTTCTATATAAACCGCCATATTGTCCTTGACCTTGTCCTGACCGATATATTCAGCCAGCGATTTCGGACGCAGCGTAAGCTCCGTGTCGCTGTCCGTTTCCACGACCCTCGGTTCTACGACGCGCTCGCTGAAATCAAACTCGTCATTTGACATCTCAAGCATTTTCTCACCGCCTTCGGTTATTGTTTGTCTCCCTTGGCTTCTGCTTTTTTGTAATAAAGCGAAGGCAGATCGTCCTTGCTGAATTTTGTTTCCTCAAAGCTCAGCATAGCGTTTATGCGGCGGTTAAGCTCGTCCGGGTCCTTATAGCCGCAAAGCTGTGCCTTTTTACATTCCTCGCGGGCTTTTTCACTTTCTCCGCGCATAGCGTAGTAGTTTGCGTATTCCGCGTGAGCAAGAGGGTGATTTTCGTTTATTCTCATCAGATTTTCAAGCGTTTCGCGGGCTTTTTCATAATACTTTCGTACCAGAAAAATCTTTACGAGATTATAGTATGAATATCCGTTGTTTGCGTCATATCTAAGCGCCTGCTCAAAAAAGTATTCCGCTTTATCGAGGTTTCCTTCGGCAAAGTACGCGTGACCGAGCCTCGACTGTGCCTCAGCGTCGTCGGGGGAGTACTCCGCGGCTTTTCTGAAACACCACATAAGCCTCGCGCTGTTTTCGGTCGCCTCATAAAGCTTTACCAGCCATTCTATGCAGAATTTCTGGTTCTGCCTTACTTCGGAGTTTGCCAGTGCCTGCTGAAGCAGATCCTCGGCGTCGGGATAGTTGCCCTTAAAAAGCGCGTAGATACCTCTGTAAGCAAGCCTTGCGGTCTTATCATGGCGCAGTATCTTTATCCCGTCTTTTCCGAGCGCCCTCAGAGCCGCCCTGCGGCGGTTTATGTACGGGATAAGAAATGTCTTTACAATTATGATGATAAGATAGATAAGACCTGCTATTGCCCCTGTTAAGGCGATACCAAACGACATTAGCTTGTCTTCTAAAATTCCAAGTGTCGAAACTCCAAGAAAGAATCCTAAACAAACCATGGCTACATGAAGACTGTTTAACTGATTGTTTTTGTTATTCAAAGGAAATCCTCCTTTCTATTGGGAAAGTACATTTACGAAAAGCTTTGTAACAAGATTCACAAACCGTTTTTTATTTTTCCTGAGGGAAAACTTTCTGAAGAAAGTTTTCCCTCAGACTCCCTTTCAAAGACTTTTTGTACGCTCTCCTATTACGTGGTTTAACCCGACGCGAGGTTTTTCAGCCCGAACTTGATAAGCTCCTCGACAGAAGCGCTCGGGTCCGCTCCCATAAGCGCGGAATTTATCTGCGCGGGCGCAAATCCCAAGACCGCCAGCGCCTCCATTGCTTCCGTCACGTTGTTTCCGCCCGATTGCGGAAGGCTCTGAAGCTCGGCGGAGGAGAAGTGCTGTTCCTTTGCGATCTTGTCCTTAAGCTCGAATACGATCTTCTGCGCGATCTTAGTACCGATGCCGGGCGATTTAGTAAGCGTCTTGCTGTCGCCCGTAGCAATACAAAGCGCGACCTTTGACGGCGTAAAGTCCGAGAGGATGGAAAGCGCGGCTTTTGGACCCACTCCCGAAACTGAAATAAGCTGTTTAAAGCAGGAAAGCTCCGAGCTGTCCGCAAATCCGAACAGATCGACCGCGTTTTCGGTTATATGAAGATAGGTGTATAAAAAAACCTCGTTTTTATCACGAATTTGTGAGAGCGTGTTAGTCGATGTGCGGCAGGCATAACCTACCCCCGCACATTCAATTACCGCAAGACCCGGCTCCATAGCCGCGACCTTTCCCCGTACACTGTATATCATGTAATTACCTCTTGTTATTCCTTATAATTTCCGACAGCCTCGAGCCGCCCGTATGCCCGTGGCAGATAGCTATAGCCAGCGCGTCGGCTGTGTCGTCTGGCTTTGGGATCTTGTCGAGATGCAGTATGTTTTTCGTCATTTCCTGCATCTGGTGTTTTTCCGCCCGCCCATATCCCGTAACGGCGACCTTTACCTGAAGCGGCGTATACTCAAAGATTGGTATATTTTTCCTCGCCGCCGCAAGCAGAATAACGCCTCTTGCTTCCGCAACGTCAATGCCTGTGGTAGTGTTGGTGTTGAAAAACAGCTTTTCAACACTCATACAGTCCGGCGAAAATTTCTCCAAAATCGTGTTCATATCGTCGTAGATCTCACAAAGCCGCTTGTCAAACGGCGTATCGGGTTCTGTTGTTATCGCTCCGTAGTTTACGGTCTTAAACCGCACATTATCAAAATCCAACACGCCGTATCCGACAATAGCGTAGCCCGGGTCAATTCCTAAAATTCTCATCAGGTATAGCTCTCATTGTCCGTAACATAGTGTCTTACGCGAAGCGGTATCCCAAGCTTTTCGGAAAGCCTTCTGCATTCACTTATCTCTTCCTCTGAGATAACATCGACGACCGTAAAACCCGTTTTTATCCCCAAACCTGCCATTTCCTTCGCAAATCCAAGCATTTCATCAAACGCGTTTTCTCCGAACACAGGACGCGTGACCTCGTTATAACGCCTTGCGTTATGCGCGTTTAGGCTTATCGAAACACTGTCAATAAGCCCCTTAAAGCGGCTTATGTCAAAATCCCTGTGGATCAAACGAACCAGTCCGTTTGTATTCAGCCTGATTTTCATATCTGAGTTCTGCTTTATATATTCCGCGGTTTTAAGAAGCATTTCCGCTCTTACCGTAGGTTCTCCATAACCGCAGAAAACTGCCTCGCTCATTCCCGTTTTGTCAAATTCTTCAAAAGCTGTTTTAATTTCATCAAAGCTCGGCTCATGCTCAAGCCGCAGACTGTCGTTATCGGCAATACTGTCGCCGTTTTTCCTTATGCAGAAAACACAGTCGCACGGACAGCCGTTTGTTATGTTTATATACATTTTTCCTTCAAAACTATAAAAAACAGTCATTTCCAAAACCTCGCCAGACAAATATAAGCTTTACATTATATTATAACACATCTTGTAATTTTTGTCAATAAGAACTGTCCGCCTATATGAATACCGTATAAGTCAAAAACAAAAACACCCCCGAGGGGTGTTTTTGTTTAAAGCCTTGCTTTAAGCTTGGATTTTATGTTGTTTAAGAACAGCTCCTGTATCGTCCTGCTGTAGTCTGTACTTATTTTACTCAGCTTTTCTTCGGAAACATAACCGCCCGCCATTGATTCGTGTCCTCCGCCCGAGCCGATATTCTCAAGCGCCTCGGAAATAATTTTCCCCGCGTCAAGGTCTTCATATTCCGAGCGTACCGAAAACTTAAAGCCGTTGTCCCTATGCGAGTATACGACCGAGAAAAACACCGCGTCGATCTGCATTAGAAAGTCCGAGATCGTCGCAATAAAAGCGTCCGGGCAGGCAAAATCAAGATAAGCAAATCCGACGCCGTCCACGATCTCGACCTTCTGTAAGCTTTTAGCCATATCGTTAAGCTCATCATACAGGATCTCGCCCGACTGAAAATGACGAATAAGCTGGTGATTGGCATATGGAAAAAGATACGAGTAGATCTCAACGTCCAGATCCTTAACGCCGCGCGTAAAATTACGCGTATCGCATTTAAGCCCGTACAAAAGCGCTGTTGCTACAGACTCGGGTATTTCGATCTCGTTTTGTCTGAAATAATCCGCAATGATCGTAGAACAGCTTCCCACCATACGAATATCCTTGAACTTGTATTCTTCTATATTGGTGAAAACGGGGTGGTGGTCAATTACCGCGACCTCATTTCCTATAAGGTCACGGATATTCGCGTTTCCTTTTTGACTGTCAACATTTACAATATAATCATCCTCTGACATATAGTAGAGATCGTTGTCCGTAGTCATATCTATTTTAAATTCGGATACCATATTCATTGTCGCCGCGCGTTCTACAACACCATGATGGCAGATAATGGTAATGATCCCGAAATTTTCAAGCAATACCTGAAGACCATAGGCGCTGGCAATCGCGTCGGGGTCGGGAAAATTATGAGTTTGAATATAAACGCGGTGACCCTTTAAAACAGATATAAGTTCAGATAATTCCTGCGTCATAATCGGCTCCTTATTTTTCGGTTATGGCATATATTTTACATTCATATCCACATATATTGTATTCATTGTAACATATTTACAAAAAATAATCAAGTAGAAAAATAATTAATTTTATATATTTTTTATTTCTTTTTGGATAAATTCACTGTTTGTGAATAATTTCCAAAATAAATTATCTACGAAAATAGCAAAATAAATCAGAAAGAGAGGTGCAATAATGAAGAAAATTATTACAGCAGCAGTAACCGCTGCAATTTTGACACAGACTGCTGCGGCGAGTGCGGATCTGTCGGCTCTTTCCGAAAAAAAGGTCGCTTATGGAATGGGTGTTGAGACCGACTCGGAAAACCGACCGCTCGGAGCTGTTCAGGCACAGAATCAATATGGCGATCAAGGCGCGCTTTTTATCGGAGAAGCGGAAAACAAGCGGCTCTGGCTTACCTTTGACGAGGGATATGAAAACGGCTGTACGTCACGGATACTTGACACGCTTTTAAGCACAAACACAAAAGCTGTTTTCTTCGTAACCTACGATTACGCCGAGAAAAACCCCGAGCTTGTCCGCAGGATGATCGACGAGGGTCATACCGTCGGAAACCACACATACAGCCACCCGTCATTAGCCGAATGTTCCGAAGAGAAAATATATGACGAGCTTTCAAAGCTTCATGAGTATATAAGCGACAATTTCGGCTATGAAATGTATGTAATGCGTCCGCCGAAGGGCGAGTTTTCCGAAAAGGTCCTTGCCGCGGCAAAGGATCTGGGCTATACGACGGTTTTATGGAGCTTTGCTTATGAGGATTGGCTTACAAACAAACAGCCCTCCGAGGAATACGCTTTTGAAAAGATCACTTCCAAAACGCATAACGGAGCGGTTTACCTGCTTCATGCCGTTTCCGAGACCAATACGAAGATACTGCCCGATGTTATTAACTTCTGGAAAAGCAGTGGATATCTTATAACGCCGATGTAATTGCAAAACCCGCCTATAGGGAAGCATACAAAAAGTCTTTGGGGAAGGGGTTTGGGGGAACCCCCTTTCTTCAGAAAGGGGTTCCCCCAAAAGAAAAAGATCTGAACGCATTTTGACGGATTTATTTAAAAAGAAATTTCAAAACCGCGCAGCGCGCCTTAGGCGCACTGCGCTATCAAATCAACGCGTATGAGCGCAGCTCATACGCGTTGATTATTTTTGAAATTTCGTGCTTGAAAATTGCGTTGTTTTTAGGTTAATATAAAACTGATCCGCCCTCTTTCGAGAGCGGATTTCGTTATTCAAGCAAAACAAATTACTTAAGCTCAACCTTAGCGCCTGCTTCTTCGAGCTTAGCCTTAAGCTCCTCAGCCTCAGCCTTAGCAACGCCTTCCTTGATAGCCTTAGGAGCAGCCTCAACAAGCTCCTTAGCCTCCTTGAGTCCGAGACCGCAGATATCCTTAACAGCCTTGATAACAGCCATCTTAGCGTCGCCGAAGGATGTAAGAACAACATCAAAGTCGGTCTTTTCATCAGCAGCGGGAGCAGCAGCTCCGCCCGCAGCGGGAGCAGCAGCAACAGCAGCCGCGCTTACGCCGAATTCCTCTTCGAGAGCCTTTACGAGTTCGTTAAGTTCAAGAACGGAAAGCTCTTTTACTTCGTCAATAATTTTTGTGATCTTTTCAGAAGCCATTTCAATTTACCTCCATAATTATGTTTGATTTCATAAAATTGCCGCAATTAAGCGGATTCTCCGCCCTGTTTCTTCTCGATCTCGCTGATAGCGATAGCAAGACGCTGCATAGGCGACTGCAGCATAAATACAAGCTGAGAAAGCAGAGTTTCCTTCGACGGAAGCTTAGCGTAAGCGATAACCTCTTCCTTGGAAATAACCTTGCCTTCTACAAAGCCGAGCTTTATAGCAAACTGTCCCTTTGAGTCCTCAACCTTTTTGTTGAGTATCCTCGGACCCGCTATAATGTCGTCGGTGGAAAGCGCGATGGCTGTTGTACCCTCGAGAGCGGAATCAAGTCCCTCAAGGCCAACGATCTCACACGCGCGCTTGAGCAGTGTGTTTTTAACTACAAAGTAGTCTATACCGCTCTCGCGAAGCTCTTTTCTGAGCTTTGTGTCGTCCTCAACGGTAATACCCTTGTAATCGAACAGAACACCGCAAACCGAGTTTTTAAGCTTTTCCGCAAGCTCGTTTACGAACTCCTGCTTTTTAGAGAGAACGATTTGACTTGGCATTAAATTCACTCCTTCTGTAGAATTTTGCTGTCAAAAAAAGAAAATCTTCCTGTTTTTAGACAAGAAGAGAGAACAATTTCTATTAACCGCCAATAACGGTATTAAACGCATTGGCACTAATATACATATCCCCATTCTTCGGCAGGCGCATAACGCATTATAGACTTTAAATATCCAAAGTCCACCTGCTGTCTTTAGAACAGCATGATCATTATATCACATCATAATTTTTTTGTCAAGGGGTTTTGAAAAAAATATTGACATTTTTTTTGAATTATGGTATGATTAAGGCAATATCAAAATAGATGACCTCTCAAAACCACGTAATATTAGATCGCGAAATTTCAAAAATCAACAGCCGCAGCGGAGCGAAGCTCGGCTGCGGCTGTTGGATAGCGCAACGCGAAGCGTTGAGCGGTTTTGAAATTTCATTTTAAATAATTCTGCCCAAAGCAACATTATACCGACTTTTTATTTAAGCCGCCATAAGTATTTAGGAGCTTTTTTGTGAAACGATTTATACCGATTTTGCTGTTGATTATAAGCATAATCATTACTTCCTGTAAGGCAGACGAAAGGAAAACGACCGTCAGCTTTTTTTCTATGGACACTTATATGAGCATTGACGCTTACGGAGACAGCTCCGAAGCGGCACAAAAGGCGAAAAACCGCGTTTTGGAGCTTGAAAAGCTGTTTTCGGCAACAGATGCGAACAGCGAGATATATGCAATTAACAGCGGAAATTTCGGGAGCGTCAGCCCCGAAACTCTGGAACTGACAGGCTTTGCCGTCGAAATGTCCAAAAAAACAGGCGGCGCGCTTGACCCGACGATATACCCGATACTTCGCGAGTGGGGATTTACAACGGGGGAATACCGTGTGCCGGATTCCGAAACGTTATCCGAGCTGTTGAAAAATGTTGGAATCGAAAACGTCAAGCTGAACGGAAATTCAATTTCCCTCGGTGAAGGAGTAATGATCGACTTGGGAGCTGTCGCAAAAGGATACGCAAGCGAAGAATGCGCGAAGATCCTTCGCGAAAACTGCGTAGCCTCCGCGCTGATAAACCTCGGCGGGAATATTCAGCTTGTGGGAAGCAGGCCCGATGGCGAACCTTGGAGGATTGGCGTTGCGGACCCGCTTGAACCGCTTGACGATAAAAATGTGGGAATACTTTCCGTGACAGACTGCGCGGTCGTTACTTCGGGCAATTATCAGCGCTTTTTTATTGAAAACGATACGGTATACGGGCATATAATCGACCCAAAAACAGGTATCCCCGTAAACAACGACCTTCTTTCGGTCACTGTGATCGCAAATGACGGAACGCTGTGCGACGCGCTTTCGACGGCGCTTTTTGTAATGGGTTATGAAAAAGCCGAGCGTTATTGGCGCGATAACCGCGATTTTGAAGCGGTATTTATTACCAAGAATAACACCGTGTGTGTTACAAGCGGGATCTACCAAAACTTTGAGCTTAGCGAATATTTTGATTTCGAGCTTGTTGAGATCAAATGAAAAAAACAGAATTGTTGTTGAGTACGAAATTTCAAAAATCAATCGCCGCGGGCGAATGATCGGACTGTATACAAACCCTTAAAAATAACGCGATATTTGAGCGTGAATTTTGAAATTCTATTTAAATATTTCCGCTTAAAATATTATTTTTGGATTTTTCTGTAAGCAAAAATATCCCTCGGACGATCGCCCGAGGGATTTTTTGATTATTCACGAGCCGTCGCAAAAATTACTTTGCGCCCTTCTCGTAGCTTTCAATCATTTTCTTTACCATCATTCCGCCCACAGAACCTGCCTGTCTTGCGGTGATGTCGCCGTTGTAGCCGTTGCCGAGAGTAACGCCTACTTCGTTGGCTGCCTGCATCTTGAGGCTTTCGAGGTTAGCTTTAGACTGTTTGTTAGACATAGTTATTCTCCTTGATAAAATCATTACTGCAAAGACCTGCTGTATAAAACATCGCAAAATATGCTTTTTGCCTTTGCGGTATTATTATTTTCTGCCGCTTCAAAAATATTAAAGGGAATTGTTTCTGGTTCAGTTAAAAAATGTATTAAAAAAATAGTCATACTGTATTGAAAAAAATCTTATTATGATGTATAATATATGTATACTTTATTAATTTTTTAGGAGTGGCTTTAGGTGAGATCTTTAAAAAAGATATTTGTACTTTTGCTTTGCAGTTCAATATTGTTGTCCGCGACAGCCTGCAAGAGAAGCGGCTATGGGGAATACAGAGAAAAAAACAATTCGTCTCATAACAGCGGCTTTTCCGACATCGGCGATTCCGAACACGGTTCGGGCAGTGAGAATAATTTTTCGGGCGAAGACGATGTCGATAAAATGACTGTTTTTGAAATGGTTGAGGATATGAAGATCGGCTGGAATCTGGGAAATACCTTTGACGCGTCCGACTGTACATGGCTTACCGATGAAATGCAGTATGAAAGTGCGTGGAACGGCGAAATGACACGGGAGGAACATATACAGCTCCTTAAAGACACAGGCTTCAGAGCCGTGAGGATACCTGTTTCGTGGCATAATCACGTTGACGCGGATTACCGAATAAACGAAGCGTGGCTTGAAAGAGTCGCACAGGTCGCGGATTGGTGTCTGAGCCGCGATATGTACGTTATTCTCAATATCCACCACGACAACAACGAGCAATTTATGTATCCGAGTAAACTGTATCACGAGCAGTCGAAAAAATATGTTTCGGAAATTTGGAAGCAGCTCTCCGAGCGCTTCAAGGGTTACAGCCATAAGCTGATCTTTGAGAGCATGAACGAACCGCGGCTTGTCGGACACAACAACGAATGGTGGATAGACCCGTACAGCAATGACTGTAAGGAAGCAATTTCCTGTATAAACGAGTTGAATCAGGTGTTTGTGGATACCGTCCGCGCTTCGGGCGGAAAAAACACGACCCGCTATCTTATGTGTCCGGGGTATGACGCTTCGTCCGACGGCGCGCTCAATGACGGCTACGTTCTTCCTACCGATCCTGTCTCGGAAAATCAAAACCGCATAATCGTCACTGTCCACGCGTATGTACCTTATGATTTCGCGCTTAACGAATGGGGAACAAATTCCTGGTCAGCTTCAAACCAAAACGATACAGACGGCGTGACAGTATTTATGGATAATCTCTACAATAAGTTTATCAGCAAAGGCACAGCCGTAATTATTGATGAGTTCGGAGCGCGCGACAAGTACGGAAACCTCGGCGTAAGAACGGAGTTTGCGGCATATTATGTAAAGGCGGCGCGTGAGCGCAAAATGACGTGCTTCTGGTGGGACAACAACTATTTTGGAACAGACGGCGAAAACTTCGGACTTCTCGACAGGTCTTCAAACATCTGGAAAAACGAAAGCATAGTAAGCGCGCTTATTGAAAACTCATAATAATTTTGGGAATAATTTAAAAGATCCCGTGAAAGAGGAAATTCTATGCACCCGATCTCAGTTATCTTAGTTTTAAGCTTAATTTGTGCCTCCGCGCTTTCTGTTATTATCGGAAATCTCTGGTTGATACCCGTGTTGTTTTTGGGTTTTGCTCTTGCGTTTTCGCTGCTGTTGTGGATAACATTGGCATTTCTTTCCGCAATCGTTCCGAGAGGAAAACACTATCGCGAACCGTCGGGATTTTATGTTTGGATGCTTAACGCCGCGTATGCATTTATTTGTGAGGGCGCGGGAGCAAAGATCAGGTCGAGCGGTCTTGAAAAGCTGCCGAACGAGCCGTTTTTGCTTGTGTCAAATCATGTTTCCCAGCTTGACAATATGGTCCAGAGCATTGTTCTCAGACCGCGCAAGATCGCGTTCATCGCAAAAGAACAGTTGTTTAAGATACCGATAGTAAGGGGAATGATAACACGCTGCTGTTATCTGCCGATAGGCAGAAAAAGCACAAAAAGCGACAGATCAGCGATCGAAGCCGCCGAGGATTATTTAAACCGCGGGGTAATGTCAATAGGCATATATCCCGAGGGACACCGCGGAAAAGACGGTCAGATGCGCGGGTTTCACGCGGGAAGCTTTAAGATCGCGCTTGATACGGGATGTCCGATAGTTGTTTCGGCGGTCATTGGGACCGAAGAGGTTTATAAACGCTTTCCGTTCAGAAGAACGGAGGTGTTTTTTGACATTATTGAAGTTATCGATCCGAGCGGCAGAAAGTCTGTTGAGCTTTCGGATGAGATACGCGAAAAAATCAAAAAACATATTGAGGAGAAAAGAAAATGATAGTTTATTACAATCCCCTTGCGGCAAACAAAAAGGGACTCGAATATGCCGAGAAAATAAAGGAGCTTGCCGATGAAAAGATCGAGTTAAGAGACGTCCGCGAAACTTCTTATGAGGAGATACTTAAAACCGAGGGAAAGGTCGTTCTGTGCGGAGGAGACGGAACAATAAGCCGCTTTGTAAACAGTGTGGATGTTATACCCGATGATCGGGAGATATATTATTTCCCCGCAGGGACCGGAAATGATTTTCTGCGCGACATAGGAAAGGACGGGCTTATACTGCTAAATCCTTACATCAAAGACCTTCCGACGGCGGAAATAAAGGGAAAGACCTATAAGGTGATTAACGGGATAGGCTATGGCGTTGACGGATATTGCTGTGAACAGGGAGATATTCAGCGCGCAAGATCAGATAAGCCGGTAAATTATACCGCGATCGCGATAAAAGGCGTTTTGTATGATTTCAAGCCCGCAAACGCCGTTATTATCGTTGACGGAAAGAAGTATGAGTACAAAAAGGTCTGGCTTGCGCCGACAATGAACGGCAGATACTACGGCGGGGGAATGTGCGTGACGCCGAACCAGGACAGGCTGAATCCCGAGCGAAAGATCACCGTTGCTATATGGCACACAGCGGGAAAGTTCAAGACGCTGACTCGATTTTCTTCCATTTTCAAGGGAGAACACATAAAATATACTGATATGTTTGAAACTATCGAGGGATATGATGTTGAGGTCAGGTTTGACCGTCCGACCCCGCTTCAGGTAGACGGCGAAACGATCTCAAACGTAGAGAGCTACACAATGAGAAGCTCCGCTGTTTCAAAAACCGCTGAAGGTAAACAGCCTCAAACAGTTTAAACCTGCTTTTTGTATTGACAAAGGTACATGGATTGTGATATAATATAATTGCCGAAAACCGCTGCGCGGTTTTGCAGCGCCATTCGGCGCTTGAATTTATGACATAATAAAACGATATAGCTTATATAACAAGGTGACAACATGAGTAAAAAAATCATAAGAGCGGGCGCGCTTATTCTGACGACAGTTTTGTTGGCGGCAGGCTGTACACGCTCCGAATATATCCGTACTCCCGATGAATACGGCTCGTATTCATCGGCAAACAGTGAAGACAGCGGGTATTCGCCCAACGAAAACTCATCGTCGGGTCAGTCATCCGATTCGGGTTCATCCCCACAAAGCCCGCTCACTCTGGAGTTAAGACAGAATGCGTCGTGGAAAGAGGGGAACAATTACTGCGGAACGGTTGAGGTCGTTGTGAAAAACAGCGGCGGAGAGGTCAGCGGCTGGAAAGCAAGCTTTACCGTGCCGAGCGGTTTTAGCATTACAAACAGTTGGGGCGCGGCGTTTTCGGCGGATGGGACGACAGTTACCGTAACATCCGATTCAAACGCAAGCATACCTCAAAACGGTTCTGTGACCGCCGGTTTTAATTACAGCAGTCCCTCGGATTTTTCGTTCTCCGCAGGCACAGCGAGCGGAGATCATAGCAGCGTTCAGAGCGGCGGCAGCTCGGGAAATTCCCAGAACAACGATCATATCCCGAATGAAAATGTTTCGGGAACAGTTGCCGAGCTTTTGGAGAGAGTTCCCGAGGCTAAACAGGGCGACGACTGGCTTCATACCGACGGCCGGAGAATACTTGACAAAAACGGCAAAGAGGTCTGGATAACGGGCGTGAATTGGTTTGGGTACAATACCGGAACAAACACCTTTGACGGACTATGGAACAGCCAGCTCGCTCCTACGGTAAAGTCTATTGCCGACCACGGCTTTAATCTTATCCGTGTACCGATCTCCGCACAGCTTATAAACCAGTGGGCGGCGGGCGAATATCCCCGCGCAAACTACAATAACGCGTATAATACCGAGCTTAATGACATGAACAGCCTTCAGATATTCGATTATTTCCTGAAGCTTGCCGAGCAGAACGGTATGAAGGTAATGCCTGATATCCACAGCGCCGAAACCGACGCGTCGGGTCATAACGTAAATCTGTGGTATACATCCAATGTGTCCGTTGAGGAATATTATCACGCGCTCGAATGGCTTGCGGACAGGTATAAGAACAACGACACGATAATCGCTGTCGACATAAAGAATGAGCCGCACGGAAAGCCGAACGAAACAAATAAGGCTATATGGAACGACTCCACGGATATAAACAATTGGAAATATACGGCAGAAACTGCCGCAAAACGTATCCTCGCCAAAAATCCGAATTTGCTGATAATGGTAGAGGGAACGGAGATCTTCCCGATAAGCCCGTCAAATATGGACTATCATTCTGCCGACAGCAAGGATTATTATTTTAACTGGTGGGGAGGAAATCTCCGCGGAGTAAAGAATTATCCCGTGAATTTAGGTCAATATCAGAATAAGCTTGTTTATTCTCCTCATGATTACGGTCCCACGGTTTACGAACAGCCTTGGTTCCAGGGCGGATATGATTATGACAGCCTCATGAAGGACTGCTGGCAAGACAATTGGTTCTACATTTACGAAGACAATACCGCCCCGCTGCTTATAGGCGAATGGGGAGGGTTTATGCGCGAGCCGAATTTAAAATGGATGACCTGCATGAGACAGCTTATCAAAACATATCATCTAAACCATACATTTTGGTGCTTCAACGCCAATTCGGGCGATACGGGCGGACTTGTCCTTGATGATTTCAAGACGTGGGACAGTGAAAAATACGCGTTTGTAAAGGAAGTTCTCTGGCAGGAGGGCGGAAAATTCGTAGGTCTTGACCACGAGATACCGCTCGGCGAGAACGGAATAACCCTCACAAAAGCGAAGGGGCTGTAAGACAACAAAGGATCGATTGCCTTCGATCGATCTTCGGAAGAAGTTATAAAATGAAGTTATAAAATATTTAAGAAGTCAGAGGTCATAAACGCGATTAAGATCTAATCTCTAATTTCTAATTTCCAATCTCTAAACAGGGGGTCAATAGTTTTGGGAAGTAAAGTCGCGCGTGTAATAGGATATATTCTGTGCGGAATAATGCTTGTTTTGTGTATTGTGTTGGTATTTGTTTCTTTGGCGTTCTCTTCGGAGGAGACCATAAACATTTTCGGCGTCAATATATATGTAGTAAATGAAGAGGGGATTGCGACTGCGCCAAAGGGAAGCGCTATAATTGTAAATCCCTGCGCGCCGTATGAGGTCGATTCGGGAAAGCTCGTGCTTTACAAAAAAGATGAAAAGCTGTCGCTCGGATATGGAAAGGAATATGGCGTTTCCGACGGAGTTTATCAGATCACGGTTATCGAGAACAACAAGGATGTTATAATATCCGAAACAAATCTCATCGGAAAAGCCGAATACAGCAGCGAATTTCTCGGAAGGCTTATAATCTTTATAAAATCTCCTTTGGGCGTATTTGTTCTTGCTATTGTTCCTTGTATTCTTCTGGTGATATACGATATCATTCGCGCCGCCGCTTTGAAAAGACCGCTGCCCGAGGTCATTCCTCAGGTCAAGAACAAAGCGTCCGAGCCTCGGTATATCGATCGTGAGCTTTCGGTTAATTCGGAAGGCAAAGGCACATATTCACGTACAACAGCGGGAAGATCCTCAGTTACAGCCAATGATGTTCTGATTACCTATACCGCAAAGCAAAACAAACCCGAAAAGCCGCTCAATAATGAACCTTCGCTCAGATCGGAAAAGAAAAACACCCCGATCATTCCCCTGACCGATAAGAAAAAGCCCGAACCTTCCGTTAAGCCGAAAAACACAGGGGCGTTACGTCCCGAATCGGCGTTGGAAAAAACGGAGAAAATCGCAAAGATAAGCGCTCAGGATATTAAAACAGACTCCTTGGTCAAGAGCGACGAGGTCAAAAGCGCGGCAAAGGGAAACATGGAAGACGCGTTTTTTGCTCAGACGTCTGTCCCGCAGATACAAAGAAACGCGTATTTTCGCAGTATTATGAATAATGCTTCGGAAAAAGAAAAAAATGAGGATATGGAAGAGATCGTACGTCCTCAGAAAACCTCATCAAAGCGCAGTACCGAGATCATCGCGAACAAGCGCGTTGAGGATTTGATGCAGGATGATGACGATATTCGCGATAAAAGCCGCTATAATGACGCGGACGAAATAATTTCGGGATTCAACCGAAAGGTATAATACAAAGGGTGAGTGTTCACATGACCCGAATTCAGCGAATGTCAGAACAAGCTTTGGAATAAAAGAATAGGTGATGTTTATGTCAAACAACAGCAAGGTCGAAAGACTTAGCAGAATAGAGCTTCCGCACTATACAAAGGGCGAAGAGATCTTTAATATGGTGTCGCATATTGTCGGCGGCGCGCTTGGGATAACCGCGACAGCGCTATGCGTAGTTATAGCGGCTCTTCACGGAAATGTTTACGGCGTTATAAGCGGCGCGATCTACGGCGGAATGATGATAATCCTCTACTGTATGTCGAGCATTTATCACGGGCTTCATTCGGAGCTGAAAGCAAAAAAGGTTTTCAGAATACTTGACCACTGCGCTATCTATCTGCTTATAGCCGGGACCTACACTCCGTTTACGCTTTGTACCATACGCGAAGCTGATACGGCGCTCGGCTGGGTCTATTTCGGGATACAATGGGGACTTGCCGCGGCGGGCATTGTGCTGAACGCTATCGACATGAAAAAATTCAAGGTTTTGTCGATGCTTTTATATCTCGGGCTTGGCTGGTGCATTATATTTACGATAAACATTGTTTTTGCGTCAATAGGCATCGGCGGACTTGTGTTCCTGCTTACGGGCGGCGTTTCTTATACGATCGGCGCGGTAATTTACGGCGTAGGCAAAAAACACGCTTATATGCATTCGGTTTTCCATTTGTTTGTAGTTGTGGGAAGCCTGCTGCATTTCTTCTGCATATTGTTCTATGTAATGTAAGAGGCTAATTGAATATCATAAGATCCTGTCAGGAAATTGACAGGATCTTTTCTATTTATTCAATTGTCAATAATGCACAAAAAAGTGAGTAATTTCTGTAAGTTGAATTGAATCGGAGTACTTGAAAAAAGGCGGAAACTCGTGTATAATAAAAATAATAAGCAGATTTTTTGTTAATTATTGAGTAGGGAAGATATTTTGTTATGAAGTTAAGAAGATTGATTTCACTCGGTGTGGCAGGTTGTATTGCGGCAATGTTAGGCGGCTGCGGTACGACAGACGATAATCATGGACTTGATCCGAATGACCCCACGACTATCACTGTCTGGCATTACTATAACGGCGTCCAGCAGGAAAATTTCGACAATATGGTACTTGAGTTCAATGAGACCTTAGGTCATGAGTTAGGTATTGTTGTTGAGGCGCACGGTAAAGGTACGGTAAACGATCTCGCGGAAAGCGCTCTTGCTTCTCTGCGCGGTGGTATCGGCGCGGAGGCGGTTCCGAATATGTTCGCGGCATACGCGGAAACAGCGTATATTGCCGAACAGATGGGGTTTACGGTGGATCTGTCAAAGTATTTCACCGAGGGAGAGCTTTCGGAATATGTCGAAGGTTATCTCGATGAGGGCTTCTTTACGTCCGATGGGGCGCTGAACATTTTCCCGACTGCAAAGAGTACAGAGGTCATGATGCTGAACGTTACGGATTGGGAGAAATTTGCGTCAGCGGCGGGCGTTACTGTCGATGATCTTTCCACATGGGAGGGGCTTGCGAAAACGGCTGAAAAATATTATGATTATACCGACGCGCTTACTCCCGATATTCCAAACGACGGAAGGGCGTTTTTCGGACGTGATTCCATCGCGAATTATATGATAGTAGGCGCAAAGCAGTTGGGACTTGAGTATTTCACCGCAAATGAGAACGAGTTTGTGATGAACGAAGACAAGGAGGCTGTAAGACGGCTGTGGGATTGCTATTACGCGCCGTATGTAAAGGGGCACTACTTCTCGCAGAGCCGCTTCAGAAGTGATGACGCGAAAATAGGTGCTATTATCGCTATGGTTTGTTCAACAACGGGCGCGGCTTATTTCCCCGACTCAGTTACGCTGAATGATTCCTATACATATCCTATCGAGGGTCTTGTGCTGCCTGTGCCGAATTTTGAGGGAACCGAGAAATATCTCGTACAGCAGGGCGCGGGCATGGTCGTGGTAAAATCGGACGAAAAGACCGAGTATGCCTGCTCCGTATTTCTTAAATTCCTTACCGAAAAGGAGCGAAACATCAACTTTTCGGTAAGCTCTGGCTACCTTCCGGTAAAGAAGTCATCAAACGATATTACGGCTATTGCAAAGGCGTTTGAAGAGGCAGGCTATCCCGAAACCGACATTATGCTTAAAACAATGGAAACAGCGGCGTCCGAGATCAACAGCTATAATATGTTCGCGGCAAAGCCCTTCGAGAAATCCTCATCTGCCCGCGATTTTCTTGATTCATTTATTCAGACGACCGCACAAAAAGCCCGCGGTGAGATCGCGGCACGCATAGCGGCAGGGGAGGACAGAAACGCGGTTATCGCGGAGTATGTTTCTGACACGGCATTTGACTTATGGTATAATGACTTTATCTTCGGTCTTAAGACAGCAGTAGGCATCTGAATCAATATAAAGCGGGAGGAACGCTTATGGTGAAGGATACGAATAATCTAAAGCCTAAATTAAAGCTTCTTGTGAGGCTGTTGGTGCCTGTTACGCTGTTGGTGCTTTTTCAGCTTGTTACATTCTTCATTATCCTTGCTATAAGCGGAGAGT
>JAFLUE010000150.1 GCA_022508945.1 Oscillospiraceae bacterium
TTTCGGAACTTCCTCATAGTTATCGTCGCCGAGGTGTTTTTTATATCTCATTACAATGTTCATGGCATCGTAGCCCAATTCCTTGAACAGTCCCCAGCGGTATACGACAGGTAACGTAATTTCATCGCCATGTATTTCGATCCTCTTTATTTCGCAGACCAGACCAAGAATACCGCTCCATCCAAACATAACAATATACTTCTGCTTATTGCTGTCCTCGAAAACAGCGAATTTATCCCGAGAATAATTTATATTGGTATAATTTTCATCGACTTCACCATAGTGAAATCCGTTTTCTTCCATGGGAGGGTCGATCAGAAAAGCCGAGTCATAAAGAAGCGCAGTAATATCGCTTTTTGCTAAAAGAGAGATCTCTTCACCGCTTTTTTGGAAAATATAGAAAATATGACCGTCGTTGATCATGAGCATTTCGGGGATATCGTCTCCCGTAAAGTCGAGAAATACACAGTCGGAAAACGTAGTCATTATGTCGTAATAATCCGTCATCCGCCAGGCTGTTTTTACATCTGCGTCGTTCCACGGGTAAACTGGCGGCTCGACCGTAAAGCTGCCGCCCATAATAGGCTCTCGCAGCTTGCTTCGGGAAGCGGCGTTTGTTTTTTCAGGACTTTCTTCGTGATTATCGTTCAACTCCGCGTCGGGAATACTTTGCATAACATTTTCGTCGCCGTTGTCGGAGCTTGTTTCCGAGCTTTGCGCTGCTTCGGAGTTCTCGTCGGGAACACTTTGCAGAACGCTCGAAACGCTTTTAGGCGCAGAACTGACCGTTTCTTTCTCGCTGCATCCGACAAGACCGCAGATCATAAGTGCGGCAGCCAATAATGAAGCAGCCCTTTTGCCGTTTTTTACAAGAATTTTGTTAAACATGATTATTCAACCTTTCCTAATATAAGCGGTATTATGTATTTGATTATCTTTAAAGTAATATAGGTGTGTTCATTTGTTAGCGTTTTGCGCTCCTATCCAAAGGTCATTCGCCGACAGTTTTCCCTTTTCTGTGAAATTTGGAAACAGTCTTTTTATCAGCAGATACAACAAGTAACCCGCGACCGCACCTAAAGTGTTGCAGATCAGATCGTCGATCTCGCTTTGCCGTCCGACATAATGCTGAACAAATTCAATTAGAAAACTGAACAACAGACCCGCAAGCAAAACCTTGATGATAGAAGATTTTTTGTAGATAAACGGCAGTGCCATTCCCAGAGGAACAAACACAGCAACATTTAATAAAAGATGCGGAACGGTCAATTTAACAGCCCATAGCAGCAGCTCCAAATCTCCGACCGATACATAGTACAAGATTTTCGGCATAAAACTAACATCATAACTGATCCCCCAGAAATTCTCAAAAGGATTTTGCCGATGAATAATGCACTCCCAGAATTCACTCCAAAATCCCCTCGGAACAAGTGTGATACAAATCAGACTTATTATCCAACACGCCAAAAGCGATCTGATGATCTCATTAAAGCGCGCTGCCTTTCTGATCGTTCTGAACTCGTTGCCGAATTTATGCTTGTGACGGATAAGCCTTACACTATACCAGATCAAGGTTATGAACAGAATAACGGGGAGTGCGAAAACAATGTCCTTTATGCTATCCATGATCCCGATCTCCTTTATCCGATCTATCCCGCAGCCTCATCACCAAACATTATGCCTCTTGAAGCTCTTTGAAATCGGCGCGCATTTTTGCAATATCACTATGGAAGCCCGGCGCCATAACCATTTCCGGTTTCTTTTCCTCCGTTTCAATAACAACGGCATTATTGCGGTTTGCCTGACTTTCCGTATTGATCTTCACATTGGATATTGATGCCGCGAACAACGCAAACATTGCAATAATGCAAAGAAAAATAATGCTCTCAATTAAAACGTTCTTGCCATAGTCTTTCTCCATAGTAATTCCCATATATTCACCCTTCTTTAAAAAACATTTTATATGATTTTGCCCTTTAAATTGCGATTTACAGCGGTATGCTTACTGCTTTTCTTATTATATCACACAACAGTGAAGAAGTCAACTGTTAGTGTAACATACTGAAAGAAAAGTCCCACGCCAAATGGAGAGGATTTGCGGAAATAGGTATATAATCTGTTGTTGAAAACATCAAATAGCATAAACCCGCATTACAAAATCATCACCACTTTTGTCAATAAGTTCTCGACAATGAGCAAAGGGATAAAGGCGGCTACTGCAAATACGGTAACCGCTTTTGGTGCTATATGTAGCACCTTTATTAAGATTGTTGGGAGGATAATAGACCGTATCGCAAAGCACGTCGATCTCCTCGGTGCTGTGGTATAAATATGGAATTAGACGGCGGATCGCATATAACAGCCCGCCGTCTAACCTATGAACAAGACAATGGTAGATATTAAAAACGAAAGTGCAAATGATTTGTTTGTAAATAATTTTTCCTCTTATAGCGCGCATTATTATAAAACAGGAGCAGGTTGATGTATTTCGGTTTCATCCTTATCATGCGCAAGGATATCCGAAAGCAGCTCTACTTTTTCGAGCGTAGCTTCTGCACTGTTGCCAACACATCTTATATTCCCGAGCGTTACACGCGCGTATGCTACGTCTCCAACACCGATCCCGTCCATATCGCAGTCTACATCGCTGAAACATCCAAGAGAAATATAATCAAACTCTCCCACATAAAGGAATTCGCTGCCATGGTTAAAAAGACTGCGAACATCAAACACCGTTTTAAACCCATTTTCCTCATCCACAAAATAAGATGATGGCGTAAGCGGAAGATCAATAACGGACGGGTAGAACCACATCAATTCGTTGTTTTCGGGGTACTGAACACTTCGATTATTTACCTGTAAAAAGCCCTCGACTTCTACCGTTCCCTCTAATTCGATACCGTTCTCATTGTCATAGAAGTACCGTGCGGGAAATGTATAATTATCCCAATCATTGACATAAAAATGTGCGGTTGCGGATTTTACTTTCAAGCCGTATATTTCATCGCCGACACAAACGCGCTTCCATTCGTTTTTGTTTTCGGGTTCCTCACCGAGAAAATCGTAACCGTCGAATAATTCGGGTTTTTTGTAGCTGTCGTATCCAACGCCGCAAGGCTCCTTGTAATACGCAAAGCCATCGCAGTAGACATCAGCCTCCAAATCGTCCTCCGTAAGCGTTTCGGCGGTCTTGTCGGTGTTTTCAATACGTGTTATCTCGCTTGTAAGTATAGCTTTTCCGTCGGGACCGATAAGGAATGTAGGCTCACCTTTCGGAATGTTTGAAGCGGTGTCGTCGGAAGAATTATCCTCCGATTTATTTGTTGTGCTTTCAGAATACCCCGTTGATGACGAGTTGTTCGTACTGCTTCCCGAATAGGTCTGATTACTGTTTGGGACTGAACTTTGATTATCTGAACAGCCTGTCATTGACAGCAGCGGCAAAGCCGCCATTGATATACATAAAATGCAAGCAGTAATTTTTGATCTCATAGAGTTGATACCTCCAAAGTTAATATTTAATGTAGTGCATTCCGCACGCAGCTAGATTGACTGCCACCTTCTGTATACTTCATTGAATTATCTGTTTGTAAATAATTTCTTCTATCACATGAGCAATTATAATGCAGGCTCGGTCAAATCATAATCATGCGCAAGAATTTCCGAAAGTAGCTCAACATTTTCGAGCCTAGCTACGGCATGGTTGTCTAGACATCTTATATTTCCAAGCGTCACCCGCGCGTATGCGATGTCTCCTACACCTAGCCCGTCCATATCGCAGTCTGTGTCCCATAAATATCCCAGAGAAATATAATTATACTCTCCTGCATAAAGAAATTCGTTGTCAAAATTATAAAGATTGCGAACTTCAAACCTTGTTTCAAACCCCTTTTCCAAATCCACAAAAGAATTTGACGGCGTAAGCGGAAGATCAATAGAGGACGGGTAGAACCATATCAATTCGCTGATTTCGTGGTGAACGCTATGTCTGTTTACCTGCAAAAACCCCTCGACTTCTATCGTTCCCTCTAATTCTATACCGTCATCATTGTCATGAAAATGGTGTTCTGGAAGTGCAAAAACGGCATCACAAACTGTAAAATGTGCAGTTGCGGATTTTACTTTCAAGCCGCATATTTCGTCGCCGACGTTGACGCGCTTCCATTCGTTTTTATTTTCAGGCACCTCGCCGAGAAAACGCACCCCATCGAACAATTCTGGGTTATTGCAGTTGTCATACCCAACGCCGCAAGGTTCCTTGTAATACGCAAAACCCTCGCAGTAGATGTCCGCCCCTATGTCGTCCTCTGTAAGCGTTTCGGCGGTCTTGTCGGTGTTTTCAAGACGTGTTATCTCGCTTGTAAGTATAGCTTTTCCGTCGGGACCGATAAGGAATGTAGGATCGCCTTTCGGAATGTTTGAAACGGTGTCATCGGAAGAATTGACCTCTGGTTTTACTGTGCCGCTTTCCGACTTTCCCGTTAATGATAAGTTGTTTGTACTGCTTCCCGAGTAGGTCGGGGCACTGTTTTGGACTGAACTTTGACTATCCGAACAGCCTGCCAATGACAACAGCGGCAAAGCCACCAGTGCAAGAAATATAATATAAACGATTGATTTGGCTTTCATAGTTGTTACCTCCAAAATTGCTGTATAGCTTTACCACTCCATAAGCCCGTAGCCTATTATATACGCGTAGCTTGCGCGGTCATATCCTCTTGTTATGCAGATATCGTCGCGGTTGCCCTCTACGGTGTAGACGTATTCGCCGTCCGTGCCGATCACCAGCCCCACGTGATCCGCGTCGCCGTCAAAGTTCCAGTCGAAGAAAACACTGTCGCCGGGAGCTATGTCGGCGTAATACTTGTCTCCCCACTGACCGCGTGCTTTGAACCACTCCGCCCCGGTATAGCAGCCCAAGAAGACCGGACCGTCCTTGCCCGCCTGCGCGTATGCCCACGATACAAACGCCGCACACCACTCTATATGATAATCAAATCCACACCATTCCCAAAATTCTCTTCCGCCGATGTTGCCCACCTGTTTCTTGGCAAGCT
>JAFLUE010000151.1 GCA_022508945.1 Oscillospiraceae bacterium
GCATTTTGAAATTTCGCAATGCTCTATTATGTAGTTCTGAACTTTTTCTACAAGCGGGGGAAGCTTTCTTCAGAAAGCTTCCCCCGAAAAACTATATCATGCTATCGAGCCAACAGCTCGGCGCCTGAAGACCGAACATTTTTACAACTGTGGGAGCGACATTTGCAAGACCGTACTCGCCGTCCTTGATAGTGTATTTTACGTCCTTATCGTAGATTATAAACGGAACGGGATTTAGCGAGTGGGCGGTTCTTACCGCAACCTCGCCCTTCTTGTTCTTTTCAAGCATTTCGTCCGCGTTTCCGTGATCGGCAGTCACAAGCATCGTAACGCCGTACTCATCACATACCTTCATCAGCCTCGAAAGTCCGATATCTACCGCTTCCACGCCGATTATAGTTGCCTGCATGGAGCCTGTGTGTCCGACCATATCTCCGTTCGGGAAATTACAGCGCAAAAAGTCGTACTTCTTCGACTTTATCGCCTCAATCAGATCGTCCACGATATCCGCGCTCTTCATCCAAGGGCGCTGGTCAAAGCTCACCTTGTCGGACGGGATCTCTTTGAACGTTTCAAGCTCCTCGGAGAATTTGCCGCTTCTGTTTCCGTTCCAGAAATAAGTAACGTGACCGTATTTCTGTGTTTCGGAAACGGCATACTGATTGAGCTTTGCGTTTACCAAAACCTCGGAAAGAGTGTCGTGGATTTCGGGCGGATTTACGAGATAGCGCGCGGGCAGAGCGAGATCTCCGTCATACTGGAGCATACCCGCGTAGCAAACGTCGGGCTTCTTGCCGCGGTTGAAATAAGTGAACTCGTCCATATCAAACGCCATTGACAGCTCAATTGCACGGTCGCCGCGGAAGTTGTACAAAATCACGCTGTCGCCGTCAACAATTTTACCGACAGGCTCGCCGTTTTGTGCGATTACAAACGGCGGCAAGTCCTGATCTATCGCTCCCGTTTCGTTTCTGAGCGTTTCAACAGCCTCGAGCGCAGTCGCAAACTGTCTTCCCTCGCCCTTAACGTGGGTGTTCCAGCCATTGGCGACCATTGCCCAATCCGCCTGATATCTGTCCATTGTTATCTTCATTCGTCCGCCACCGCTTGCTATCTTGCCGTCAAACGTGCCGTCGTTCAGCTCCTTGAGTACATTTTCGAGCTGTTCGATATATGTCGGCGCGGAGGTAGCGGGAACATCTCGTCCGTCAAGCAAACAGTGTACCCTTGCCTTTTTTACGCCCTCAGCCTTTGCTCTTTTAAGCATACTGAACAGGTGGGAGATATTAGAGTGAACATTTCCGTCGGAAAGCAGACCTATAAAGTGCATAACAGAGCCTTTTGAAACGCAGTTGTTCACAAGCTCCTTCCATGCCGCCGAATCATACATTTTTCCGCTTTCGATGCTCTCATTTACAAGCTTCGCGCCCTGAGAGTAGATCTGACCGCAGCCGAGAGCGTTGTGTCCGACCTCAGAGTTTCCCATATCGTCATCCGTGGGCAGCCCCACAGCCGAACCGTGTGCCTTGAGCTTTGTGTTCGGGCAGTTAGCCAAAAGCCAGTCCAGAGTAGGAGTATTCGCTTCGGTCACAGCGTCGCCGAGTCCCGTTTTTGAAAACCCAACTCCGTCCATTACTACAAGTAAAACAGGTTTTGCCATATTTTATACGAACCTTCTTTCTTTTTAGATATTTTGAGGTTAGAGGTAAGAAGTTAGAACAGAATATCCTATCTCTTACATCTCGCCCCGATTAGATAGATACAAGTTAATTCTGGTTTGACTGACCCTTATATTCCGGAAATCTAAACGCTTTCGCTCCGCCCTCAAATGCCTTGAACGCATTTTCAAGCGCGGCCTTTGCAACTCTTCTGTCGGGATAACTCGCCACCCTGCTGAAAATCGTTCCGTCGCTTGTTATCGCCTCGATCTGACCTTCTTTTACCGAAAGAGATATTGCATTTATAAGGTTCATTCCGTCCTGAGTAAAAATAATCATTATTTTCCTCCGTTAGTTATTGTTTTATCATCAGCGCATATGCTGTCCTCTGTCAATTGTTTTCATTCTTTACACAAGCCGCGCAGCACATCAGCACTATCGCCGCCGCAAACAAAGGGAGCAAAAACATATCAAGCGCCGCGACCGCGGATCTGTTTATCCCGAACGAGATCGATCCAAGCTCGCCCTTTTCGGCTAACAGCTTATTTAAGAGTATTACATTGCTTGTCACAACGGAAAATATCATCCTTTCCGTAATGAACGCGATTCCCGAAAATACCGCCGCGCCGATAAACAGCCCCCGCGATGTGTTTTTTCTCATAAACAGCACGAACAAAGCAAAGCAAATTCCGCAAACTGCCGCAACAACTATTACGGGAACGCAGTATACAGGCTCGAACTGCTTCAACACTTCCGGGGTGATCAACCAACCAAACAGCGGTTTTTGAAGCAAATACCCCACGATAAACAGCGCATGATAAGCTGTGCCGAATATCAGCGACAGGTTGAGCATCAATGTCCGTTTAGACATCAGTTGTTCTCCGCCGCTTTGATTATCGTCGTGAAATCAGCAGCCTTGAGCGAAGCTCCTCCGATAAGTCCGCCGTCTACATTCGGCTTTTTCACAAGCTCCTCGGCGTTCGCCGCGTTCATCGAGCCGCCGTACTGAATGGTTATAGCGTCGGCGGTCGCCTTGTCGTACTTCTTTTCGAGCTGCGCTCTTATAAACGCGCAGACCTCCTCCGCCTGCTCGGCGGTAGCGGTCTTGCCCGTGCCTATCGCCCATACAGGCTCGTAAGCTATTGTGCATTTCTTCGCGTCCTCAGCAGAGATGTCGTACAGATCGAGCTTTATCTGGCGCGCAATTACCTCCTCGGTGATGTTGCACTCACGCTCCCAAAGCAATTCGCCTACGCATACGATCGGCTTCAATCCCGCCGCGAGCGCAGCCTTTGTGCGCTTGTTTACGGTCTCGTCGGTCTCACCGAAGTACTGTCTGCGCTCGGAGTGACCGAGAACAACATACTCCACGCCCATTTCAGCCAGCATATCCGCGCTGATCTCGCCCGTAAACGCGCCGCTCTTTTCAAAGTGGCAGTTTTCCGCGCCGATCTTGATGTTAGTGCCTGCTGTCGCATTAAGCGCGGTCTCGAGGTTTGTAAACGGAACGCAAGCCACGACCTCAACCGTCTTTATATCCGCAACCATCGGCTTCAGCTCCTCAAGCAGCGCCTTTGCCTCGGGACGAGTCTTGTTCATCTTCCAGTTGCCCGCGATTATTGCTTTTCTTGTTGATTTGTTCATATTTATTACTCCTTACAATATGTGCGCCGCCGCTGTGCGGCGGCGCACCAAAATCAAATTATATAAAATTAGATTTCAAAACCGAACAGCACAGTGTGTTGCTCTATCCAATCGGCACGTCTGAGCTGCGCTCATACGTGCCGACTGATTTTTGAAATTTTGCGCTCTGATATTGCGCGGTTCGAGACTTTATCTCTTGTTTAAATTATTTATCCTGGATAGCGTCTATTCCGGGCAAGCCGTTTCCTTCAAGGTACTCCAAGCTTGCTCCGCCGCCCGTGGAGATATGGCTCATCTTGTCTGCGAAGCCTAAGTTTATCGCGGCTGTTGCGGAGTCGCCGCCGCCGATTATCGTCGTAGCGTCAGCCTGTGCAAGCGCCTCACATACAGCGACAGTACCCTTCTTGAGAGTCGGGTTTTCAAATACGCCCATCGGTCCGTTCCAAACGACGGTCTTTGCGTTCTTAGCCTCTGCCGCGAACAGCTCCATTGTCTTCGGACCTATATCCAGACCCATCATATCCGCGGGGATCTTGTCCGCGTCTACGACCTGAACCTCGATATCGCCGTCGATCGGGTCGGGGAATGCCTTTGCGATAGTTGTATCAACGGGCAGAAGGAGCTTTTTGCCGTTCTTCTGCGCCTTTTCGATCATTTCCTTACAGTAGTCGATCTTCTCGTCATCAACAAGCGAGGTTCCAACCTCAAAGCCCTTTGCCTTAAGGAATGTATAGGCCATACCGCCGCCGATGATGAGCGTATCGCACTTCTCGAGCAGGTTAGAGATAACATTCAGCTTATCCGCGACCTTCGCGCCGCCGAGAATTGCAACAAAAGGACGAACAGGACTCTCTACGGCATTTCCGAGGAACTCGATCTCCTTGTTCATCAGATATCCAACAGCCGTTTCCTTAACAAACTTTGTAACTCCTACGGTAGAAGCGTGCGCTCTGTGAGAAGAACCGAACGCGTCCATAACAAAAATCTCGCCGTCAACAAGCTCAGCCAGCTCTTTGGAAAGGTTTTCGCCGTTCTTGGTCTCGTCAGCGCCGCGGAAGCGTGTATTTTCAAGAACAACGATCTCGCCGCCGTTCATTTCAGCGACAGCCTTTTTCGCGTTTTCTCCAACAACAGCATCGTCGGGAGCAAAAGTAACTTTACATTTAACAAGCTCCGCAAGTCTGTCAGCCGCGGGCTTTAAGCTGAACTTAGCCTCGGGGCCGTTCTTGGGCTTTCCGAGATGTGAACACAAAACGACCTTCGCGCCGTTTTCAACAAGCTTATTGATAGTGGGAAGCGCAGCGGTTATGCGGTTATCGTTTGTGATAACTCCGTCCTTGAGCGGAACGTTGAAATCAACGCGCACCAGAACCTTTTTCCCCTTTACATCCAGATCCTCTACATTCTTTTTGTTGAGTTTGCTCATAGTGATAATTCCTTTCGTTCTTTTGATTTTGACAGCTCACTGCCACACTTTATATTGTACATCATTTACGATTTTTTTTCAAGTATTTTTTGGAAAACCTCGGAAAATTTTATTTATTTGAAATTCTATTTAAATCAATGCGTCAAAATAACGCTTATTTTAACAATCCGCCAAAACAACGTTATATCAAGGCGCGCATTAATTATATGTGGTGTCAAGCGGAGTTATTTAAAAAGAAATTTCAAAACCGCACAGCGCGCCTTTGGCGCGCTGTGCTATCAAATCGACGCGTATGAGCTGCGCTCATACGCGTCGATTATTTTTGAAAT
>JAFLUE010000152.1 GCA_022508945.1 Oscillospiraceae bacterium
GTCTTTGGAAAAGGGGTTTGGGGGAAAACCTTTCTACAGAAAGGTTTTCCCCCAAAAGAAATCATGCTTTCATTTTTTTCTTGTATTCAGCCTTGATCTGTTCGAGCGCAACCGCATCGGTCTTACGCTTTTCGCGAGCCTGTTCCTGAATAGCCTGAACCTCGTCAATACCGTTTACGATCGTCTCCCACGTCTTCTGGAGCGTTTCAACCTGAATTGAAGATGTCGCCGACATCGAAGCGATCATCTTCGACTGGTCAACGGTGTTCTGCGCGTTCTTTATGAGCATCTCGTTGGTCTTTTCATCAAGCGCCGCAAGACTTTCCGCCTGTATCTTCTGACGCTTGAGCATGATTGCCTGAGCGAGAGCCTGCTTGAATACAGGCATCGTTATGATAAACGCGGAGTTTATCTTGCGGACAAGATTGAGGTTTGAATATTCCATTGTTTTAAGCATCGGAACAGTCTGGAGCGCAACATTCTCCGCTATCTTCAGATCCATAACTCTCTGGTCGAGAATCTCACGCATCTGCTGAAGATTTGACAGATCCATACGGATCGTTCCGTCGTCGGGATTTGCCTCGACCTTTTTCTGATAATCCTCAATAAACGCGTCAAGCTCTTTTACGCCCTGTTCGCCCGCCATAATATACTTTACGAGCTGCTGATAGTATCCGATGTTTGCGTCATACATCGCGTCAAGCTTTGTGTTAGCCTGCTGTATCTCATTTTCGTACTGTTTGAGCTGAACGTAGATCTTATCTACCTCCTTGCCCATTGTATCATACTTGTTGAGGATCTTTTCGAGCTTCTTTTTGAGACTTGTGAAAAGTCCCGGCTTATCATCCTGGATCTCCTTTATGTCGAACTGATCCATAATTGCCGCAAGGTTTTTGAGCATAACGCCCGTGTCGTTTATCTGATTGATGCTCATGGAATTAAGGACTTGGTCGGAGGCTTTGGAGATCTCATCTGCCGCCTCAGCGCCGAACTTTACGATAGTGTTGCTGTCGTTTACGTTGATGGTGGAAACGAGCTTGTCGATCTCATCGCTTGAGGCGAGCTGCTGTTTGATCTCGTCCGTCTTAACAACGATGTTGAAATTTTTTACTTCTTCGATCTTCGCGTCAAGCGCCGCGTCAGATACCGCGGTAATGACCGTTCCCGTTGTTGTGACCTCTGTCTGAGGCTGTGCCTGTGCCGAACCCGGAGTAAACTGAAGTCCCATAATATTTTTTTCCTTTCAAATCGTAAGCCTGTACACTCTGCCCGAAAAGGGTGAACTTGTGAACACGCTCAGTTTTTTCCAAACAGCTTTCCGAAAAAACCGCTGTTTTTTTCCTCGGAGGGTATTTTAAATTTCGGAACCTCCGTTGTGTACAAAAATTGGTTCATTATATGCTCCTCGAAGGCGTCGTTTTTAACGTAGGTCTCGAGGTTTTTATAGCCCGACGGAGTATATATAAGCACGTCGAATCCGATAAGGTTGCATAGTACGATCTGTATGCATTCCTCGAGCGTAAATGTGTCTTCGATCGCGTCAATGTATATAAGCTTCGGGATCTTCTTTGTAAAGTCAAATCTCTGTATGATCTGCGAAAAATTCTTGCTTAAATTCATTCCGAAATGCAAGACCGAACACATAAGCTCATCTCCCTCAAGCCTCAGAAATCTGCTCGAGCAGGTCTCCTGAAGCTTATAGAAGAGCATATCCTGTATCCTGTCGGGGAGATAGCTGTACTTGTTAAGTGTGCTGTTTTTCAGCTTTTCCGTGTCGATCTCGCCGTTTCTGTAAAACTGTCTGTATGCCGACAGATCTGCCGCGGCAGTGTTGTTATTGTTCGGCTCTTTTACGATAAGAATTGTTTCGGGAGTAAGCTTGTCTCTAACACCCTCCCAGTATTTTCCCGTATCGCCGTTTTCGACCCCGCTTATCTTAGCGAAAATATTCGGCACGGAAACAAGATTTCCAGAGGTTGAAAATCCCGGTCTGAAGCGCGCCTCCTGTTTCCAGAGGATCGCTATCTCCTCGTAGGTCGTTTTAAGCGTAACGCTCTGGCTGTTCGGAAACTGAAAGCTTCTGTATATTCCCGTATCCCCGCCGTAGAGCATGGTGTCGAGATCGCGCTCGGCGTTGTACGCGACGGTCGAGACCTTCATCTTTACCGCCTTTTTCGGATATTCTCCGCTCTCCTTGCTTTGAGGGAGCGCAAAGATCTGCATTCTTCCGTCAGCATTCTTATCGGAAGCCGTCTGCTTGTTATTAAGATTCGGCGAAATGTAAACAACGTCGAAGCCGCACATCGACATAAATATCAGGAAGTATACCTCCGACTGAGAAATATCACCGTAATAAAGAACCACAGGGATATCCTCGTAAATAACCGAGTATTTTCTCGCCTGGGTACAGCGGTAAAGCCATGTCACAAGCTTCATCGCGTAGTTGAACACGACCGTTTGGTTTGCTGTTGACATTTCCGACAGCAGCTCCTTCAGCGCCTTTCGCGCAAGGGCAGTCCTTATTCTGTCGCCCGGCAGATTTATCTGCATAGCCATCGCGTCTATCATCTCCGGGGTGCTGGCTCTTGTGACTGAGCCGAGCGCCTTTACCTCGTCGGCATTCGGATTTGACAACGGTTTTTCAATGAAAATAAGCTGTTTTTTAAGTCCCGCAAAGCTCTCCTTGAATTTTACGAGCATATTTGTATAAACGTCGTCGTTTTCATAGCCGAGCAGCGCCGCGCAGTACACGGGAATATCGCCGTCCTCGGTATAAACGCCGCCGCCCTTTATAACTCGCGTCCTTCGCTCAACAAGAATGTCCTCAAAAATGCCCGCGGCGGTCGTGGAAAGCTTTTTTACAAGCCCCCCCACGCGTTCCTCCTCCGCTCTCATCTGAGCGAGCGCCGCCTCCTTTGAAAGGTCGATCTTGCCGAAATCTATCTGAATGGGGGCATTGTTTTGTCCGCTCTTGACCGTAATTCTGTCCTTGAATTTAAGCTTTACATATTCCTTGTCAAGCCCATAGCTTACGAGCGTCACCTTAACGCCCGCCGCGCTCATCATAAGCAGGAAATACAGCTCTTTGAGAGACGCGCTGCCGATATAAAACAGCGTCTGCGGTCTTGCGGCAAGATATTTCATAAGCCAGCAGAAAAACACAAAATAGTTGTTTTTCTTGTTTACTCCGCAATCCTCGACGGCCGCTGTCATAATTTCCGCAACAGCCGCGCTGTCGCACGGAATATTCGTATCATGCAGCCACATATCGATGCTTTTCTTAATGTCGTCCGCATTGTCGAAGCTTGCCGCGGTATATGCCGCCGCCTTTGTTATCTCGTCCATTGATGCCATCGGCAGCTTTTCCCTGAAAAACAGCCCGTTCTTCTGCGAAGCCGTGAACAATTCAATCAGGATCCCCCGAAAGCTGTCGGGATTGTCATACCCCACATATCTCGTAAATTCCTGCATTTCAAACGACCATCCTTTAATACTTACTAATAAAAAATTTATAATGCGCGTTTTTCAAGGTTCATATTGAAACGGCGCTCATAGGATATTTATTCCTCTACCTGTATACCGCAGGATTCGCACAGCCTTGCCATGCCGTCGCGGTATCCCGCTCCTACGGCGGATATTTTCCACTCGCCCTTGTAGATATAAAACTCAAGCGCCACTGCCGTCGTAACGTCATTAAGCTCGTTCATAACAAACGAGACGCGCTCTCGGTCAGTCCAGAGGCTTATCCGCGGATTTCTGACCATAGAAAAATTCATTTTTTCGCCGCCCGCGTAGATCGAGTACGCAAATGTGATCTTTTTTATCCTGTAGTCGATTTTCGCAAGGTCAATTTCAACGTGTCCGTCCTTTGGAAAATAAGCCGCTTCGCCGTTTTCAGAGCGCTCATTTCCGAAGAAAATAAGACTGCTGTCGGCAAGAGCCTTTCCGTTTTCATCAAGCAGAAAAACGTAAGGGTCGATGTCCATTTCTTTCGGCATTTCCTTACAGCTAAAGAAGATCGTGAACTTTGTGCCTAAGTATTTTGTAAGCGGAACTCTCATTCCGCGCGTAAGCGAAAGCGCCCCGAGCGACAGATCGGCATTGTCCGACATTGAAACAACGTCGCTTTTCGACCCGGCTTCGCTTTTCGGTAAAACACCCGCGTTTATTGCCGCGGAAAAATCCCTCTCGGGCGCTTCATAAACAGGCTTGTTTTCCGCTCTCTGGGCGGTGACAGATGGCTTTCCGAATAGGTAGATCCTGCGGGTAAAACGGGTCTTGAACAAAACCTCTGTGTATAAATAGGTCTGCAAAGAGATCCCGCTTACTTTTACGATGATGTCGTTTCTGCCGCGCTTAAGCAGATTTGGCTCGAACCGAACATTCCGCATATCGCACTGTATCTCGGTTTTATCCGGAACATTTACCGTTAGTTTAAACGAACTTTCCTCTTCGGGGAGAAACTCCCCGAGCCGTATCGTCTTCGGAACATCGAAAAAACCGTCCTCCGCGCCAAATCCCGAGACTCCGCCAAGCACCTCGACATTTTTCACCTCGCACGGAAAATCCGCGCAAATCACAGCGTCCTCGGAATTTGCCTCGGTAAGCTCAGCCCTCAGGTTTTCAAGCTTTACTCCCGCCGATCTGATGACCAGCGCAGGGGATTTTTTCGCCCATATCGTAGTTGTAGACCCGATTATTTTGATCGGCTTCGTTATAACAACAGGACCTTCAAATTCTCCCGAGGGAAGCTGTATTTCCGTATTGGGGCGCGCTCGGTCGATTATTTGTTTTAAATTATCGTCCACGAACTACCCCCCTTTTTACTAATTGACAATGTACAATGGACAATTAAGGTGCCGCTTCGCGACGATTTTAAAATCTGCGCCCGAAGGGCGCTCTGCAATTGTCCATTGTCAATTGTCAATTTTCAATTGTTTACTTATACGTTTACTCCGTAGCTTCTGCAAAGTGCCTCAAGTCCGCCCTGATAGCCCGCGGCGACCGCGTTGAATTTCCAGTCGCCGTTGT
>JAFLUE010000153.1 GCA_022508945.1 Oscillospiraceae bacterium
CTGTCTTGTATTCAAACCGCAATGAACGGTACGGAAGCACTCCGTATTTGCAGCCCAGAAGCTCGTCCGCGGCGCCGGTGTAGATAACCGTCTTATCTGTAGGTTCACCGTTAAGCAGCAGCTTGCCGTCAGATACCGAAAGGAACTCCAGCGCGTCGGTATTCAAGCAAATATCTATATTTTCATGACAGAGTATATTTGAGAGAAGCTCGGTAAATCCGTTCTTCGGCATAGCTTGAAACTCATCGTCAAAATACCCGTTCTTGTAAGAAAACAACACGGGGACACGCTTTAAAACGCTCACATCTATCTCCGACGGAGATATCCCCCACTGCTTTGCGGTGTAAAGGCTGTAGTCGTTGTCAAACAGAAAATCCGCATATTCCTTTATAAGCGGGTCGTCGGATCCCAGCATTTCAACAATAGTGGTTTTCTCTGCGTCGCCGTATTTTGCGCGGATATGTTTTTTCAGTTCTTCCGCTTTTTCAGGCGGATAAAAGTCGTCTACGGTCTGATAATTGAACGGTGAGGGAGTGAATTTGCCGTTCATTTGAACCATACAGGTGAGTTCATACCGCTTCCATTCAGAATACCGTTTCATGTACTCAAACAGCTTCTCTTTTTTCGTATGGAAAGCGTGCGGACCGTATTTCTGTATGATGATCCCGTTCTCATTCCGAAAATCATACATATTCCCCGCGATATGAGCCCTTCGGTCAACAACAATGACCTTATTCCCTTTTTCCTCCGCAAGATACCTCGCAATTACGGCTCCGGATATTCCGCAGCCTACCACAAGCGCGTCGCAATTAAACTCTGTCATCAAATCACCCATAATAATTCAAAGCGTTTATTGTGTTATCTGCTTTAACCAATCCATTGTACGCCTTATACCTTCTTCAAAGGCAATCTCCGCTTTGAACCCGGTGTCTTTTTCGGTCAGTGAGCAATCGAACGTCTCTAACGGCAGATTCACGCCTGTAAAAGGAACGTTCCCGAAAATAAACTCTCTTTCCGGCGCAACGGTTTTCCGTATCTCAAGAATGAATTCTTTCAAGGGCTTTGCTTCGGAGCTGCCTATAAGGTAGTGGCAGAAAGGCTTTCCGTTTTCGCCGATCAGCCTGAACGCTCTTACGGTATCGTCTATATATACAAAATCATAATTCTGTATACCGGACGTAAATTCCGGGGTTTCACCCGCTATTATTTTTCTGAGTGTAGAGTTGATAAGACGGGGGGTGTTTTCGCCTATGCCGTATGCGTTGGTGATCTCCGCCCAGACTATGTCCATTCCCAGCTTCTGCGCTTCGACCGTACAAAAAGTGTGCGCCGCCAGCTTAGCAGCTCCGTAGGAATATGCGCTGCCGGGTCTGTTGCCTTGTGAAAAGACCGCCGCCTGCGTTTCGTATTCCATAATACTGCCCGCGCCGACAAACCTCCTACAGCCGATCTCTGCGGATTGCCTCAGCGCTTCAACAGTCCACTCAACGTTTTTCATCTGGATCGCCGCGTCGCCTCTTGCAGCGCCGTTCATTCCGAACCACGCAAGATGATAATATATCTCGGGCTTGTATTCGGCTAATATCGGAGTAACATCAGAAAGTGAACTCAGATCAAACGGAATAAAAGTCACCGTGTCGCAGGTCGGGATATTGCCGTTACAGCCATCGCGGTCAAGAGCTATGACCTCTATGCCGTTTGCAAGCAATTCCTTAACAAGTGCGCTGCCGATAAATCCGTTTGCGCCTGTTACTAAAGCTTTCTTCATTGCATGCCCCCGCTATCAAAGCATATATCTGCAGTCAACGATAGGCTTGTCCGTTATCTGCGGCAGATTTGCGAACTCCTTCCACGCGGTGGCTATAACAAGGATATCCGAATGTTTTACACAGTCGGCATAGCTATCCGCGCAGGAATATTCCATTTTGTAATATGCCCGGAACTCCGGCATAGCGACCGGATCGTAGCCTATAATATTCTTGTAGCCGCGGCTGTTCAGCTCGCGGATAATTTTCGCGCTGGGAGCATCACGGGTATCGTCGCTCTCGGGCTTGAATGAAAGTCCGAGTATGCCGATAGTTACATTCTTGTCATCGCCCGCCGCCTTTACGATCCTGTCGGTAATAAATGCCGGCATACTGTCATTCGTTGCAATAACATTTTTGAGGATCTGCGCGTCAAATCCGGCGGTTTTGGTAACCGCATAAAGAGCGTTGGTGTCCTTGGGCAGGCAATATCCGCCGTAGCCGCAGCCGGGATATACATAACTTGTCATATTGCAGCCGCCCCAGCGTTTGTCCATATGCAGTATCCTGAACGCGTTTGCCGTATCTATACCGCCTATCGTATCAGCTATCACACTCATCTCGTTGGAGTAGCTTATAAGGGTAGCAAGCAGCGTATTGGACAGATATTTGATGAATTCTCCCGTGTTGAGAGACACGCAGAAAACCGGAACGTCCATGTTAGTATAAATACCGCGCAGCATATCCTCCGAGCGCTTATCGCTCACACCCAGCACTATCCTGTCGGCGTTCATAAAATCGTCCCAGCAATAGCCCTCTCTGAGAAATTCCGGGTTGTTTGCAACGCCGAGCTTTTCTCCCACTTTAAAGCCCTTTTCCTCTACAAACGGAATGATCTTGGTGGAGGTAGTAGACGGAGGAATAGTGGACTTGGTTACAAGAACACGGAATTTATCGTCATTTATAACATCGAGAGTTTGCTCGACCGCCTTGTAAAGATAAGTGAGATCGGCCTGTCCGTCCTCTCCGTAGGGAGTTCCCACACAGTAATAAACACAGTCGCTTTCCGCGATAGCCGCTTTAAGATCGGTGCAGGGAATGAAATTCTTATTAAGATGGCGGGTCAGAGCCTCGTCCATACCCGGCTCCAAAAATGGCAGCTTGCCCGATGATATCGTATCAAAGCGCTGCTGATTAACCTCAACTCCGTATACCTTATGCCCTATTTCGGCAAAGCCGAGCGCCGTTGTAAGTCCTACAAAGCCCAGTCCGAAAACCGTAATTACCATGTGAGCTCGTCCTCCTTGCTTTCTTTAACAAATTCCAGAAAATATCTTACGCCCTGTTCAACATCGACCTGCGGGTCATAGCCCAGCTTTTCGCGCGCTTTGTCTATAATGGGGCAGCGTCGGTTGGGATTGTTTGCGAGGTATTCCTTGTCCTCGGAAACCGCGAACTTTGCAGTTCCGGTATATCCGAATATCTCCTTTCCGGCTTCAATGTATATCTCCGCCAGACGCTTGATAGAAATTTCGGGCTTGTCCGTTCCTATATTGTATGCCTCGAAGCCTTCGTCAGCATGGAGTATTCCTTTTAAATAACCTGTCACAGCATCGCTTATGTAGCAGAATGTACGCGTAGGAGTGCCGTCCGAAAACATTTCGATATCCCGACCCTCTAAAACCGCTTTGGCAAAATCAGCGGGAACGCGGGCATCGTTAAGCCTCATTCCGGGTCCGTAATTGTTGAACGGACGTATGATCGTTATAGGCATATTATACTTCTCGTGGAAGAGGTAGCACATAGTCTCTCCGAAACGCTTGGACTCGTCATAGCACGCTCTCGGTCCCTGACAGTCCACATTTCCGCGGTATGTTTCCGGCGTGGGAATATTTTCGGGAGTAGGGTCTCCGTATATCTCGCTTGATGAATAGAAAACAAATCCCTTTATAGGTTTCTTGCAATAGAAATCAAGTAAACTGCGCAATCCCCAGATGTTCGCGTCCAGCGTCTCGATAGGATACCTGCGATAGAATAAAGGAGAAGCAATAGACGCCATGTGATAGATAAGATCCGCCTCATCAGCGCCCGGAACAGACGAGATATCGTCCGTAACAACATTAAATTTATGCAGCTCCACACTGCCTGCGTCGGCAAGCTCTTTCAGCCATTTGGGATATCCGACCTGAAAATTATCAAGGCAGATAACTTTCTTAACGTTCAATTCTCTCCGGTAGTGCGTCAGGAAGCTTATAAAATAAAATCCGAGAAATCCCGCTCCGCCTGTAAACAGCACCGTGCTGCCGCCGAACTTTGCCTTTTCCTCTTCGGTAAGAGCGCTGTAGATCCTCTCCATATCCTGTTTTACTATTTTATTCACGCGTGATTTACTCCTTATCATATCTTCCGCGGCAGTGGGGAGCGTCTGATTTTTGTCCCCAACAAACCGTTCTTTTTATTATTATACATCATTTTTATTTCTTTGTCAAGCGACCGAAAACGCAATATGGAAAAAGCAGTCTGACTTTCTCAGAAATTGATTTTTTTGTTAAGAGCTTCCTCGAATAAAAATACCGAGAGTGCAGACAATATGCTTATAATCCCGAAAACTCGATTATATTCACTTATCTCAAATTATTGTATTAAAACCAAAAGAAAGGAATGATTCGGAAATGATGGACAAGATAGCACTCTGGGTGTTGGTAATCGGAGGACTCAACTGGGGCTTAGTGGGTATTTTCCAATTTGACGTTATTGCATGGGCTTTTGGCGGCAGTGATACTGTTGTAAGCCGTATCCTCTATATCTTGGTAGCGGCAGCGGCGGCATGGTGCATTTCGCTGGTTTTCCGCAAGAACGAGGTCCTCGGAAACAACATCAGAACCGGAGAAGCGCATTACTAAGCGTCTTCTCCTTTGAGCACGACAGAATAAAAAAACGGCGGGCTGTATGCCCGCCGTTTGGCTTACGGCTTATTTTTCTTGGTAAAAACAGGCTCGGCACGTCTGCCTCTGGCGCGCTTAGCGCGTTCGCGCTCGGCTTTTTCTTCCTCGGCGCGGCGTCGGTCGGCTTCGATCTGTTCGAGCTTTGACTTGCTCTTTTCGGCAATGTCTATAAGCATCAGCCTGTTATTGAACGACGGCTTGTCTAACACTATCTCGAACAGCGCGTT
>JAFLUE010000154.1 GCA_022508945.1 Oscillospiraceae bacterium
TTTTTGTACATCGTAAGCTCGCTCGGCGTTACGGGCGTTCGCAGCGAGATAAAGACCGACCTCGCGTCCATAATGGAAAGCGTGAAGAGATACTCTCACATACCCGCCGCGATAGGCTTCGGCATTTCCACTCCCGAGCAGGCGAAGAAAATGTCCGAGCTTGCGGACGGAGTTATCGTCGGCTCGGCGATCGTAAGGCTTGTGGAGAAATATGGTGAGAACGCCGCGCCCGAGATCGGAAAATACGCGAAATCCATAAAAAACGCGATATAACAATTGACAGTTGATAATAAACAGTATTATTCGATAAAAAACGCCCTCTGAACTTTCAAAGGGCGTTATTGTTTACTGTCAGTATTAAAACGGCAAGATATATACCGCCAAAATCAATACTGCAAGAACCGCGAAATTGTAAACCGTAAACTCCGCGAAAAATCTTCCCTTTTTCGCCTTGTCCGAACGTGAATACAGCTTAAATGAGATAAGGCTCGCGAGAGAAGCTATGAGAGTACCCATGCCCCCGATGTTTACACCAATTAGCAGGGCGTTTGAATTCTCCGCGGCGATAAATCCCGATAGCATGAGCGCACAGGGGACGTTGCTGATGATCTGAGAAAGCGCGCAGGAAACAAGCATCTCGCGTCCGCTCAGGATCCCGCCGATAAAATCACTGACCGCAGGCACCGCCGAAATATTGCCCACAAAAATGAAGAAGCAGACAAATGTCGCAAGCAGAGCGTAGTCGGGCTTCGCGAGAATTTTCCTGTCAAATATCAGCGCCGCCGCAAGCGTCACCAAAAGGCAGATCCGATAGTCCAAAAATCTCGCGACCGAACATACGCAAACCGCGAAAATCACAGCATAAACAAAGAAATTTCGTGTAGGCGAAAATTTAGCGGCAGTCTCTCCGTGGGAAATTTTCTCATTCGGAATTAAAACAAGCGACAGCATTAAAATCAGCAGACTCAGAAGGCTTATAGGAAGCATTGTCAGGAAAAAATCACCGAGCGAGTAGTTATAATAAGAATAGATAGAGAGATTTTGCGGGTTGCCTATCGGAGTAGCCATAGAGCCTAAGTTTGCCGCGGCAGTTTCAAGTATCACACACCGAATGAGAATCTTCTCCCGTCCGCCGAACAGCGCCAGCGTCAACGGCACAAACGTAAGCAGCGCCACGTCGTTTGTTATAAGCATTGCCATAAAAAAGCACAACAGCACAAGCGCCGCGGAAAGCGACCTCGAGCTTTTAAAACGCCCGGTCAGCTTTTTTGACAAAAAATCAAACAGTCCCGTTTTCACAAAGCCCTGGACAGTAACCATAAGGCAGAACAATATTGCTATGACCGAATAGTCTATATATCCAAAATAATCCGCGCTCGGCGGAGTAATAAACATAGACGCCAAGGCTAAAACAAACGCGATACATAATACCGTCTCAGCCTTAAGAAACTCTTTGACCTTGTTCATAAAATCACACTCTCCTTCGGGCAAAAGTAAATCGCCCCGCATCAACGCGCGGGACGCACCGGGTCAACGCATTATCCTTGTGTCTAACCACTACAAAAAGATCTTTTCGACAAGAGCAACCTGACCGAGGGCGCGCAATTCGCAAAATCAAACGGCACGGCATAGCGCCGAAGACGATGTGCCGTGCCGCTTGGATAGCGCAGTGCAGATACGCTGCACTGTGCGGTTCGCGAATTGCAAATTTAAATAAAGCCAATGAAAAAGCCCTGCTTTGCAGGGCTTTTTCATTGGCTAACCACTACAAAAAAGATTTCGTTGTATTCGAGCATAAGGAATGCGTCCCATAACAACATATGAGACGCATTTGGTGCAGGGCATTGCCCTGCTGGTGCCGGTGGTGGGACTTGAACCCACACGCTGTCGCCAGCAACGGATTTTGAGTCCGCCTCGTCTGCCAATTCCAACACACCGGCTAATACGTGAATATTGTAGCACATTTCGGCGCTCTTGTCAAGTGCTTTTTGAAAATCGTTTCGTGAAAAAAGAAAAGTCATAATCTGTTCAGTTGACAATACACAGTAAACGGTGTTTTCGCAGATCAAACGCGCCCGAAATTTTCCGAGCACTGTTAATGCTTATTGTTTACTGCCCACTGTCAACTAAAACAGCCCCTGTGAGGCTGCCGAGTTTAAAAGCTCGCTCAATCTCCGCAAAAGCGCAGACGGATACCTCATCAAGAGCTGATGTAAGTATAACACAACTTTATGATAATGTCAACTCATATTTATTGAATAAGCTCATGATTTCCTCAGACGATCTACACCTTTTTCAGCCATACGTCAAAGCATCCGTCCTTACATTTAACACGAATGTAGTCTATGCCGAAAAATTTGATTCGGTAAATATCACCTGTGTGTATAAAATCGCCGGCATATATTCCTGTAGTACCTTCAGGTGGTGAATAATACATTGCAAAATTTGTCCCGGGGGTATAAGCGACAACCAATGTTTCTGAACTATCATCAGTTGTTATTGTTGCGGTAAAGATTTCGGTGTCCAAAATAAAGCTTTCATCTTCATTTGTCCATATTCCCTCAAAAAGAGGAGCTTCCTGCTTGATAAAAAACCATGATACCCAAAAAACGCCGAGAACACTGCACACAACGATAATGATCGTCCCGATTATTTTTTTATTAAATTTTATCACCGTGTTTCTCCCATTACATATAAATACCAAAACGCGCCCGGAGTTTTCCGAGCGCGCTTTTAATGATTATTGTTTACTTCTCACTGTCAACTGTCAACTGTCACGCGTCTGCTTCGGTGAACTTAAACTGCGAGATAAGCTCCTTGAGCATATTTGCCTGACCGGAAAGCTGCTCCGAAGCCGCCGCGGACTGCTCCGCAGTAGCGGAGTTTGTCTGTACGACGCTTGAGATCTGGTCTACGCCGATATTGATCTGCTCGATAGACTCCGCGGTCTCCGCCGAGCTTTCGGCGATCTGCGAGTTGTATCCCGCAACGACTGCCGAAGCCTCCGATACAACGTGTATCATGTCCGCAACCTCGTCAACAAGGCTGTTTCCTGAGCCGATAGCTCTTACGGTGTTTTCGATAAGCTCGTTTGTGTTGTTTGCAGCCTCCGCGGATTTTGCAGCAAGGTTTCTTACCTCGTCCGCAACAACCGCAAAGCCCTTTCCTGCCGCTCCCGCTCTTGCCGCTTCGATAGCTGCGTTAAGAGAAAGGATATTGGTCTGGAAGGCTATGTCCTCGATGGTCTTGATGATCTCGCTGATCTGTGACGAGCAGCGCTTGATCTCTTCCATTGCCTTAACAAGCTCATCCATCTTCTCATTTGCAAGACTCATCTTCTCGCCGGAAATAGTAGTCTGCTCGTTCGCCTCGTTCGCGTGGTTAGCGTTGTTTCTGATCTGGCTGTGAATGGTCTGGATAGTCGCCGCAAGCTCCTCAACAGAAGAAGCCTGCTCTGTAGCGCCCTGTGCGAGAGCCTGTGCGCCCGCGGAAACCTGGTCCGAACCGGAAGCGACCTGCTCCGAAGACTCGTTTATTCTGATAAGGGTGTCCTTAAGCTTTGAAACCAGCGCGCGCATACTGTTAAGCAGCTTTTCATAATGACCGACATAGGAATCCACTGCCATTGATTTTACCATAAAGTTGCCCTCGGCAAGATTCTGCATGAGATAGTCCATATCGCCGATAACTCTGCCTGTACTCGAGCAAAGCTCTCTCATGCTGTCCGCAAGCTGTCCAAGCTCATCCTTTGAGTGGTAATCAATATCAAAGTCGAAGTTGCCGTTTTCAAGCTCGGCCGCCGCTCGCTGAACTTCCTTAACAGCCGTTGTAATGTTCTTGGTAAGTATAAACGCCGCGAGTATGGAAAGAACAACGCCAAGCACACTTACGACACTTGCTACGATATTCGCGGTCTTTGATATGGACATACCCTGATCATAGCTTGCGTCAGCCATGCGGTCGATCTCGTCCTGAATAACATTGATCTTTTCTTCGGAATCGCTGACAGCAACCGCGATCTTTTCTTTATAGACAATGAATGCCTCGTCGGTCCTGCCCTCCATAACCAGCGCCTTGAAATCCGCAAAATTCGTGCGGATGCCCATAAATGCCTCTCTCGCATCATCAAGGATCTTAGTATCGCCCTGATATGTCTCTTTAAGCTCATCAATAGCCGCAAAAACCTGATCACCGATAGGCGATATTTCATTGAGCTTGCTTTCAGCCAGCGACATATCGGTTTCCGACATCGCACGGAGCATATGTCTTGCTACCATCTGGATCTTCGCGCTTAAGTCGTCAACGACCTTGACCTGCTCAAACGGACCATCGTGGAAGGAACTAAGCTCAGACCCAACGATTTGGAAGCCTATCACAGCGGTCGTTGAAGTGATAAGCAGCATAAGAACAGTCAAGCCAAAGCTAAGTATCATCTTCACAGCAATCTTCAAATCTTTCACAACAATTCTCCTTATTCCAAAATAAATTTAATAATAACACCGCCAAATCAGCGGTTTATTCCATAATAAAACCCAAAGCACACATCCGCTTATCATTCGGCGGAAAACTCCAAAAGCCGACCGCTCCGAAGTAAACCGCACAGCCAATTCCAAATTATTCCATCTTCAAAATTTGACACGGATTGACCAAGTAATATTATATCACATCTTTTTAAATTTTTCAATAGCAAATTTAAAAAAAAAGTTAAAAAATTATAAAACCACTTGACAAATTTATTTTTGTATGATATAATTATGCTGTTGTGAATTGCAGGTTTATGCATTTTCATGCCTTTTGCGCCAGTAGCTCAGCTGGATAGAGTATCTGGCTACGAACCAGAGGGTCGGGGG
>JAFLUE010000155.1:0-2269 GCA_022508945.1 Oscillospiraceae bacterium
TAAACACATTGGAATACGCGATATAGTATTTTGTTTCTTTATCGGAAAACTCTTCTGGCGCACAACCCGCAAGGACTGTCAAAATCATGATCAAACCGATAATAGCTGCCGCCTTTTTTGCAAACCTCATATAATTTGTCCTTTCAGATGATACATCATATCACGCAAAAAACTCGCCGTTCTTATATGTGACTGTACAGATTTGTGATTTGTACCAATCGTAACGCCCCGCTTCTATCGCCGAAATAGCGGCGTCAAACGCTTGACATACCCACATTGCTTGAATATCAGCAATGATCTGACCTTTGTACTGCTTATTTTCCCTTAAGAATTTATCCAGTATATCGGGGATACCGTGATAATTCCCATCACTATCTTTGGATATATCGAGCAATGAGCCGCCTCCCGCGAGATCCAGATAATGCTGTGCTTTTTTGAATTTACTAAATTCATACCGAATATCCCCGCCCATTTTTTCGCTGTTGTATTTGTTATTGTAGATCATATCCAGTGAATACGCGTCATTTTTCATTGCTTCCTTGATGGCTGCCAGCTTTTCATCGTCAACCGTGCCTTTTACGTCAATAAGCTCATATCCATAGACTGTAAATGTGATCTCATCATCGGGAGAAAGCTCAACACCCGAGCTTGCCAATTTGTCATGTAAGTTTTGCCAAAACGCAATCTTTCCACGCTCGAAATTAACTTCGTTTATGCGCCTTTGACCCTCCGCGGCATCGGGGAAAGTCGATAGCAGGCGGTTTTCAAGTTCGGTCAGTTCCTCTCCGTTTTTGAATTTCTCGAAGGCAGCTTCTCTGTCCTCTGTAAGCTCGAGAGAGTCAAAAATTCGCGGCATTATGATGAAATCGGGATTGGTACGCCATTCGCGCTCTGCACAAGAAGCGTTATCGCCTTTCAGCGCCTGGGAATACAGCCTTTGCATAGTTTCATCTTCCCAACGAAAGCCCTGCTTGTCAATGTAATACCAGACAAAATCATCATAGCTTATACCCTCAAGGGGTTCGCCACTTTCCAAAGTGGCTTCAATATACTCGTTGCGCAGTTTGGTCAGCGTTTGATCCGAAATCACCACGACATCTTTGGTATTGTTATCAGGTCGCTGAGCAGGTTTTTTCGTTTCAGGTTTTCTCTCAACAAATTCCACATTTCCGCGCATATAATCAAAAATGTTGGGAGCCTGTTTGAGTTCCTGCTTCTGTACTGTTCCGCGGTTTTGTTTGAAAATGCCGTATGGAGTGTTACTGATGTTCATAAAAATTACTCCGATTTGTACGATCCATTGGCTCTCAATTCTTCAACTACTTCAGAAAATCCCATGGGTTAAAGGAATTTCCGAAATAATTATGGCTTATTCCCGAAAACGGCGAGTTTGACTCAAAGCTTTCCTCAAGCTTTTTCTGCAAGAGCTTATTCAGCTCCCCGGAAAAGTCATACCGAACTCCGCTCTCGCTTACAAAACGGTTAAAGTCGGATTTCTTGGTTTCGGTTTCTTCTTTATCCTCTTCGGGAATGTTTTTAAGCAGCTTTTCCAACAGTACATTCTTTTGCGCTCTGCGTAACATCTGCCTGTTTATGGAAGGGATTTTGTGTAAACTCATAATAATTACCTCGCTTGCGGTGTGTTGTTGCTGTTTGGATATTGAATTAATTATTCGGCATGACCGAGCCAAGGGTTGTCAAAATATTCCTATAAATATTATCGTTTAAAAAGCAAAAAACTTTAGCTTTTAAAGTAAAAAACAATAAATATGCTTTGAAAAATTTCCGAGAGCAGCGCCCGAAAACAAATGCGTTTTCTTTATTTGGAAAGGAGCCGCTCAATTTTTGGAAGAACGCGAAATTTCAGCCAATGGCTAAAAACCACTTGATTTTTTGGGGCAATAATGATATAATGATTAAGCTGACGTTTGGCAAAGCGCAGCATTCGGAGGTAAGAAAATTATGTTACATAACAAATATTTTGTTTTAAAAATAATGTCGGTCGTTATTGCGGCGGCGGTTTTTACGGCAGGCTGTTCGACCCCCGTGGAGCCGGTGATCGGCGATTCCAATATCTCTTCAGAAGTTGATTCTTCAAATGATACAGCGTCTGAAAACAGCAGCTCGGACGAAGCTGCTTCGTCATCTTCTTCGGCCAAGTCTTCATCGACTGCGCCCGCGTCGTCGTCTTCTGTCAAGTCCTCATCGACCGCACCCGCGCAGTCGTCTTCGGTCAAGTCTTCTTCGACCGCGCCCGCGCAGTCGTCTT
>JAFLUE010000155.1:2369-4783 GCA_022508945.1 Oscillospiraceae bacterium
CTTCGGTCAAGTCTTCTTCGACCGCGCCCGCGCAGTCGTCTTCGGTCAAGTCTTCATCGACCGCGCCCGCGCAGTCGTCTTCGGTCAAGTCTTCATCGACCGCACCCGCGCCGTCGTCTTCGATAAAGTCTTCATCAACTGCGCCCGTGCCGTCGTCTTCCGCACCGGCTTCATCAGCCCCACCCGAATCATCGTCTGAGCCCGAGTCCTCATCGGCTATACCCGAATCATCATCCGACATTCCTTCCGAACCGACAGAGCCGGACAATAAAACCGATGAGATCTACCGTGTGCTTATCTCGTTTAAGTCGAAATACCCCGAGGGTATGCCCTGGACAAATGATATGACATATGTAAGCAAGAGCATAATTCCCGGAGTCGTTTATACGGGAGGCGGCTGTGCGGCGTTTGCGTTCGAGCTGAGCGACGCGGCGTTCGGAGATCTTCCCGCAAGAGAACATCACAGTATATCCGATATTCGTGTCGGAGATATAATCAGAGTAAAAAACGATACCCATTCCGTGATCGTACTTGAGGTACATTCTGACGGAGTCATCGTAGCGGAGGGAAATTATAATTATTCTGTCCATTGGGGAAGATTCATTTCCAACTCGGAGCTTGGAGAGACCCTTACATATATCTGGACGCGTTATCCGTAAATATTGTATTTTCCGCAAATCAATACACGATAGGCTTTATTCTGTCATAAGCATATCCATAGACTGTTGAGAAAGTTTCGAATGTGAGGAAGCCGCGCCGCAATAAGCCTTTGCGGCTATTGCGGCGCGGCAGACGGGACTTTATATACAAAACTGAAGGGTCGAAACACCGACCCTTTTTTGCATATATAATTCACCGTTTTGTCTGTTGAAATGACATTATCGTTCAGTCACTCAAAGGCTTGTCCTCGGCGGGCGACTGATACCGTTTTGCCTGAGTGGAGAACAGTTTATAATACTCTCCCTCCGCCTTCATAAGCTCGGCGTGAGTTCCGATCTCCTCGACCGTTCCGTTATTCAGGACAACGATCTTATTGGCGGTAGTTGCGCAGGACAATCTGTGTGAAACGAAGATAGAGGACTTACCCTCGCGAAGCGTTTCAAACTGCGTGAATATCTCCTGCTCGGCGATAGCGTCAAGAGAGGCGGTCGGTTCGTCAAGTATCAGTATGTCCGAATCGGCGTAAAACGCGCGGGCGATAGCTATTTTCTGCCACTGACCGCCCGAAAGCTCCGTGCCGCTGTCCTCAAAATACCGCATAAGCGGCGTGTCGTATTTTTTGGGGAGCTTCTCTATAAAGGCTTGGGAGTTGCTGTAGAGAGCGGCTTTTTCTATATCCTCCTGAACAATATCCTTCGCCACCTCGCCAAACGCGATATTTTCCCGAACGGAAACGGCGTATTTGCCGTAGTCCTGAAACACGATTCCGAACATATCGTACAGCACCTTTACATCATATTCTCTGATGTCGTGACCATCGAGCAGTATAACACCCTCGGTCGGATCATAAAGCCGCATCAGCAGTTTTATCAGCGTGGTTTTTCCCGCACCGTTAAGACCTACAAGAACGACCGATTCGTTCGGAGATATCGTGAGGCTGATGTCCTTCAGCACATCGCGCTCCGCGCCCGGGTAACGAAAGGATACATGCTCGAAAACTATCGTATGTCCTATGCCTCTTTCCACTTTCCGCGGCGGGTCTGTAATGGGGACTATCTTCGGCTCCTCTTTCATAAAGGAGATCATGTTGTTGATAAAAAGCGTGGATTCGTAGATGGACGCGGTAGTAGTTATAAGCGACGATATGCCGCCCGCGATCGAGTTCAGCGCTCCCGTATAAAGAGCGTAGTTTCCGACCTCGTACTGACCGTTGAAAACGCCCTGCGCGATCATCACAAACAGAACGCAGTTTACCGCCGTAGAGAGAATGCCCGCTCCCAAATTCCACAAGCACTCCGCCACCATGAGCTTTCGCAAGCCCTTGAAGTAAACTCCGAAAACATTTTTGTACTTTTCGATAAAGGTATCCGTAAGATCGAGCGTTCTCATTTCCTTTACAAGATCCTTGTTTGTGATAAGCTCGGAGTAATACGAAAGCTGTCTGCGCTCGCTGCTTTTGCGGGACAGATAGGAGTGGTTCTTTCTGCGGAAATAGAAGTTGATGACGGTCGAGGGTATGGATACTGCGATGATGATAAGCGCGGGCAATATCCCGATCGCGATAATGATAATGACGTAGCTTACGATGCTGATAAGAGTTGAGATAATGGAAAATGTGGCGGTGAGCGATTCGATGGGTCTGCGAGCCGCCTCTCTCGTCGCGTTTTCAAGCTTTGTGTAGTATTCGGGGCTGTCGTAACTTGAGAGGTCGACTTCCTTTGACTTGGACATCAGCTTTATCTTGATATGGTTCG
>JAFLUE010000156.1 GCA_022508945.1 Oscillospiraceae bacterium
AATATTCTCGTAAGACAGCGCGGAACTCATATCCACCCCGGAAACAATGTCGGCAAAGGCTCGGACGATACGCTGTTCGCGCTTGTTGACGGAAAGGTAAAGTTTGAGCGCGTAGGCCGCGACAGAAAGCAGGTAAGCGTTTATTCTGTTGCGGAGTAATTACACAACATTTAAGCCGGACAAAAGCTCCGGCTTAATTTAATGCATAATTTGAAATGCGTAATTACTCGTAATTGCTGCATGATTGCTTTATCTGTTACTTTATGAATGATCTGCAGTCGGCGGCGTGTAATCATATTGACGCAATACAGAATTACGCATTACGCACTGCGAATTACGCATTGAATATATGGAGTTGAGAATAAAGTGTTTGTTGATAAAGTCGATATTTTTCTAAAAGCGGGCAACGGCGGAAACGGCGCGGTTTCATTTCACCGCGAAAAATACGTGGCGGCGGGCGGACCCGACGGCGGCGACGGCGGAAAGGGTTCGGATATCGTATTTGTGGCGGACGACAGTCTTTCTACGCTGATCGACTTCCGCTATAAGAGAAAATATATAGCGCCCGACGGCGAGTCGGGCGGCGCAAAGCGCTGTTCTGGAAAATCAATGGAGCCGACGGTGATAAAAGTTCCGCGCGGAACGCTTGTAAAGGACTCGAATACGGGCAGAGTTATCGCGGATATTTCGGGAGACGAGCCTGTTGTTGTCGCAAAGGGCGGAAAAGGCGGCTGGGGGAACTCCCATTTCGCGACGCCCACAAGACAGATCCCGCGCTTTGCGAAGCCGGGGTTTCCGGGAGAACAGCTAAGCGTAACTCTTGAGCTTAAGCTGCTGGCTGATGTGGGACTTGTGGGATTTCCGAATGTGGGAAAATCCACGCTTATAAGCGTAGTAAGCGCGGCAAAGCCGAAAATTGCCAATTACCATTTCACTACCCTTACTCCCGTGCTTGGCGTTGTAAAGCGCGGAGAGAAGTCGTTTGTCATGGCGGATATCCCGGGGCTTATCGAGGGCGCGTCAGAGGGCGTGGGACTTGGTCATGAGTTTTTGCGGCACGTCGAGAGGTGCAGGCTTATCGTTCACGTAGTTGACGTATCGGGAGTTGACGGCAGAGACCCGCGCGATGATTATGTTAAAATAAACGCGGAGCTTGAAAATTTCTCCGAGGAATTATCAAAGCTCCCGCAGATAATCGCGATGAACAAGTGTGATATGGCGACGGAAGAACAGATATCCGAGTTTGAAAAGTTCCTTTCGGAAAAGGGATTGAAGGCGCATAGGATCTCGGCGGCTACCACACATGGAACAGAGGAGCTTATTGATGATGTAATGGCGGTACTCGATACACTTCCGCCGGTAAAGATATACCAGCCGCAGGCGCTTTCGCTAAAGGAGCTTTCCGAGCTTGAAAATGAAAAGCATTCGTTTACGGTTGAAAAGGTCGACGGAATTTTTATCGTAAACGCGGAGTTTCTCGCGCCGATCTTGTCCGTATGCAATATGGATGACTACGAGAGTCTTCAGTATTTTCAGCGCGTATTGCGTTCGAGCGGAATAATCGACGAGCTTGAACGTCAGGGCATTCAAGAGGACGATGTTGTATCAATATACGATTTCGAGTTCAACTACGTCAGATAGAACCGCATAATATTCGTAAGTGAATTTCAAAAACTCAAAATTTTGCAAGCCAAATTCTGAGCGGTCCTCACTTAACGGCAGCCTTGCTGAGCGTTTTGCGAAGCACAATGTGGTCCAGCGATGAATTTTGAAATTCTATTTAAGTCAATACCGCACAAAGACCGTGCGCGTATTGCGCCGTCAGGCTGTCTTTTGCGGTGTTGACTTAAATAAACTCCGTCTAAACTACGTAATTTTAAAATATTTTTTGGCAAGCTTATAAATATAAATTTCAGACAGTCTTAAAAATTCCTATCCGGAGCGGGAATTCGGGAGGTAAACAAATGAGTTTTGTAAGTAATTTGATCTCGGAGCTTGAACGTTCGACCGCAGGCAGCGAGCAGACTGCGCGAGAGGTCATGCGGCTGTGCGGAGAGATATCCGCGAAGCGCGCGCTGTTTGTGGGCGATGACTTCGATACTCCGAGGATAATCGCCGAAGCGACAAAAGCCGAGGTTTTGGCGGGCTATGCGGAGCAGTACCGCGTTGATCGGGCGCTTGAAAGAGGAATAAGCGCCAATCTTGTTATGACTTATGAGCTTCCAAAATCGGAGGACGGCTGGGAATTCCTCTGGTACAACGGGCTTAGCGAACCGGATGGTGTGCCGAGAAGGCTCGAGGAGCTTAAAAACATTCTGAAAAGCGGCGGCGTTGCTGTTTTCAGAACGCTGTGCTATCTTATCGAGCCGTCGCTTGACACAAGGGGTTATGTGGAGCGGAGATTCGGAAAGCCCGAAGAGCTTGACAGAGTTCTTCGCGAGGCAAAGGATGAGGGCTTGAAGATACGCGATTTTTACATTGCGCCGAAAAGCGACTGGACGCACGGACTTTACGAGCCGTTGAGGGAAGCAATGCGTCGGCTTGAGGCGGCGGCTGACGATGATGATGAAGTTTCGGGAATTGCCGAGCTTAACAAGGAAATGGGTATGTTTGAGCTTCACAGCGAGGAATATAGCTTTGTGTATTACATTTTAACTACGTAATAGCCGAGTCTGTTGCTTTTGATTATTATATTCCGACAACTTAATGTCGGAGCATGAAATTTAAAACTCAATAGACGCCAAACACGAAGCGCAGCGAAGTGTGCGTATTATGTGCTTTGATATTACGTGATTTTGGGGGTTTGTTTTTTGACTGAAAAAGAAGCGGCGGCATACTCGCCGAATGTGCTGGCGTTTTACGGCGACAGCGTATACGAGGTTCTTGTGCGAAAGCGCATTGTTTCCGAGCATCAGACAAACGCGGGCAGGCTTCATGAGCTTGCGGTAAAGCGCGTCCGCGCTTCATATCAGAGCGAGGCGGTGAGTGTGATAGAGCCGCTTTTGAGCGAGCAGGAGGCGGACATCTTAAGGCGCGGAAGAAACGCGGGCGGAATTTCCGTTCCGAAAAGCTCAAATCCCGGCGAATACCGTCGCGCCACCGCCCTCGAAACACTGTTCGGGTATCTCGCCTTATGCGAAAATTACGAGCGCATAACCGAGCTTTTTGAAGCGATATGCGAGGCGCTGCCGATAGATTAGTAAATAATTTGACCTCAAAGCATGATTTTTCTACATAAAATCCGTGGATACACGGCATTTATGGAGCGGGACCGCTTAGATCCGCGGTTCGGTGAAAATTCATGCTTTGAGGTTTTTGCTTATGAAAAAAATTCGAGATATCGCCGTCGATCTTTTGCAGATAGCTTTTGCGTCGGCGGTTTTTTCGCTGGGGGTTCACTGCTTTATTTCTTCAAACGACATTGCGCCCGGAGGAGCGACGGGTACGGCGATCATTCTGTCGAGATTTTGCCCTATCGGGGTAGGAACGCTTATCTTAATTGTTAACATTCCGCTGCTTGTGCTTGGGTTTATACTGCTCAACCGCGGCGTTATGCTTAAAACGCTGTTTTCGGTGGCGTTGGTTACGGCATTTACCGACCTTGCGGAGCTGTACGTTCCGACCTACGACGCGAGCGGCGGAAACGGACTTATCGCGGCGATCTTCGGCGGCGCGGCAATGGGCGCGGGAATGGGGCTTATTTACAGCCGTGAGGCGACTTCGGGCGGTGCGGATATTCTGACGAAAGTAATCGGGAAGTATTTCCCGCAGTTCCGCCTGGGGCTGATACAGGCGGCAGTTGACGGAGTTGTGGTCATGGCGGGGTTTATCGTGTTCGGTGATCTGAACGGAGCGCTGTTGGCGGCTGTCGCGATCTTCGTACAGTCTATCGTCATTGACCGTATAATCTACGGCGGGCGCGAAAGCCGGCTTATGCTGATCTTTTCAAAGAACAACGAGGATATCGTTCAGAAAATTATCCGCGCAGACCACGGGCTAACGATACTAAAGGGCGAGGGCGCGTTTTCGCGCGAGGAACAGCCCGTGCTTATGACCGCCGTCCGCAGGCATTCGTATGCTAAAATAAAACGTATCGTAAGCGAAATAGACCCCGACGCGTTTGTTGTTACGACAAATGCCGATGAGGTGCTTGGACTTGGCTTTGAAAAGCTGAGCTAATTTTTTGGGGAAAGCCTTTCTGAAGAAAGATTTTCCCCAAACCCCTTTTCCAAAGACATTTTGTACCGCGTTTTTGGCGCGGAGGTGCTGTTGGGTACAATAACTAAATAGTCAGCCGCCCGATTAACTAAAATCGAGCGGCTATGATTTTCTCATAAATTTTTACTTCTGCTGAAAATATCGTGTTCCGATATTTCCCCATATCATGTTTGAAAAATTTATGCTTTTTATATCGTCTATTTTCTTGAATTTTGGTGTGCCGCGTACACAGGCGCCTAAAAAGAACAACTGACCGCAGCGTGTACACTTGAAATAGTGACACACGGTATAATGCTGTTCGCTGTTCAGTACCTCAACGGCGTCGGAGAGCTTGCAGTCCGCGGCGTACAGCTCAATGCGCCGCTGCTTTTCCAGAGCCTCCAGCATTGTCAGCACAGGGTAGTAGTTCAGATGCGGAGCGTCATTCGCACCCGCAAACGTGCTTTATATCAAGCCGCAGCAGTCACAGACCGCACTCATTTCACAACGATATTAACGAGCTTGTTCGGCACGGCGATCTGCTTTACGATAGTCTTTCCGTCGGT
>JAFLUE010000157.1 GCA_022508945.1 Oscillospiraceae bacterium
TGCCGTACAACTGATTTCGAGTCAGTCCCGTTATGACCACTTCGATACGCTTCCGAATAGTATAAAAATACAACAATAATATTATACACACGTAAAGGCGATTTGTCAAGGGGTTTTAAGAAATTAAACGAAAAAATCGGGAATATGCTGAATGAAATGCGTTAAAAAAGATAAAATTTATTGACAAACAAAAGAAAAAGAGTTATAATTTATGTAAATACAGCTTGGTTTTTGAAAGGCGGGATTTTATGGAACTCGATAAAATAAAGGGATTAAGAAAGAATCTGATCCTTATCGCGATGGTTGAGCTTATCGGCGGATTGTTTATGATAATCTACAGCGCAAATTCGCTGAATATTATCGCGAGAACGCTCGGCATCATCGCGGCGGCTTACGGAATAATTTCGCTTCTGGTGTGGCTTGTAAAGAAAGAAAAAACAAACAGCGCCTCGGTTATAATCACAGCGGTCTTGGGCGTAACGGCGGGCGCGTTTCTGATTTTTTTTACCGACAGCATAAAAGAGATCGCTATGCTTATTTCGGGAGTATTAACGGCTGTTTTCGGTATCCTGAAGCTTCCGAATATGTTCGCGCTCAAAAAGGCGGGCTTTAAGAAGTGGGCGCTGATACTTATACCGGTGGGGATAACGGCGGCTCTCGGGATCTTTATAGGACTTCTTGCTGTAGGCGTCATTGATTTTGAAAACTCAACGATCATTGCGTCTGTCCTGCTCGGAGTATCGCTGATATCCGACTGTGCGTCGGACATTATTTCTGTCGCGGGCGCTTCGGAAACAGAGAAAAGCTTTAACAGCTCAACGGAGATAGTTGAGGGAAGCAACGATAATGCTTGATCTTGTGCGAGGGGAGTGCGGGAATTGTCCGCGAGGCTGAAGGTCGCCGCGCTTTACGCGGCTTTTTGGGGGCTGTTCGCGATAAATTTCGCGGCTATGTTCGTTATGCTTCTTATTTGCGCGCTCGGCATTCCGTCGGGACTCATGCTCGCGGTATTAGGCTCGGCGGTGCTGATGTTCAGGGCGGATTTTGTTATAACCGCGCTCGCTCCCCAGCTTATGATCTTCGGAGGTATCTCGGGAGCATTTTTGTCGGCGTTTTTCGGGCTTTTAGCGGTCAAGCTGGGGTTTGGGATATCGGGCTTTTTCGTCAGGATAAGACGCAGGTGTGAAAGGCTGCGGGGCGAAAGCTGAATACTTTATTATTATGAAGAGAACAATAAACAAATGGCTGATAGTTACGGCGGCGGGCGCGCTTGTTTTCGGAGCGCTTGCGTTTTTGTTCCGCAATTCCGAACACGACAGCCTCTCGAGCGGCGATAAAAACTGCGGTTTTTGCGAGTATATAAAGGTTGAGCTGCTGAGGCTCGATGTTTCGATAATTCCTTATGACGGCGACGAGATACGCGTTGTGTATAAGAACGATCTGCCGCTTGATATTGAATTCGGCGACAACAGCATGACCATTTCGGAAAGTGAAAAGTTTGTTATTTCACTGTTTTCGAGGACTGCGGAGGACTTCGGGCTGTGGCTGTATCTTCCGCGAAAAAGCTTCCGCGAGATCTCGGTGTATACGGGTCAGGGGAGCATAAGCGTCGACAAGACAGATTGCGGTCTGATAAGGCTTATAACCGAAAACGGCGATATAACCTGTAAAGAATTGTCGTCGCAGGCAAACATCACGACCTCAAAAGGCTTTGTTTCGCTGGACATCGCGGAGCTTAATACAAATATCAGCATAACCTCGCGAAAGGGAAACGCGAGCGTCATGCTTCCGAAAAGCTCGTCTGCGGCGATCGCTTTTGAAACTCAGACGGGCGAATGCGTTTGTGGCATTACACAAACAAGGCTTTCGGAGAGCGGCTTTTTCGGGATAAACGGCGGCGAAAAAACAATTTTCGCCAATGTCCTCGAAGGCACGCTTAATATAAAAGAACGGGAATAAGCCGAGCGTTCGGCACGAATTATGCGCGGCGACGGCTAAAAGATTTGGGAGTAAAATTTGACTGACATTTTAAAAAACGAAAAATTTAAGGAATTTTCAGGAAAAATACGCGGTTTCTTCAAAAGAAATTATGCGTATTTTTTCGTGTTCTTTGTACCTCAGATCATTCTTTTCGCGGCTTATGCAATGTTTGAGGTCTATCCGTTCGGAGAACGCTCGGTTCTGGCGCTTGATCTGAACGCGCAGTATGTGACTTATTTTGATTATCTTTACGATGTTTTCGGCGGCTCGGAGAGCCTGTTCTACAACTGGTCGGGATCGCTCTCCGAGGGCTTTTTGGGGCTTTTTGCGTATTATCTCGCAAGCCCGTTTAACCTTATCATACTTATGTTCCCGAGGGATATGATAACCGAGGGAGTTATGGCGATGCTTCTCGTAAAATCGGGAGCGGTCGGCTTGTCGTCATGCTTATTCTTGAAAAAGCACCGCGGATATTCCGATTATACCGCGATGCTGTTTTCGGTAATGTTCGCGCTGTGCGGTTATTTTACGGCACACACCATAAACCCTATGTGGCTTGACGGACTTATCGCTTTGCCGCTTGTGCTTATGGGCATTGAGCGTATCGTAAAAGAGCGCAGGTTTCTGCTTTATTCGCTTTCGCTTTTGTACATTTTCATAGCCAACTACTATATCGGCTATATGGTCGGTATCTTCTCGGCGCTGTATTTTGTTTATTTTATTCTCACCTGCGAAAGGCTGAAAAAAATACGCGGATACGCGGCAGCCGTCGTGGTCTTCGGACTTGCGTCAATAAGCTCCATACTCATGTCGGGAGTCATCATTCTCCCCGCGTATAAGGCTCTCCAAAACGGAAAGATCGAACATAACAACACCGCGGATTATTCCTTTGCGGAAAACTTCAATATAAGCGATATTTTCATAAAGCTTTTTCCCGCGACATACGATACGGAACGTCCCGACGGACTTCCTATGCTGTACTGCGGAACGCTTGCGTTGATATTTGCGGTCATTTATTTCATTATGAAGAAAATCCCGCTCAGAAAGCGTATCGGAGCAGGGGCGCTTCTTGGGATAATGACGCTTTCGATGTATATAAAGCCCGTTGATATGATGTGGCACGGCGGTCAGGTCCCGGTGTGGATGCCGTACAGATATTCGTTTACGATCATTTACCTGCTTATCATCCTCGGCGCGGAGGCGTTCGAGAACATCGCCGATGTCCGCAGAAAGCATATCGGCTCGGCGTTCGGGCTTTTGGCGGCGGTTTTGATCTTGGCGGATCATTACGTCGGCGGAGAGCATTTTGATACAACGCTTATAATCGTTATCCCGCTGATATCGGTTTCGGCAATGACCTGTGTTGCGCTTGCGTACAGGCTCAGCCGAAAAACAGTGCCGATAAGGATACTCGCGGGAGCGGCGGTCTGCCTCGAGCTTTTTGTAAGCTGCCGAAGCTATCTGAGTTCAATAGACCATGACGTGTACTATTCCTCGCGTGAAAGCTATGTCGGCGAAATCGTTCCGACAAGGGAAGCCGTACAGCAGGTAAAGGAGTATGACAGCGGCTTTTACCGCATGGAAAAAACCTACCACCGCACGGTAAACGACAATATGGCTTTGGGGATATACGGCGTTTCACATTCGACAAGCACGTACAACACACGCGCCTTGAAGCTTCTGCGCGACCTTGGCTTCGGCTCGCGCGACCATTATTCGCGTTATGACGGCTCGACGATGCTTACCGATGATATCCTCGGAATAAAGTATGTGCTTTCAAAGCGTCAGATACTTACGCCCTATGACAAGACCGTCCCGATAGACGCGAAAAACGGCATAAGGGTCTATGAGAACACCGACGCGCTCGGCGCAGCGTTTTTGGCGGACGAGGGGATAATAGGCTCGGTCATTTCCGAAGACTCGCCCTTTATGTTCCAGCAGACGCTCGCTTCGATACTCGCTGGAGAAGAACAGAATATCTTCAGACCTATCCGAAACATTGTTTTTGACAGCAGGAACGTTTCCATCGGCTCTACAACAGACAACCACGCCTCGTATAAAAAGCGAATTTCAAACGAGAGCGCGGAAGTCACCTATAATGTCCTGACTTCGCGCAGCGGCGCGGTATATGCGTATTTCCCGAGCTATTACGAGCGTCAGTGCGGGTTATATATCAACGGCGAATATATCAAAAATTATTTTGAAAATGAAAACCACAGCATCGTATATCTCGGGACATATAACGCGGGCGAGGAGTTTGACGTTACGCTCAGACTCAATAAAGATGACCTGTATATAAAAGACCCCGAGTTTTATTTCCTCGACAGCGCCGCGCTCGAAGTTTTCCTGACAAAGCTCCGTGAAGCGGATTCTCAGCTTACGAAAAACAGCAGCTCGTCGTTTACGATAAAAGTAAGCGCAAAGGAAAACTGCGCGTTGTTTACGTCCATTCCGTTCGAGGAGGGCTGGACGGCGACTATAGACGGAATGCCCGCTGACGTTGTTCCGGGAGTTAATAAAACGCTTTTATGCGTACAGGTTCCCGCGGGCGAGCATATAATTGAGCTTAACTATTTCCCAGCGGGTCTGAAAACCGGCGTAACGCTTACGGTCATAGGAGCGGTCATGCTTACGGCAATGGTTCTTGCGTCAAGCATTTTGAAGAAGAAAGATATTATGATGTAATTTGCAACAACGCAATAGTCGAGCGCTAAATTTCAAAAATCAAGCATTGTCTGAACACGGAGCGAAGCGGAGTGTGAAGCAA
>JAFLUE010000158.1 GCA_022508945.1 Oscillospiraceae bacterium
AGCTCCGCTGCTGTCAAGTCGTCTGACTGTATATAAACACTCAAAAACAACTTAATAGAGTATCGCAAATTTCAAAAAGCTTAAATTTTTTTCAAAAGAAAAAATTTTAAGCGGTTCTCACTTTGCGGCAGCTTCGCTGCCGCAAAGTGATGAATTTTGAAATTCATTTTAAATAAAGGAGAATTTATGAATAAAATTACAGGAAGATTTCCAAGCGCAACCGAGCTTTGCGACATTCGGTTCTATATGTACGTTCCCGAAAAGCCGAAGGCCGTTGTTCAGTTTTCACACGGAATGTGTGAATTTACAGAGAGATATGAGGAGTTCGCGCAGTTTCTGTGCGAAAACGACATCGCGTTCTGCGGGCATGACCATGTGGGACACGGAAGCTCTGTCGCCCACGATGACCTGCTCGGTTATTTCGGCGAACAGGACGGCTATAAGAACATGGTTCGCGATCTGCACAGAATGAACGGCATTATCAGAAAAACCTTTTCCGATATCCCGATATTTCTTGTGGGACACAGTATGGGCAGCTTCCTTTCGCGAATCTACCTCTCAAAATATGAGGACAGGTTCAACGGCGCGATCATTATGGGAACCGCGGGCGGCATTACGGGTCAGGCTCCGCTCAGAAAGGTTCTTGATACGGCGGTAAGAAGAAACGGCGACCTTTACCGCCATAAAAACATAACGAAGATGGTCTACGGAGTTTTGAACCTCCGCACCGCAAACCGCCGCACGGAATACGACTGGCTGTCGCGCGACGACGCGGATGTGGACGGCTTTATCGAAAACCCGAAATGCAACTTTACCTTTACCGTCGCGGGATACCGCGACATGCTGAACGCGCTTTTATGCTGCAACTCAGCGGCAGTCATCGAAAACACGCCGACCGATATACCGCTCTTGTTTTTAAGCGGCGGGATGGATCCTATCGGCGAATACGGCAGCGGCGTCAGAAACGCAGTCATACGCTATCTTGAGCATGGCTGTGACGTAAATCTCAGGATATACCGCGAGGCTCGGCATGAGCTGTTGTTTGAACTTAACAAAAACGAGGTCATGAATGATATCCTGGAGTTTATCATAAAAAGAGTCTGACTCTGACTCACATATAGAAAATATTTCGGGAAGCGCACGAAAAGTCTTTGGGAAAGGGGTTTGGGGAAAACCCTTTCAAAGACTTTTTGTGCTTCGCAAATTAAAAATTTTTCAGACTAAATAATAGCTCTTGACGAAAAGGAATAAATATGGTATACTAATGATGTATAATTATATTGAGGGAGGACGTAAAATGTCTGACAAACCATTAAATCCCTTTGATGACGCTGAGGAGATCGCCAAAAAGTCAATGGTGCTTTTCCTGCTGATCGACTGCTCGGGAAGTATGAACGGCTCTAAAATCGGCACAGTAAACTCCGTTATGGAGGAGCTTATTCCGGAGATCCGCGGAATAGGCGGCGCGGACGCGGATATAAAGATCGCTGTCCTGAAATTTTCGGGAGGAAGCGAGTGGATGTATCCCGAGCCTATTTCCGTAGATAATTTTGAATGGAAGCCGATAGACGCGGAGAACGTGACAGACCTCGGAAGCGCTTTTTCGGAGCTTGCGTCAAAGCTGTCGAGAAACTCGTTTATGAGCAGCCCGTCGCTGTCATTCGCGCCGGTAATGATACTTATGTCGGACGGTTATCCTACGGATAATTTTGAAAAGGGACTCGAGGAGCTGCGCCGAAACCGCTGGTATTCCGCGGGAATAAAGGCGGCAGTAGCAATAGGCGAGGACGCGGATTTCGATATTCTCGCCCGCTTTACCGAAAATCCCGCCAGCGTCGTTACAGCACACAACGGTGAGGCGCTCGCAAAGCTGGTTAAATTTGTAGCGGTAACATCCTCGCAGATAGGAAGCCGCAGTGTTCGTCTCGCGGAAACTGAGGAAGACTTCCGCACCAAACAGGAGACCGCCGCGGAACAGATACGCGAATTTGCGGAGAGCGACGAGATCAGCGAGGATATTGAAGAAGGCTGGTAATTAGAAGTTAGAGATCAGAGGTTAGAATTATTACCGCGCTTCTGACTTCATCGGAGATCAGTTTTTAAAAAATTGATCTTTGTATGATAGTAAAATACTCTTTGTAAGGGAAATTATGCTGCAAAACACAAGATTCAAGGGATACGCTCTGTCCGTCCGCGGAGCTTCACACGAGGAAGACGGCTCGCCTTGTCAGGACAGCGCAAGGGTCTTCACGTCCGAAGGCTTCGCTGTGGCGGCGGTGTCCGACGGTCACGGAAGCGAAAAGCACTTCCGAAGCGCCTCGGGAAGTGAGATGGCGACCCGCGTGGCTATCCGCTCGATTTGCGATTTTGCCGAACGGAACAACGGACTTGACGGTATTTTCCGAACTAATCCGACAAACGCCGCGCGAAGAATTGCCGCGAACATAATCTGCGGCTGGAACAACGAGATCGCCGCGCATATATCACTTCTTCCGCTGACTGAAAGCGAACGTGCTGTATACGATAAATACGGCGGCATTCCGAACGAGGTGATGTACGGAGCGACGCTTATAGTAGCGGGAATAACCGAAAACGGCTGTTTCGGGCTTCAGATCGGCGACGGAAGCTTTGTTGCGCTAAACGGAGGGAAGATGTTTTTCCCTGTGCCGGAGGACACAAAGCTTGTCGGAAATCTCACGACCTCGCTCTGCGACAGCAACGCCATAGACAGCTTTCGGTCATTTTATCATGACGGAAGCTTTTCGGGCGTTTCTCTTTCAAGCGACGGACTGATAAATTCGTTTGTCAACATAGACGATTTTCTCAAATTCGGAAGGCGTATACTTACCGCGGTCGAAAACAACACGGCGACCGCGCTCGGAGAACATCTTAAAATGCGCTCGCGCTGCGGAAGCAGAGACGATATTTCCGTTGCGGCGATCTCGGTAAACAGTTAAACAATATGGAGGTCAAAATGCCAAGTAAATTCAAAATAAACGATCCGCTCGACCCGCAGATGCTCCATCAGTTTCTCATAAAAAGGCGTTCTGTTTCGGAAAGCGACACAGAAGAAGTAAACCAACTTATGAACGCTATAGCGGCAGAGATCGTTATGAACGCGAGGTTTATCTGCGCCGTAAAATTTTCGAGCGAGCCGCAGAAGCAGAAGGACGGAACATATCTGCTTGACGACAACGCTCAGATCTCCTTCCTGCTGCTTGAAAACGAGCAATTCGGAAAGATTTTCCCGATCTTTACCGACGAAAGCGAGCTTAAAAAGTGCGACGCTTTTTCCGACTACTATACTGTCATAGCCGACTTCGACGGGATCTCGGGAATGATCGCCGACGGGAACGCCTGCGCCGGAATGATGATAAACCCGTTTGACGACAATATGTTTATCAGCCGCAACGTTGTTTCAAAGTGGCGTGAGAAAAAGCAGATATTGCAGACCGGACGCGCAAGCCACGTTATAACCGACAAAACCCCGCTTGATATCCACGCCCCAAACCCCTATCCCATGCAGCTTTCAAACAAGCTCTGCGAGATAGCGAAAACAATTCCCGAGGTAAACGCGCTTTGGCTTCGGGGAGTTACGCTGAACGGCGACGAGGGGTATATGCTTGTGATCGAAGCTCCTCGGGCAGAGCGCTTCTTTGACAGCTTCGGCTCCGCAAGCAAGGACTTTATCGGGAATAAATCGCTTCATGTTATCCCTTCGGACGGCGAGCTTGGAAAAAGAGCAACGCAGAATGTTGTTCCGATCTACTCAAAGGAATAAGATCATGGTTTTTGAAAAACAGGATATTAGCAGCTTATGTATGAAGGGATCTTTTCAGAAGACCATTGGTTAAAATCAACAAAAACTGTGCATTTAATTTTATCTTTTGTAAGAAAAATCCTGTGGACATTTTGAAAATTCAGTGATATAATGTAAGTATAAGATTGAGTTGTTCTTCAATCCTAAAACAACGGTCGGAAGAATAAGCTCTTGAACTTAATTGGAGGTATTTTTTATGGCTAAGAAAGCTTTGTTCGGAAACAATATAAAACCCGCCTGCAAGTACTGCACTCTCGGAACTCCCGGCTCGGGCGACACGATAAACTGCTCGAAATTCGGAGAGGTAAAGTCCTACGACGCGTGTAAGAAATATGTGTACAATCCTCTTAAGAGAGTGCCTAAAAAAGAGCTTCAGCTTGCGAATTCCGCGGTCAACGAGATTGATTTCTGATTACATAACGCATATAACATAACAAAATCCCTCGGTAAAAACCGAGGGATTTATCATCTCGCAGAAAAAGTCATTATGCAAAAAATATTTTGGGTTTCAGAATAGGTATTGCGTATTGCCCGAAGTCGGCGTTTTCCGCCATAGGCGGATAATTCGATAATTGCGCCATTTGGTGTGGGTGTGGTGGTAAAGCCAACACAATAATATTGGGTTTTTGGGCAATTGCTTTCTTTTTCTGGGGAAAACCCTTTCTGAAGAAAGGGTTTTCCCCAGACCCCTTTCCCAAAAACTTTTTGTACGATTCCCTATTTGTTATCCCAATACTACCTCAACGCTATGCTCGCCGCTGTCGAACGCGGGGATAACGTTGCCCTCTACGGGCTTTCCGTCAACGGTCATTGACTTAACGCCCGCGCTTACATGAGAGGGGTTGCTTACCTTGATGTTGTAGGTAGCTCCTCTGAACTGGCGCGAGA
>JAFLUE010000159.1:0-1694 GCA_022508945.1 Oscillospiraceae bacterium
CTTTTAATACGCTTCTCTTATGTGTGGTTCAATACGCGCTCCGCCGCCTTCATGATCGCTATCTTTCCGCTCGCAAACGTAAGTCCGCCCTGAACCCACACCGCAAACGGCTCTCTCAACGGCGCGTCCGCCGATATCTCGATCGACGCGCCCATGGTAAACGCGCCCGCCGCCATTATCACCTTGCTGTCATATCCAGGCATATCCCAAGGCTCCGGACAAACGCCGCTGTCAATAGGCGAACCGCTCTGAATACCCTCGCAAAACGCGCAAAGCTCCTTTTCACCGTTCAGCTTTATCGCGGCAATTATATCGGTACGTTTTTCGTCATATTTCGGGAACGTTTCATATCCAAGCTCGTCAAACAGCGCCGCCGCGAATACCGAGGTCTTAAGCGCCCCGCATACCGCCTCCGGCGCTCGGAACAACCCCATATACATTCCGCGAAGCTGATTTAATGTACACCCGACCTCCTTACCCGCTCCCGGGGTCGTAAGCCTATAGGCGCACTGTTCTATCAGATCCGCCCTGCCCGCGATATAACCGCCCGTTTCGGCAATTCCGCCGCCTAAATTCTTGATAAGGCTTCCGATTATAAGATCAGCCCCAACTGCCGTAGGCTCTTTGTCCTCAACCAACTCTCCGTAGCAGTTGTCAACTATTATTATACATTCCTTATTTACGGAGCGTATTTCTCCGATGATTTTACCGATGGTCTCAATATCATAAGACGGACGAAGCGAATATCCGCGCGAACGCTGGATATAAGCTGCCTTACAGCCTCCCGCCATTTCGCGTATCTTCTCATGATCGGGCATTCCCTGCGCGTTAAGCTCCGCGACTAACGCCGTTACGCCAAAATCCCGAAGCGAACCTATATTTTCCCCGAAAACCGAATCCTGTATCGTGTCATACGGCATTCCTGTCGAAAAAAGTATCTTATCGCCCGCTCTTAAGACTCCAAACAGCGCCGTTACTATCGCGTGTGTACCATTTACGAAATTATGCCGCACAAGCGCGTCTTCCGCCCCCAAGACCTGAGCAAACACCGCGTCAAGCTTATCTCTTCCGTCATCGCCATAGCCGTAGCCTGTTGTACCTTTCAGGTGCATTTCGCTTACCTTATTGTCAATAAACGCCTTTAAGATACGTTCGCCGTTGTATTCGCAAAGCCTGTCAAGCTCCGCGAAATACGGCGCGCATTTTTCCGATGCCGCAAGCTCCGCTTCAATAGTTTCGGGACTGAACTCAAATATCATTTTAAACTCCTATCTGAAAAATACTCCACTATAAATTATAACGTTTTTACCGTTAAATGTCAAGAGTGATTTTGTCCGCAATCATATTCGGAAGAAATGGGACATAAAATTTTATTGCTCATACTTATTTCCGTAAAAAAATGTACAAAAAATCGAGCAAAAACTTAGCTTTAATTTTTTCACGAAGATTTTTTTGCGTTTTGCTGAGCGTTTTTTCCGTTAGGGAAAATGCGGGCATAATGCGTACACTTTTAACGAGAAATTAGTATATTACACTTTTGAAAGGGGTTGAATTTCGTTGAAAACCATAAACGAAGGAAATGACGAAAGATGTGTCGTACTCGGAACATATATTGTTGAAAAAAACGCAACCGTCAGAAGTACCGCAAAACAATTCGGAATAAGCAAAAGCACGGTTCATCAGGATATAACCTC
>JAFLUE010000159.1:1794-4699 GCA_022508945.1 Oscillospiraceae bacterium
GTACCGCAAAACAATTCGGAATAAGCAAAAGCACGGTTCATCAGGATATAACCTCAAAACTCCCAAAGGTAAACAAAAAGCTTTATGAAAAAGTAAAGGCAGTACTTAACAAAAATAAACAAGAACGCCATATTCGCGGCGGAGAAGCCACAAAACGCAAGTATAAAGAGCTTAAAACCAAATCTGCTTAATTTCTTGTTTCCCAAAAGCTTTTTCGGGAACACAATTATCCGCAAATTAGCCATTGTTTCAGCAGCAATTTAACGGATAACACTAAAATCGGCTCTCCGCTTTGGAGAGCCGAATCGCTTTTAAAAAGTTTACTTCTATTGATGTGAGCATACTTCATTTTTCTTTTATAATATGCCTATTTCTTCTTGGTATAAACTTTTTACCGGGTAAACCCCTTTTCAAAAGACTTTTTGCACGCTGAACGATTTGTTGTTTTAGTTTCCGGCAAGCTGCGCTACCTCAGCCGCGAAATCGTCAGCCTTCTTCTCGATGCCCTCGCCGCGCTCAAAGCGAATGAACTCTTCAACCTTGATAGTGCAGCCCTGTGCCTTGGCAACGCCGTCAATATACTTTCCTACGTTCATCGAATCGTCCTTGAAGTACTTCTGCTCAAGCAGGCAAACATCCTCGTAGAACTTTCTGATACGTCCCTCGACGATCTTCTCCGCAACATTCGCAGGCTTTCCCTCCTGCTCTACGAGCTTGGTCTGTACTTCCTTCTCGTTTGCGAGGACATCCGCGGGTACGGTTTCCTTGCTGATATACTGTGCGTTGAGAGCGGTTACCTGAAGCGCCGCGTTCTTAGCGCACTCCTTTACCTCCGCGCTGTCGGGTTTATCGGTCGATATCTTGAGAAGTGTGCCGATCCTTCCTCCGTCATGCATATAGCCTGTGAGCGCGCCTTCCATTTTTGAGAAGCGGCGGATCTTGATGTTCTCTCCTATCGTAGCGATCTTATTTGTGAGGTATGCCTCAACGGTCTCCTCGGAACCTGTGACCTTGCAGCTCATAAGAGCCTCGGGCGACTCAGCGCCGCTGTCGATTATGGTATTCGCGATCTCGTCAACAAGCTCAAGGAACTTCTCGGACTTCGCACAGAAGTCGGTCTCGCAGTTGATCTCGGCGATAACTCCTACATTACCCTTAACAAGCGTCTTTACAACGCCCTCAGCGGCAATTCTTCCCGCCTTCTTAGCTGCTTTCGCAAGACCCTTTTCGCGCAGGATCTTTACAGCCTCGTCGCGGTCGCCGTTTGCGTCCTCAAGCGCTCTTTTGCAGTCCATCATACCGCATCCGGTCATATCGCGCAGTTCTTTTACGTCATTAGGTGTAATATTAGCCATTTTATTTAATCTCCTTAGTATTTACAATTATTCAGCGGCAGCCTGTTCTTCGGAAGCCTGAGCCTGCTCGGGCTGTTCGGTCGTACCCTGATTTCCCGCAATGATAGCGTCAGCCATCGCGCCCGCGATAAGTTTTACAGCGCGGATAGCGTCGTCGTTTCCGGGAATAACATAGTCTATCTCATCGGGGTCGCAGTTTGTGTCTACAATAGCAACAACGGGAATGCCGAGCTTTCTCGCCTCGCTTACCGCAATTTTTTCCTTGCGCGGGTCTACAACAAACAGAGCCGCGGGGAGCTTTTTCATATTCTTGATACCGCCGAGGAACTTTTCGAGCTTCTCGATCTCAAGGTTGAGCTTAATAACTTCCTTTTTGGGAAGGAGATCGAATGTTCCGTCGGTTTCCATTGTGTGAAGCTGTTCAAGACGCGCGATTCTTCTCTGGATTGTCTTGAAGTTTGTCATCATACCGCCGAGCCAGCGAGCGTTTACAAAGTGTGCGCCCGCGCGCGCAGCCTCTTCCTTTATGGAATCCGCCGCCTGCTTTTTAGTGCCGACAAAAAGGATCTCGCCGCCGTTTGCCGCGGTCTCGTGAACGAAATTATAAGCCTCGTCAAGCTTTTTTACCGTTTTCTGAAGGTCGATGATGTAGATACCGTTTCTCTCCGTGAAAATGTACGGAGCCATTTTCGGGTTCCATCTCTTTGTGAGGTGTCCGAAGTGAACGCCTGCCTCCAGAAGCTGTTTCATTGATACTACTGCCATTTGTTTTTCCTCCTGTTTAGGTTATTTTCCTCCACGCAAAAACAGCCTATCTAACGATAACGCACCAAGAAAAGCCTTTTGCGTGTGTGTATTTTTCGGGCTGTGACCCGAAATTACCATAATATTATACCATATATTCCTACATTTATCAAGCGTTTTTTATTTGTCTATTTAAACAAATTTCCAAACCCTCTCCCGCGATGTTTTATACAATTTGACGGAACATCGCACGAAACAAGTATCGTATCATCCCCGATAACATCTATATCGCACCACTTTATAAACAAATCGTCCTCTCTTCCGAGCAGTCCAAACAGCTTTGCTCTTCCGAAAACGATCAGTCTGCAAATTTTAGCCGTACAGTTGTCGAACTCAATATCATCGGCATAGCCGAGTCTCGCGCCTGTTTTTACGTTGATGATCTCTTTGCACTTCAAGTCGTTAAAGCTGTATACCACAAAAATCACCCCTTTTGCAAGTTTATGCAAAAAAAAACGCTCGCATAACAAAAAGTCGCGATGTTTCAAATTTGTTTATTTAAATAGTAATTTCAAAACCACGAAGAATAGGGCTATGCTACGCATAACCCTATTCTTCGCTATCCGACCGCCACGGCTCAGCTTAGCTGCGCCGCGCCGGTCGATTTTTGAAATTTTGCGATATTATATCGCGTGGTTTTGGATTATTTGGCTCTTGAATATCGCGCGGTTTTCGGCGGCTTTAATAACTTGTTAAGAACCACGCGATATTATCTCGTGAATTTCAAAAAGCGTGAAATTTTTTCA
>JAFLUE010000016.1 GCA_022508945.1 Oscillospiraceae bacterium
GTCTGGCGATGAACCACAAGGGTATGCGTTATTCGCTGGCTTCGAGAGAGCTTATCGCGGACAGCATCGAGGTCATGCTGACAGCTCACCCGCTTGACGGCGTTGTGTTTATTCCGAACTGCGACAAGATCGTTCCCGGAATGGTAATGGCAGCGGCAAGAATGAACCTGCCCTCGATATTCGTCAGCGGCGGACCTATGAATCCCGGCTGTGTTCAGGGAAAAAGAGTAGGCTATTCCGAGATATATGAGGCAATAGGTCAGTACACCAACGGTGAGATAGGCGACGACGTAATAAAGGATTATGAGGACAACGCCTGTCCTACCTGCGGTTCCTGTTCGGGAATGTATACCGCGAATTCAATGAACTGCCTTACCGAAGCGATAGGACTCGCTCTCCCGACAGCGGGAACAGAGCCTGCGGTAAATTCGGCGCGCCGCCGTCTTGCAAAGGAAACGGGTGAGCGCGTTGTGGAGCTTGTAAAGCAGGATATACGTCCGCTGGATATACTTACAAAAAAGAATATGGAGAATGCTCTTGCTACCGATATGGCGATCGGGGCTTCCTCCAATACAGTTTTACACCTTCTGGCTATCGCACATGAGGCGGGTGTTGACATCAAGCTTTCGGACATTGACGCTATGAGCAGAAAAACTCCTCAGCTCGCCAAGCTCAACCCCGCGAGCAGTGTGTTCATCACCGACCTTAACGACGTCGGCGGTATCCAAACGGTAATTAAGGAGCTTGCCAAGGGCGGACATATCAACGAGGATGTTCTGACGGTAAGCGGAACTCAGAAGGAGCGTATCGCTGCCGCACGCAATGCCGACGGAACGGTAGTTCATACGGTCGAGGCTCCGATTAGAAAGGACGGCGGAATCGCCATTCTCAGCGGAAATCTTGCGGAGAACGGCTCTGTTGTAAAGCAGGGTGCTGTAAAGCCCGAGATGATGGACTTTACGGGAACAGCTCGCGTATTTGACGGTGAACAGCCCGCCTGTGACGCGATTCTGAACGGCGAGATCAAGGCAGGGGATGTTGTGGTTATCCGCTATGAGGGACCGAAGGGCGGACCCGGAATGCCCGAAATGCTTGCGCCTACAGCGGCAATTGTCGGAAAGGGACTTGACGGAAATGTTGCGCTTATAACGGACGGACGCTTCAGCGGCGCGTCAAGAGGCGCTGCTATAGGTCACGTTTCTCCCGAGGCGGCTGAGGGCGGTCTTATAGCGTTTGTTGAGGACGGAGATAAAATTCATATCGACATTCCTAACCGCTCGATAACATTACTTGTTGATGACGCTGTTATAGCCGAGCGCAAAAAGAAGGGCATTCTTCCTCAGAAGGAGCTTAACGGCTATCTTAAGCGCTATGCACAGCTTGTTACATCATCGAACACGGGCGCGGTATTTAAAGACTAACGGATATTGCCGCGGGTATAAATTGAAAAATCGAGTATAATAAAATCCAATAAATGACAGATAAATTAACGCGGGACGTTTTTGACGTTCCGTGTTCTTTTTCGGTCAAGCCCTGCATATTATTTCTTATGATAGAATTTAAGCTTAAAAGCTCCCGTATTTTGATAGACTTTTCGTTTTTCGCGGTAATAGCACTGTTTTTGCTTACAAACAGCGGGTTTGGAATGGCGGCGCTCTGCGCTTGCGGATTACACGAGCTTTCACACCTGATAATGATGATAATATTCCGAGTTTCCGCGGACGAAATTCTTTTTTACGGAGCGGGAATATGCATTTCCTCACGTGAGATAAGCCGGGCGGATAAGCTCCCGCGCATATTGATCCTAACGGCAGGCTGCGCGGGTAATATATTTGCGGCAGCTTTTTTGTTTTTAATGGGACATAATGTTGCCGCGGTCATAAATTTATTAACCGCGTTTTTCAATATCCTTCCTATAGGCTCGCTTGACGGCGCCCAGCTTCTGAAATACTTCGCGGTATGCTACTGTAAGCCCGAAAATGTCGATAAGATTGTGCGTTTTGCAGAAATTATTTCTGCTGTCATGCTTTCGGTCATTGTGATATTGTTTGGAGGAATTTCAATTTCACTTACAGTAATCATACTGTATATTGTGTTTATAAGCTCTATAAAATCATAGCTGTATAATCCGACAAAAAATATGCTATAAATTGTCGAAATAAACAAAAATTATATTTTTTACTTGACAAATGATATTTTAATATTTTATAATAAAATAGCAGGTTATGCAAATTTTTTAAAGGAGATTAATTTATGAAATTTGAAATCAAAGGCGAACCGTTGCCCGTCGTTATTGTTTATCTTGACGCAGGCGAGAAAGTAAATTGTCAGAAGGGCGCAATGTCCTGGATGACACCGAATATGAAGATGGAAACAAGCACAGGCGGATTCGGCAAGGCAATGAGCAAGATGTTTTCCGGCGAGTCGATATTTACCAATACATACACTTCCGAGGGCGGTCCCGGTATGATCGCGTTTGCTTCGAGCATTCCCGGCTCGATCCTTCCGTTTGATATAAGCCAGGGTGAAATGATCGTACAGAAGGGCGGATATTTGGCTTCTGAGCAGGGAGTTGAGTTCTCGGTAGCATTCCAGAAGAAGTTCAGCGCGGCTATGTTCGGCGGCGAGGGTCTTATCATGCAGCGCCTTTCCGGTAAGGGTATGGCGTTTGTGGAGATCGACGGATATGTTGTTGAGTACGATCTTCAGGCAGGTCAGCAGATGCTTATCGACACGGGCTATCTCGCGGCTATGTCTTCCACGGTAACGATGGAGATCGACAGGGTAAAGGGAGTAGGAAACGTTCTGTTCGGCGGAGAAGGTCTGTTCAATACGAAGGTTACCGGACCCGGCAAGGTTTATTTGCAGACAATGCCCGTTAACAATATGGCAGGAGCGCTCCAGAAATACATTGTCACCGGTTCGTAATCAAAACGTCGTGTTTTAAACAGCAGTATAAGCGTATTTTATAAACAGCGCTAAATATATGGAGGTCTGAAATATGAACATTTTATATGCGGCGAGTGAAGCATTACCTTTTGCGGCAAGCGGCGGACTTGCGGATGTTGCGGGTTCATTGCCGAAGGCACTTGTGGCGGCGGGTCACAACGCTCGTGTTGTAATGCCGTATTATGTAAATACAATTAAGCCCGAGCATAAGGAAAAAATGCAGTTTATCACAAACTTTACTGTTCCCGTGGGCTGGAGGAATCAATATTGCGGCGTTTTCTCTCAGGAGATAAACGGCGTGGTTTATTATTTCATTGATAATGAGTTCTATTTTAAGCGTGACCATGGTCTTTACGGATATTTTGACGATGCTGAGAGATATGTTTTCTTCAGCAGGGCTGTGCTTGAAATGCTTCGTCATATCGACTTCCACCCTCAGATCATAAATTCAAATGACTGGCAGTGTGCGCTTATTCCTGTTTATCACCATTTGTTCTATAAAAACGAGTGGGGATATGGGGATATCAAAAATGTGTTTACAATTCATAATATCGGCTATCAGGGTCAGTACGGACTTGACCTCGTAAAGGATATTGTAGGTATTCCTCCGCATAATGTGAATATAATCGAGTATGACCGCGACATAAACTTTATGAAGGGCGCGATCGAGATAGCGGATAAGGTAACGACCGTATCTCCTACTTATGCTAAGGAAATACTTGACCCGTGGTTCTCACACGGTCTTGACAGAATACTTCGCAACAAGCAGTATAAGACGTGCGGATTTTTGAACGGAATTGACACGGATCTGTATAATCCCGAAACAGACTCGACGATCGCCGCGAAATTCACAGCTAAAAACCAAAAGGGAAAGGCAGCCTGCAAGTCCGCTATTTTCGAGGAATTCGGAATGCCTCAGTATGATATCCCGCTCATTGCGATGATCTCGAGATTTGCCGATCATAAGGGCTTTGATCTTGTGAGATATGTGTTTGACGAGATCGTTTCATCTGCCGATATGCAGGTCGTTATTCTCGGCTCGGGCGAAAAGCAGTATGAGGACTTCTTCCAGGAGATGCATTGGCGTTATCCCGACAAGGTCGGTTTCTACCGCGGATATAATCCCCAGCTCGCAAAGAGGATCTACGCGGGCGCGGATATGTTCCTCATGCCGTCAAAGAGCGAGCCTTGCGGTCTTGCGCAGATGATCGCCGCAAGATACGGAACCATTCCGATAGTTCGCGCGACGGGCGGTCTTAAGGACAGTATCATTGACGCGGGTGACAATGGAATAGGCTATACGTTCCAGAGCTACAACGCGGGCGATATGCTCAACGCGATAATGCGCGCAAGAGAGCTTTACAGAGACAAGAACGAGTGGAAGAAGATCGTTTCGCGCGCTATGAACGCCGATTTCAGCTGGGAGGCTTCTGCTAAGCTTTACATCGGGCTTTACAAGGAGCTTTGCGGCGAGTAATATTCAATTTAATTATGAAAGGCTGTGCGGATCTCTGCTCAGCCTTTTTCTTTGTGCTGAAGCCACAAAAAATACCGCCGACTAAAAATCGGCGGTATTATGTTTGTTCTTAATTCGGATATCAGCCTCTTGGAGTAACGTCATCCGAACCGGAAGAAAGTTTATTATATTCTGTTAATCCACCCTTAGGGCTATAAATCACTATTACCATTCCCGGTTCCAACTTGCCTTCGGTTATCTGACCGGTATTGTTTAAATAGTCAGATCTACTCTTGTATACAGCTATATTGGTCGCCAATTCATATTTGTCAATTTCCCTGATAGCCTGCACCATTTCCTCAATGGTTTGCGAAGCGTCAATAATTTGCCCAATGGCTATTGATAATTCATTACTGTAGTCCCAAAGTTTTTCTTGATCCCAATCGAATAAGATCGTTACCAAATATCTAACCCATTTATCTTCATCATAACGTACAAAAATCAGCATTTTATCCGAAATATCTGTTTCGCGTATCTGTTCAACCGTATATTCTGTATCAATGGGTCCGTCCCAATCCTGACCTTTAAAGCTCCACTCTCCGTCTTTAAATGTGTATGTGTAACTTGGAATTGATTTCCACCCTACCTGAAACTCAACCTCAGTTATTCTGTCATAGTATTTGCTTATTCGAAGGTCGTCAACCATTTCGCCGAGAGTTCTTGCGTGCAGCATTATTTTCTTGAAGGTATGCTCGATAGTGCCTTCGGCGGTTTTTATTGCAAGAATTTCGGATTCTACGGCAGAGATGTCATAGTCTTCAAAGTCGTGTACTTTTTCTTCGGAATGGCTGTTGGCTGAATCCTCGGGAATACTGTTAGGCTCACTGTCAGAAGAACCTGATTTTTCGCTTGTTACCGATCCGGGATTGATGTTGTGATAGGAGCTTTCCGAGCCTCCATCGGATATTATGGGAATAATATCTTTCATAACAACCACGCCAATCAATACCGCCGCAGCACAAGCAGCAGACGATATGATTATTTTCCAAGGGAATCTTCGTGTGCTGCCCGCACGGATACTTATACCGCTTTCGGCTTGCTGCCAGTCTTTACTTTCGATTTCCTTTTCTACTTTTTTCGGCGCCGCGTCTGTGATAAGTCTCGGGTCAATGCTGCCCATGGCGTTTAACAGATCTTTGTTTGTCATAAGTCAAAGTCCTCCTTTCTGAGAAACTGTTCTAATTTTTTTCGTATGCGGAGAAGCTGCATGGTTACGGCGCTTTCTTTCATGTTATAATCACCTGCGATCTCCGAGATCGAACTCATGTAGAAATATCTGCGTACAAAGATATTGCGATTACGCTTAGGCAAAGACCATAAAAATCGGTTAAGCGCGTCTGATATCGCGATCCTATCTCCTATGTCCGCGCCGCTTTTGCTGTCAGGAATACATTCCGCCAGCTCGTCAAGCACAAGCGGTACCTGACCTCCGCGTTTTTTGGCGTGTTGTTTTTCATAAGTGTTCAGCGCAAGCTGTCTGCTTATCATGCCCACATAAGCCTTTAACGGGTCGGGCTTTTGTGTGGGAATAGTGTTCCATGCTTTCAGATATGTATCATTTACAACCATCATCGCGTCTTCGTTATTGTAAAGTATCTGATAAGCGATGTAATGGCAGTACCGCCCGTACTTCTTTTCTGTTTCGGCGATCGCTTTTTCCGAGCGGTCCCAATACAAATCTACTATCTGCTTATCTTCCATTCCTTACACTCCTTTCGTGTTTTGGTCTTTCACCCAAATAAACAGAAAAACCGCCATTCACATCACACTGTAATTTAAAATTATAAATCATTTGCTTAAAATTCTTCAACAGCGGTAATTGTACCGCCGAATCTATTATATAACACGCTGTTGTAAATGTCAATGACAGCATGAATTGCAAAGGGTATCCCTTATGAAAATACAATATGAATTTTTTTCGGAACAGTTTTGATTTGTATTTTTTATTGAAATCACGTATAATCACCAAATATGGGATAGGTTTCGCCATAAGCCACTATTTTTTGACACGTTATATAAAAAACTACTTGAAAAATAATGTAAAATGTGATATAATACTAAGGATAGAAATAAATAGAAGGAAAGGATTGTTAAGTATGGCTAAAATTGCCGTTTTGGGATACGGCGTTGTTGGCTCGGGAACTGTTGAGGTTTTTTACAAAAATAAAGAAAATCTCGAAAAAAAGGCAGGAGAAGAGCTTGATATAAAGTACATCCTTGATCTGCGAGATTTTCCCGACAGCCCTTATGCCGATAAATTTGTTAAAGATTTTGATGTTATACTGAATGACCCTGAAGTAAGAGTTGTTACCGAGGTCATAGGCGGTATAAAGCCGTCGTATGATTTCGTGAAATCCGCGCTTATGGCGGGTAAAAGCGTTGTAACATCCAACAAAGAGCTTGTGGCAAAGAAAGGCGCAGAGCTGCTTAAGCTTGCACAGGAAAACAACGTAAACTTCTTTTTTGAAGCGAGCGTTGGAGGAGGAATTCCTATTATAAAGCCGATCCACGCTTGTCTTGAGGCAAACGAGATCGACGCTATAGCGGGGATCCTGAACGGAACCACAAACTTTATCCTTACAAAAATGTTCCGAGACGGAATGGCGTTTGACGAGGCGCTTAAAATTGCTCAGCAGCTCGGATACGCCGAAAGAAATCCGGCGGCTGACGTTGAGGGAACAGACGCGTGCAGGAAAATATGCATTCTCGCTTCTCTTGCGTTCGGACGCCACGTTTATCCCGATAATGTTCACACAGAGGGCATAACAAATGTCACTCTTGCGGATGTTGAGTACATGGACAGCTTTGACGCCAAGATCAAGCTTATCGGCTGCGCGCGCCGTGAAGAAAACAATGAGATCTCGATCGGTGTTTTCCCCGCGGTCATCAAGGACGAAAGTCAGCTTAGCGGAGTAAGCGATGTATTTAACGCGATACTTGTTCGCGGTGACGCAACGGGAGATGTTGTGTTCTACGGGAAGGGCGCGGGAAAGCTTCCGACGGCAAGCGCGGTTGTAAGTGACATCGTTTCCGCGGCAAAGCACACCGAAACGAGCCGTTCGCTCGGCTGGTCAGACAGCGAGCAATCTTTCATACGTTCGTTCGACGAGTTTATCTGTGCAAATTACGTTCGTCTGAAAGCAAAGAATATCGATGTTACAAAGGCGGTCATTAAAGCGCTTTTTGGCGATGTCAGATATTTGTCATCAAACAAAAAAGAGGAAAACGAGCTTGCGTTTGTAACCGATGTTATCAGCGAAAAGACCGCTGTTCAGGCACTTGAGAAGGTGTCCGACGGCGCGGAGGTCCTGGGAAGAATAAGAGTTTTAGATTACTGATAATGGTGTGTTCATTCATTCCTTTTTTCGGGTAATGTGAACAGGCTCAGATTTAATGGGGAGAAGTTATGATGGGTGATAAATCGGGTCCAAAGTATAAAAGAGTTTTGTTAAAGCTCAGCGGCGAGGCTCTTGCGGGAGGAAAGGAAACGGGTCTTGACCAGTCCACGGTCGAGAGTATCTGCAAGAGTATAAAGAAAGCGGCTGACGCGGGAGCGCAGGTAGGTATCGTTGTCGGCGGCGGAAACTTCTGGCGAGGAAGAAACGCTGTGGGTTCAGACCGCGCAAGAGCAGACCACATCGGAATGCTTGCGACAACAATGAACGCGCTTTTTATTGCGGATGTTCTCGAAGGCTTGGGGTGTGTTGTGAGAGTGCAGACGGCTATCACAATGCAGCAGGTCGCCGAGCCTTTCATTTTAGGAAAGGCATTAAGACATCTCGAAAAAGGAAGGATTGTTATTTTCGGCTGCGGAACGGGAAATCCGTTTTTCTCTACCGACAGCGCGGCTTCACTGAGAGCGGCCGAGCTTAAAGCTGACATAATTCTTAAAGCCACAATGGTTGACGGAATTTATGACAAAGACCCCAAAAAGTTTCCCGACGCAAAGAAGTATGATACGCTTACTCATCACGATATTCTTGTCAATAAGCTTGAAGTTATGGACAGTGCCGCTGCCGCGATCTGTATAGACAACAACATTCCGGTTATCGTTTTTGATCTTGATCGGCCAGATAATATTTACGATGCGGTCATGGGCGGAAAAGTCGGAACACTTGTCACAAAATCATAAATATCAGGAGGAAGCTATGAAAGAAGTTATCGAAAAAACTAAAGAAAGAATGGAAAAATGCATAGCAGCACTCGGAAATGAGCTTGCGTCGATCCGTGCGGGCAGGGCCAACCCCGCTGTTCTTGACAGGATTAATGTTGAGTATTACGGTACACCCACTCCGATAAACCAAATGGCTTCTATTTCCGTTGCAGAGGCGAGGATACTGGTCGTTACTCCTTATGATAAATCACAGCTAAAGCCTATTGAAAAGGCAATTCAGGCGAGCGAGCTTGGAATAAACCCGACAAACGACGGTTCTGTTTTAAGAATTGTTTTCCCGCAGCTTACCGAAGAGCGCCGTAAGGAGCTTTGTAAAACTGTCAGCAAGACCTGCGAGGAAAGCAAGGTGGCTGTGCGTAATGTTCGCCGTGACGGAATGGATAAAATCAAAGCCAAGAAAAAGGCAAACGAGATCACCGAGGATGATGTAAAGGAAGCGGAAAAGGATATTCAGAAGCTTACCGATAAGTACATCGAAAAGGTTGATAATATCGGTGAAGAAAAAAATAAGGAAATTATGTCAATCTGATGGAAGAAAATCAAATTCCCGCTCATATCGGTTTTATTATGGACGGAAACGGCAGGTGGGCGAAAAAACGCGGAATGCCGCGTAATTTTGGTCACAGCAAAGGCGCGGAGGTTTTTAAGAAAACCATAAACTGGTGCAGAGAGCTTGGAGTTAAATGCGCTACATTTTATGCTTTTTCGACGGAAAACTGGAGACGGCCGCCCGATGAAGTCGAGGGAATAATGAATTTGCTTCGGCGGTATATCAAAGATATCAGAGCCGCAGCAAAGGAAAATATCCGAATCATTATTTTGGGAGATATTGCGCCGCTCGCTGAGGATATAAGGCTTGAGCTGATCGATATAATGGACAGCTCAAAGGACAATACCGAGTTTATTGTCGGAATTGCGTTGAATTACGGCGGGCGTGATGAGATAACACGCGCCGCAAAAATTCTTGCAAAAAAAGCGGAAGCTCATGAGATCGACCCGGAGCATATTTGTGAGGGATCAATTGAACAACTGCTTTATACTTCCGAGATGCCGCCTCTTGATCTGGTGATTCGTCCGAGCGGGGAACAGCGGCTTTCAAACTTTCTTATCTGGCAGGCGGCTTACGCGGAATTTGTTTTTATGGACGTTTTGTGGCCGGATTTTACTAAAAACGATCTTAGATCCGCAGTTACGGAGTATTCTCAAAGAAACCGCAGATTTGGCGGAATATAACAAAATTATCCGAAAGGCTTTCTATGGTTACGAGAATTGTTTCCGCTGTTGTTGGAATAATCGTTGGCGTGAGCATTCTGATTATTGACAACAGCTATCTGTATATGGCGGTTATTGCGTTTATTTCCGCCGCGGGAACTCGCGAACTTATAAATGCTGTAAAATGCGGCAGGCATAAGCTGATGTCGTGGTATTGCATAATAAGCTCGGCTGTATTGCCGTTTATCATCTGTATGGATTTTTTTGCTCCATATCGACTGAGCGCGCTTTTTGTATATGCAATAGGGCTGCTTATTATAATGCTTTCGCGTCATAAATCCATAAAGCTTCTTGAGGCGGCTGCATGTGGGGGCGCGGGACTATTTATTCCGCTTTCGCTTAGCTGTATCATTGTGATTCGTTACTTCTTTGAGAGCCAGTCTGTCGGCGTATTTATGATAGTTTTTATGCTGTTTAGCGCGTGGTTTGGCGACGCAGGAGCTTATTTTGTGGGAACATTTCTCGGAAAACACAAGCTTTGTCCCGAGATAAGTCCCAAAAAAACGGTCGAAGGGCTTATAGGAGGTCTTGTTACTGTAGGAATTGTTGTGACGATCCAGTGTCTGGTGTTTAATTTGCTGTTACAAAGCAAAGTCACAATGAATTATTATATTCTTGTTCCTGTTTCGATAATCGGTTCGGCGGCGGGAGTTTTGGGCGATCTGACAGCGTCTGTCATCAAGCGTCAATACGAAATAAAGGATTTCGGAAATTTAATGCCGGGACATGGCGGAGTTCTTGACCGTTTTGACAGTGTATTGTTTACAATACCTTTTATGTTCATTGTTTTCAGCTATTTATCGCCGATCATGCAGTGAGTGCTTCTTTTACGGGGAGAAAACGAGGTTTTCTCCCTATTAGATTTATTATTATTTTTGGCAAAAATGGGGTAAATAATATGGATGTTGTTTTGCTTGGCTCGACAGGCTCTATCGGAACGCAGACATTAGACGTCTGCCGAATGCATAATATAAAGGTGAAGGCGTTGTCCGCAAACTGCAGTGTAGAGCTTCTCGAAACACAAGCCCGCGAATTTTTGCCTGAATATATTGCTGTTTCCGATGAAAAATATTACCATGATATTAAAACGAGACTTTCGGATCTAAACGTAAAGATCCTCTGTGGGGATGAGTCGGTCTGTGAGCTTGCGGCACTGAAATGCGGGAGAGTGGTAAACGCTGTTGTCGGTTTTGCGGGGCTTTTGCCGACACTGTCGGCGTTTAGGGCTAAAAACAGCGTTGCGCTTGCAAATAAGGAAACGCTTGTGGCAGGCGGAGAGCTTGTTATGAAGGCTCTTGAAGAAAACGGCGCAAGTCTGCTTCTTATCGACAGCGAACATTCGGCAATTTTCCAGTGCCTTTTGGGCGCAGGCGGCAACAAGTTTTCAAAAATTATTCTGACCGCGTCCGGAGGACCTTTTTTCGGAAAACATCGGGATGAACTGAAGAATGTGACAAAAGCTCAGGCACTAAACCACCCGAATTGGAATATGGGCGCGAAAATCACGGTTGACAGCGCGACAATGATGAATAAGGGATTGGAGCTTATAGAAGCGGTTCATTATTTCAAAGCCGATCCCGATCAGGTCGAAATTGTAATTCACCGTCAGAGTGTTGTACACTCGGCTGTTGAGTTTGAGGACGGGGCAATAATAGCTCAGCTTGGAACGGCGGATATGCGAATTCCTATCCAGCTTGCGCTTACATATCCGAAAAGACTTCACTGTCCTGCAAAAAGGCTGTCTCTTACCGAAGCGGGAAAGCTTACCTTTGAAAAGCCGGACGATGATACGTTCTGCTGTCTAAAAGCAGCGAAAAGCGCGATAAAAATGGGCGGAAACGCGCCCTGTATTGTAAATTGTGCAAATGAAGCGGCTGTGTCGCTGTTCCTTAACGACAAGATCGGATTTTTGGATATTGGCGAAGCTGTTAATGCTGCGCTAAACGATGTAAAGTTTATTAGTAATCCGTCGCTTGATGATATTCTTGATACAAAAAACGCTTCGGAGGATTACGTTTTTTCAAGGTTTAAACAGGGGGAAATATGAATGCGGTTTCAATTATAGTAACGATCTTAGTTTTTTGCGTTATAATTATGCTTCACGAATTGGGGCATTTTATTGCGGCGAAAGCGTGCGGGATATATGTAAAGGAATTTGCCTTTGGAATGGGTCCAGCTATTTTTCGTAAAAAGGGAAAGGAAACCGAGTATGTTATCCGCGCGTTTCCTATCGGAGGATTTTGCTCATTTGAGGAGGATTTTGATTACGACGACAATTCAATTGCAGCTCCAAATCCCCGCGCGTTTAACAGAAAACCTGTTTGGCAGAGAATGATAGTAGTTCTTTCGGGACCGCTTATGAACCTTATTTTGGGGTATATTGTTGTTGTTATTTCTCTCTGCGCTTCTCCAACAATGGCTTCAACGACAATTGCCGCTTTTCGCGAGCAAAGCGTAAGCAGCAACGTGCTTATGGTCAATGATGAGATCTTAAGCGTTGACGGGCTTCCGATCTATTCTACCTCGGATATTTCTTATAAGCTTCTGAACAGCGACCGAAAGAATGCCAAGGGAAATCTTATATATGATTTTGTTGTAAAAAGAAACGGTGAAGTAATAACATTAAAAGATGTTGAGTTTATGACTACAACACGCGAAGACGGAACAAACGGGATATATTATGATTTCTATGTTTACGGTCTTGAAAAGAATTTCAAAAATGTTGTTGAGGAGGGCTTTCGAGAAAGCTTGTCAACAGCGAGAATTATTATTATGACGCTGTTTGATATGCTTAAGGGAAAATACGGAATAAATGACCTTTCGGGACCGATCGGCGTAGGAACAGTAATAACCGAGGCTGTTTCAAAATACACAGTCGCGGAGCTTTTGAGCATAATATCACTTTTATCTATCAATATCGGCATTTTCAATCTTATCCCAATTCCTGCTCTTGACGGAAGCCGCTTTATATTCCTTTTGATAGAGCTGATTATTCGCAGACCCGTTAAGCCCCAGGTCGAGGGAATTGTTCATTTTGTAGGGTTTGCGCTGTTAATGGTAGTTATGGTCGTAGTTACGTTTAACGATATCGCAAAGCTGGTGTCGGGAGGGTTTTAGTTGAAGAATATAAAAGTCGGAGATCTGACTTTTGGCAGCGGAAGGATCTATGTTCAGTCGATGCTTAATGTTCCTGCCGACGATGTGGAAAAAAGCGTAAAACAGGCGATCGAGCTTGAAAGAGCAGGCTGTGAGATAATACGTGCGGCTGTGCCGAAAATTGAAAATGCGGGTCTTATTTCGGCGCTGAAAAACGCTGTGTCCGTACCTATTGTAGCGGATATTCATTTCGACCATAAAATCGCGCTTGCTTGTATTGACGCGGGAGTTGATAAGATCCGCATAAATCCGGGAAATATCGGCTCGGATGACAGGGTAAAGGCTGTCGCGGACGCTTGCAGAGCGAGAAAGATCCCGATAAGGATAGGAGTCAATTCGGGTTCTCTTGAAAGCGATCTTCTTGAGAAATACGGAAGTCCGACTGCCGAGGCGCTTGTCGAAAGTGCGATGAACCACGTCAGACTGCTTAATAAATTTGATTTTGACGATATTGTCATAAGCATAAAGTCATCAAATGTAAATCTTATGATAAGCGCGTACAGGCTTCTCGCAAAGCAAACGGATTATCCCCTTCATCTGGGAGTTACCGAAGCGGGAACAGAGCGAATGGGACTAATTAAATCCGCAGTAGGTATCGGGTCGCTTTTGTGCGACGGGATAGGAGCGACGATACGCGTTTCGCTTACAGCCGACCCGATAAAAGAGGTTTATGCGGGTAAGGATATCCTTAAGGCGTGCGGGCTTGGCGGCGGTGCTGAAATTGTATCCTGTCCGACCTGCGGAAGAACAAAAATAGACCTTATCTCTCTTGCGAATAAGGTCGAAGAAATGCTCAAAACTGTAGATAAACCGATAAAGGTTGCGGTTATGGGATGTGCGGTAAACGGACCCGGAGAGGCACGAGAGGCAGATGTGGGGATTGCGGGAGGAAGCGGCGAAGGTCTGATTTTCAGAAAAGGGAAAATTCTTCGCAAGGTTCCCGAGGACAAGCTCCTTGAAGAGCTGAAAAAGGAAATAGAAAAACTGTAAAGGAAGATAAATATGGCAAAGCTGTTAGATTTGATTGATAGTGTAAAATTGTCCGACGACATTTGCAGCGGTACTGTTCTTAAAATTGCGTGCAATAAGGAAAAAACGGATATAAAGATCAATCTGGCTCTTGATACACTTGTTCCTATGGCGGAGCTTTTTGCCGCGTCCGAAAATATTTCCAAGGCAATAAGCGCCGACGTAATGATTTTCCCGAAATATCATGAGAGCTTGTTTTCCGTGGAGTACATATATGAGATCATTGAGCTTCTTAAAAGAAAAATGATCTCGGTAAACGGATATTTTGACGGGGCTGAAATAAGCGACGACGGTTCAACATACGAGATCACGCTAAAGAACGGCGGTAAAAAAGTTCTTATGGGGCTCGGTATCGAAGCTAAAATACAGAACTATATACGCGGCTTTTTTGATAAGCAGGTAAATATCGTATTATCATCGGAAAACGAGCTTGACGTTGACGAATATATCAAGCAGGAAATCAGCGCGCCCACAGAGCAGATATCATTAACGCCCTTTGAGGAAAAGCCGAAGGAAAAGAAGAATTATCGAGGCGGATATTCAAAAAAGCCGAAGTTTCTTGAATATTCTACTGAGATCGAGCTTCCGTTTGAACATGAGAAATTCGGCAGTACAGCTACGCTTTTTTACGGGAAAGATAATTTCGGTTATCCCGAGAATATGTCTGAAAATTTTTCCGAGGCTGATGAAACGACATTGTGGGGAACGGTTTTCAAAATATCCGATGAGAAAACCTCGCGCGACGGAAATACCTTTATTTACTCTGCCTATTTTTCGGATAATACTTCTTCGGCCATTTTAAAAATTATTACGCCGATTGAAAACAAAAATGTCGTTAAATCAAATATTGATGTCGGAAAAACAATTATTGCCAAGGGAAAATTCGAGCAGGACAGCTTTACGCACAAGGTAAATTTCCGCCCGAGTTCAATAGCGGGTATAAAACCGATCAGCAGGACCGATAACGCGGAAAAAAAGCGTGTGGAGCTTCATATGCATACAAAGATGTCCGATATGGATGCTGTTTCTACCGCGAAAGAGCTTATAAAACAAGCGGACGCATGGGGACACCCTGCCGTGGCAATTACAGACCACGGAAATCTTCAAAGCTATCCCGAGGCAATGAATACGATCGAGGCGCTTAATGCCAAAGGCTCGCAAATGAAGATGATATACGGGATAGAGGCTTATTTCGTAAATGACAGTGAGTCTGATGATGTAAAAAAGCTTCCGTATTATCACATGATAATTCTTGTCAAAAACAAAACGGGACTTAAAAATCTGTATAAATTAGTTTCCTATTCAAACCTGAATTATTTCTACAAGAAGCCGAGAATACCGCTTTCTGAGCTTCAAAAACACCGCGAGGGACTTATAATTGGTTCGGCGTGTGAAGCGGGAGAGCTTTTTAGGGCAATTCTTGAAAATAAGTCCGATGAAGAGATCGAGAAAATAGCCTCTGTCTACGATTATTATGAGATCCAGCCTATCTGCAACAACCGTTTTCTTGTTCGCAAGGGAACAGTTTCAGATGATGAGGGGCTAAAAGACCTAAACCGCAAGATCGTAAACCTTGCCGAAAAGCACGGAAAGCTCTGTGTAGCGACTTGTGACGCGCATTTTAAGGACAAGGAGGACGGAATATTCCGTAAGATCTTACAGGCCGGTCAGGGGTATACCGACGCAGATAATCAGGCGGATCTTTATTTCAGAACGACCGACGAGATGCTGAAGGAATTTGATTATTTAGGCGAAGAAAAGGCGATTGAGGTTGTTGTCACAAACACGAATAAAATAGCGGAAATGATCGACAGCGACGTCAGACCTATTCCAAAGGGTACGTATACTCCCTCGATCGACGGAGCGGAACAGGAGCTTCAGGATCTGTGCTGGAGCAGGGCAAATGCGTGGTACAAGGAAGACGGAAAGGAGCTTCCCGAAATCGTTGAAAACCGTCTTAAACGCGAGCTTGAGTCTATTATAAAATACGGCTTCTCGGTGCTTTATATGATCGCGCAGAAGCTTGTAAAATATTCGGAGGACAACGGATATCTTGTTGGCTCAAGAGGATCTGTAGGTTCTTCGTTTGTTGCGATCATGGCGGGAATTTCAGAGGTAAATCCGTTAGCTCCGCATTATCGCTGTCCGAAATGCCGTCATTCGGAGTTCATTACGGACGGCTCTGTCGGATCTGGTTATGATCTTCCTCCGAAAAGCTGTCCGAATTGCAATATTGATATGATCCGTGACGGACACAATATTCCATTTGAGACCTTTTTGGGCTTTAAGGGTGATAAAGCGCCGGATATTGACCTTAACTTCTCGGGCGAGGTTCAGGGAAAGGTTCACAGATATACCGAAGAGCTGTTCGGAAAGGATCACGTTTTCAAAGCCGGAACAATTTCCGCTGTCCAGGATAAGACAGCGTATGGATTTGTTAAGAAATACAGCGAGGAACGCGGATTAAATATCAATGACGCTGAGCTTGAGCGACTGGCGGTAGGCTGTACGGGTGTTAAAAGGACTACCTCTCAGCACCCCGGGGGAATGGTCGTTGTGCCGAATGATTATGAGGTTTACGATTTCACTCCCGTTCAGCATCCTGCCGATAAGACCGAAAGCGATATGATAACAACTCATTTCGACTTCCATGCTCTTCACGATACAATTTTGAAGCTTGACGAGCTTGGGCATGATGTTCCTACGCTTTATAAACATCTTGAGGATATGACAGGCATTAAAATAGCGGATGTTCCGACTACGGATCCCGACGTTTACAAGCTTTTTGTTTCAACGGAACCGCTTAAGCTGGACGAGGATATTGGCGTAAGCAGCGGTACTTTCGGAATTCCCGAATTCGGTACAAGCTTTGCTATGCAGATGCTTCAGGACGCCCAACCGAAGAACTTTTCGGATCTACTTCAGATATCGGGACTTTCTCACGGAACGGACGTATGGCTGGGGAATGCTCAGGACTTGATCAAAAACGGAACGTGTACAATTTCCGACGTTATCGGAACACGTGACAGCATTATGACCTATCTAATGCACAAGGGTCTTGAACCGTCAACGGCGTTTAAAATTATGGAAATAACAAGAAAAGGACAAGCCGAAGCCAAATTTGACGAGGAGATCTATAATACGTTTAAAGAAAACAATGTTCCCGAATGGTATGTTGAAAGCTGTAAGAAAATAAAATATATGTTCCCTAAGGCACACGCCGCGGCTTATGTAATGGCGGCGGTCAAGCTTGGCTGGTTTAAGATAAACAAGCCTGCCGAATTTTATGCCGCTACGCTAACGAAGCATACAAACAACCTCGAGCTTGAAACAATTCTAAAAGGAAAAAATGCCGTAAAACAGAGGATACAGGAAATCAAAGCCCTTCCGAAACCCTCCGCAAAGGAGGAGGATACTCTTGACGCGCTTTTGCTTGTGCTGGAAATGCTTTCGCGCGGAATAGAAGTTCTGTCTGTTGACGCGAGAAGATCCGACGCACTTACATATTCAATTGAAGACGGAAATTTAAGAATGCCGTTTCTGGCGGTTGCGGGCTGTGGAGAGGGAGCCGCGATCAAGCTTCGTGAAGCGATCGATAAGGACGAAAATGCCTGCATAGACGATATCCAAGCGGCAAGCGGCGTAAACTCGACTGTTATTGAAAAGCTAAAGGATATGGGCGCATTTAACGGTTTCCAACAGTCTGCCCAGTTTACACTTTTTGATATGTAGTTTTCAACATTGTTAAAAAATTAAGTCAATATTGCCGAAATGTTTCGGCAATATTGACAAGTACGCATTATTGTGGTATTATATTAGTGTGATATCGTGTTAGCATATTAAAGCGAAATAAATATAAAACTTCTAAATGAAAAGGGGAGCAGAGGATTTGAAAAGAAACGATTTGCTTACTCCCGAGGGAACACGGGATTATTTGTTTAAGGAAGCCGCCGCAAAACGGATTATTTCAAGACGCATTACAAATATTTTTGAGAGCTTTGGCTATTCCGACGTTATTACGCCTGGAATAGAGTTCTATGATGTTTTTAACGGCAATGAGCGCAGTTTTCCCCAGGAATCAATGTACAAGCTTGTTGATGGAAAAAACAGGCTTATGGTGCTTCGTCCCGACAGCACACTGCCGATAGCAAGGCTGTACGCAACGCGGTTGTATAAAGAACAGCTCCCGCTTAAGCTGTTCTACAATCAGAGTATATTTCTTGTAAATCCGAAGGACAGCGGCAGAGATGACGAAATTTCTCAGTGCGGAGTGGAGATAATCGGAGGAAATGAGGAGTCTATGGACTATGAGGCGCTTTATTTAGGCTATCAGGCGCTTCAGTCCTGCTCAAACAAGGGCTTTCGCTTTGAGATCGGCGACAGCGGGATTTTCCGCGAGCTTATTTCACAGTATGACTGTGACGAGCAGCAGGCGGAGCTTATAAGAAGCGGGATCGAAACTAAGAATTATCCGCTTTTAGACAGTATTTTCTCAGGTTCGGAAAATCCTGTGGCAATGGCGCTTAAAGCGCTTCCGCGCCTTTTCGGAGGAATGGAGGTGTTTGATGAAGCGGAAAAATACTTCAACAATAATATCAAGCTCGGAGCGAAGCTTTTGCACTTAAAGAAAATATGCAGGGACATGGCTGAGATAATACCGTCCGATATCATTCGCGTTGATTTGGGACTTGTACACAAAAGAAGCTATTATACGGGGATAATTTTCCGCGGGTATATCGAGGGCTACGGACAGCCGATCTTGTCGGGCGGACGTTATGATAATCTGCTTAAAGAGTTTGGAAAGGACGAGAAGGCTATAGGCTTTGCGGTTAATGTTGAAGCGGCGGCAAGGGTCCTTTTGAAAAGCTTTGATACGGAGGAGCTTGAGCAGATGACCGATGTGCTGATATATTCCAAAAATAAAATTGGAGTGTTAAAGCACTGTAACGAGCTTTGCAAAAACGGCTTGCGGGTGAAAATATCAGAGGAAGAAAGCCTTGAAAAAGCCTTGGAGTTTGCTCATGCAAATAAGATATCCAAGCTTGATATCGTCGATGAAGACGGAAATGTTCAGAGCAGGGAGGTGTGATCTTGGAAAACAGAAGAGTTAGGATCGCACTTACAAAGGGCAGGATCGAAAACAAAGCGGTTGAATTGCTTGAAAAAATAGGATATGATGTAACCGATCTTCGTGAAAAGGGCAGACGTCTTATCTTGTCGATCCCGAACGAAGATATCGAAGTGGTTCTTGCAAAAGCGGCAGATGTGATTACTTATGTAGAACATGGAGTATGCGATTTGGGTGTTGTTGGTAAGGACACTATCATGGAACATGGCGGAAAGTTTTTTGAGATCGCGGATCTGGGTTTCGGGAGATGTAAATTTGCTCTCGCGGTTAAAAACGGCGTAAATTTCTATGAGGGCTGCGGAGTAAAGACCGTTGCTACAAAATATCCCGAGGTCACGAGAAATTTCTTTGAGGCAAAGGGAATTGACGTGGATATCGTAAAAATAGAAGGCTCGGTTGAGCTGGCTCCGCTTGTGGGACTTGCGGACGGGATCGTGGATATTGTTGAAACAGGAACCACGCTTAAAGAAAACGGGCTTGAGGTCTGTGAGGATGTTGCTCCGATATCCGCGCGGCTTATCGCCAACACGGTAAGCATAAAGCTGAAGCAGGAGCGTATCCAGGAGATCGTAAGGCTTATAGAGGAGAATTTGAAATGATAAGGATAATAAAAGCAAACGGCGATGAAAAGCGCTTTCTTGAGGAAGTAGAAAAGCGCGCGGGAGAGGTAAACGCCGAGGTTGAAAAAACAGTAAAGTCAATTTTAGCAGATGTAAAGGAAAACGGAGATAAGGCTGTAAAGGCTTATACAGCAAAGTTCGACAGTCCGAACGCACAGTATTATCGCGTTCCGGATGAGGCGATACAGGACGCGCTCACAGAGGCGAACGAAAAATCTCCGGACTTCGTAAACGCAATGCTGAACGCTGTAGAAAATATCACCGCGTTTCACACAAGACAAAAACACGAGGGATTTTGTGTGACAGAGGAGAACGGCGTTATTATGGGACAGCGTATTCGCGGTCTTGATAAAGTCGGACTTTATGTTCCGGGCGGTACGGCGGCATATCCTTCGTCGGTTCTTATGAACGCTGTTCCCGCGAAAATTGCGGGAGTAAAGGAAGTTATTATGGTAACTCCGCCGCTTAAGGACGGCTCGGCAAACAAGGATATTCTTGTCGCGGCGGCGCTTTGCGGAGTTGACAGAATTTATCTCGCGGGCGGAGCGCAGGCTATAGCTGCGCTGGCTTACGGCACGGAGGAGATCCCGCGTGTATCGAAAATCGTAGGTCCGGGCAATATTTTTGTCGCTACCGCGAAGAAGCTTGTTTACGGAACTGTTGATATTGATATGGTCGCGGGACCGAGCGAAATTCTTGTTCTCGCAGATGATTCGGCGAATCCAGTTTATCTCGCGGCTGATCTGCTGTCGCAGGCAGAACACGACAGGCTCGCAAGCTCGATTATGATCACTACAAGCATGGAAATTGCCGAGAAGACCAAAGCGGAAATAGAGCGGCAGACCGCGTATCTGTCGAGAAAGGAAATAATCGAAGAATCGCTTAAAAACTACGGCGGGATCATAGTATGTGACGACATGGACTATGCTGTTGAGATAGCGAATAAAATTGCTCCCGAACACTTGGAGTGCGTTGTAAGAGACCCGATGGAGTATATAGGAAGGCTCGATAACGTAGGCTCGCTGTTTTTGGGTCAGTATTCTCCCGAACCGCTCGGTGATTACTACGCGGGACCTAACCACGTTCTTCCTACAAGCGGAACGGCGAGATTTTATTCTCCGCTCGGCGTGGACAGCTTTATAAAGCGCTCGAGCTATATTTGCTACACAAAGGACGCGCTTCTTGACGCGGCGGACGATATAATTCTTATCGCTAACCGTGAGCAGCTTACAGCTCACGCAAATTCGATTGCGGTTAGAAAAACTTAACTTCTGAATATCGGAGGAAATGATATGAACAGAAAAGCTGATATATCCAGAAAAACCAAGGAAACCGACATAACGCTCAGCCTTGACATTGACGGCGGTGATGTCGGCATAAGCACAGGCATCGGATTTCTCGATCATATGCTTAATTCCTTCGCCGTTCACGGAGAGTTTGGATTAAAGCTCAGCGCTAAGGGAGATTTACATGTCGACGCTCACCATACCGCCGAGGACGTGGGAATTGTTCTCGGAAAGGCGTTTAGTGAAGCACTTGGAGATAAATCGGGCATTGTACGCTTCGGAAGTGCGTATATTCCAATGGACGAGTCACTTGGCTTCTGCGCGGTCGATATAAGCGGCAGACCGTTTCTCGTATTTAATGCGGAGTTTACAAACGAACGTGTGGGCGAGTTTGACACCTGCCTTACCGAGGAGTTTATGCGGGCGTTTGCGTTCAACGCTGGAATAACACTACACCTTCGCGTGGAGTATGGCACGAACGACCACCACAAAATCGAAGCGTTGTTCAAGGCACTTGCTTATGCGCTGAAAACAGCCGTTCGACCTAACGCCGACGGCAGCGCGGTTTCCACTAAGGGCGTACTGTAATGCAGGGCTACAACGTCATCGCGGTTTTCTCACCTGACAAAAGCAAAATGCTGATGTGTAAACGAGTTAAAGACCCGTACAAGGGACTTTATAACATGGTAGGCGGCAAGATCGAGCAGGGAGAGGACGGATATAACGCGGCTTATAGAGAGCTGTTTGAAGAAACGGGCATAACAAGGTCGGATATTCGTTTGGTACATTTAATGGACTTTACCTATCCGCTTTGCGATGAATACGTTGAGGTCTACGCAGGCGGATTAAATCACGAGGTAACAATTCGTGAGGAGAAGAACCCGCTTTTGTGGATAAGCACGGATAAAAACTTCTTCGATATGAGCGAATTTGCCGGTGAAGGTAATATCGGGCATATTATGGAGCATATCAAACTGCATTGGACGGAGATTTTTGATGAACACATTTGAGATTCACGGTATTCGTTATGGGGAGTTTGAAGTCAGCTTTATGCCATGCATTGAAAAACAGGGGCAGCTTATAAAAATTGAAAGAGGTCAAAAATGATCGCGATTATTGATTATGGTGCGGGGAATTTATTCAGCGTAAAAAACGCGTTGGATTTTCTCGGCTTTGAAAATACCATAACTGCTTCCGCCGACGATCTTAGAACGGCGGACAGGCTTATTTTACCGGGGGTAGGTGCGTTTCCCGACGCAATGAGAATGCTTAAAGAAAGCGGACTGGTCGATGTGATAAAGGAAGAAGCGGAAAAGAAGCCGCTTCTCGGTATATGCCTTGGAATGCAGATGCTCTTTGAAAAGGGTTACGAGTTCGAGGAATGCGACGGTCTGGGACTTATTCAAGGAAGCGTAAGGCTTATGACGCCAGAAGCTCTTCCGATACCGCACATCGGTTGGAACGAGTTGGAATTAAACGAGCCGTGCGGACTGCTTGATAACGGAGGGGAATATGTTTATTTTGTTCATTCTTACGCAGCGGAATGTCCGAGCGAAAACGTTTCGGCGTACTGTGACTATGGAATGAAGGTACCCGCGCTTGTTTTCAGCGGCAATGTTTACGGAGCGCAGTTCCATCCCGAAAAAAGCGGAGATACGGGACTTAATATTCTTAAGAGGTTTAACAGTCTATGACTTTTAATGAGGTTCGGGGTGACCTTTTTGCGTATGAAGGAACAGGCGAAAGTACGCTTGTTCACTGTATAGCTTCCGATTTCGCGCTCGGAGCGGGTATAGCAAAGGTTTTCGCAAAAATGGGCGTTAAAAGGGAGCTTTGCGAGAAATACCCAAAGGAATGGAACGGCAGGGGATACTGTCTTATGACAGATACAAACGGCGTTAAAACAGCAAATCTTGTCACAAAGCAAAGTTCCTTCGGAAAGCCTACTCTTGAAACATTAAAGCAGGCGTTGGAGGATTTTCGCGATAAAGCCGAAGATATCCACAGGATAGCTATGCCGAAAATAGGCTGTGGACTGGACAAATTGAAATGGGAAGATGTCCGCGAGCTTATTCAAGAAGTTTTTGCCGACACCGACAAGGTTATTACAGTGTATTATCTCTGAACATTACATAAAATTAAAGTTTTACGCAATGAACGTGGCTTTATTCCCGAATATGAGGTGGTTTTATGGTTATTTTACCCGCTATTGACATAAAGGACGGGCAGTGTGTGAGACTGTTCAAGGGCGATTACAGCACTGTCCAAAAGGTTGCCGACAACTATATGGACACCGCGAAAGCGTTTGAAAACGCGGGAGCGGAATGGATACACATGGTCGACCTTGACGGAGCAAAGGATGCTTCTCAGCAGAACAAGGAAATATTCATTGACGTTGCAAAAAATACGGGCTTAAAGGTCGAAGTAGGCGGGGGGATCCGTTCTCTTGATACGGTGGAAATGTATCTGCAAAGTGGAATATCGCGTGTCATTATCGGTTCTGCCGCGGTCAAAGATCCTCAGCTTGTAAAAGACGCGGTAAAGGAGTTCGGAAATAGAATTGCCGTGGGAATTGACGCTAAGGACGGGTATGTGGCTACAGAGGGCTGGCTTGAGACATCTGATGTAACTTTTACTCATCTTGCAAGAGAAATGTGCAGGATTGGCGTTAAGTACATTATTTTTACAGATATTTCAAAGGACGGGACACTATCCGGCGTAAACGCCGAGCAGCTCGAGCAGATAAATACAAGCTGTTCCGCAAATATAATCGCAAGCGGCGGAGTTCGTTCTATCGAGGATATAAAAACTTGCAAAAAACTCGGACTTTACGGCGCTATATGCGGAAAGTCACTGTATTCGGGAAGTCTTGACCTTGCCGAAGCAATAGAACTGGCAAAGGAATAAGGAGGAAATATGCTCGCGAAAAGAATAATCCCTTGCCTTGATGTGAGGAACGGAAAAGTCGTTAAGGGTGTTAATTTTGAAGGCGTAAAGGACGTTGGCGATCCGGTCGAGCTT